>JBCCXQ010000019.1:0-48255 GCA_039191365.1 Cyanobacteria bacterium P01_F01_bin.13 | reverse complement strand
CTGACGAGCTGTTCTCCATTGGGGTGGAGTGCGATCGCACGCACCGCATCCCCATGCCCCTGTAACGTCCGTAGATTCTCGCCAGTTTCTAGATCCCAAATCTTGATATCGCCATCCCCACCACCGCTAACAATCTGTTTCCCATCTGGGGTAATGGCGACCGCCCAACAGGGTCCAGTATGTCCCGAGAGACCATAGCGCAGCTGTCCAGACTGAAAATCCCACACGTTAATCTCACCGTCATAGCTGCTGCTCACCAGAGTTTGTTCATCCTGAGAAATCGCCACTGACCAGATTGTCGCCGTATGCCCCTCAAATGTTTTCAGCAACTGACCAGTGTTCATATCCCAGGCCTTTAAGCTCATGTCTCCACTGCCGCTTACAAGCATATCGCCAGCGAGATTAATGGCTAAAGTGCGAACAACATCAGTATGGCCTGAGAGGACTCGAACAACTTCATTTTGCTCAAGATTCCAAATCCGCACCACATGATCATAGCTACCACTGACTAAAGTTCCTCCATCGGGGCTCAGGGCAACGGTCCATACAGGGGCCAAATGTTTGGCAAACGTATGGCTTAGAGAAAAATCAGCACGTTGAGTCAGGGCACTATCTGGTGCTGGCCCAGAGGACGCGACAACCTGTTGGGTAGATAGCTTTACCATCAGCGATGGGATCAAAGAGCCAACACCTAACAGCATCAATACCAGGGCTCCGCCCCAGGCTATCCACCTGAATTGAGGACGCTCCTGTTTAACAGCCCCCCCCTGTTTAGGGCTCTGCTGAGACGTTAACAGGTCTCGACGCTTTATACCTTTGGCATCAACGTTAGGCTGAACAAAATTAAGAAAGCTAGCCGATGATGTGAACTCTCCTATGGCAGGATACCGATCTCGATAGCCACGGAGCCGATACAAATATCGACAGAGGGTATTACCCAGATTGGTTTCACCGTTGATCTGCCAATCTTCAATACAGGCTCCGGTCAATTGAGCCATCTCCAATCCTGCACCAGAGACACGGGCGCGCACCAAAATCGCCTGGCTGAGATTGGCCTGGCTGAGGTTAGCCATCTGTAAATTGGCATCGGTCAGATTGGCAGAGTCTAGATTCGCCTGACTCAAATAAGCTCGGGTAAGTTTTGCATCCCGCAAATTTGCGTTCTCCAGGTTAGCGCCAATCAGACAGGCTTGAGTTAAATTGGTCTGCTCAAGATTCACGCCATCCAAACGGGCTTCAAAGAGATAGGCTCCGCTTAAATTAGCTCCACTCAAGTCCAGCGCCAAGGCAGGATGCTCTTCACGCCAATCATTCCAATGATCCACACCCTGCTCTAGCAAGGCAAGGTGATTAGGGTTCGCCATCAGACCACTCTTTTAGATAACTAAGGGCCTCTTAGGACTTCAACGTAACCTGGGAGCTTTTCCCAAAGAAAACGTCAGAAGTCATTATCCAGGTCTCTTAAAGGTGTAGATCAGTACGTCTATGGCGATGGATTAGATTTAAAGTTCTCTAAACAATGGCTCCTATGATTTACACTGCCGCCGCCGTCAGCTGCTTTAACTGTGTTAACAGTTCCTGCTCATTGTAGGGCTTAGCAAAATAAGCGGTAGCCCCTAAGTTCATGGCCAGTTTACGGTGCTTTTCACTGCTTCGTGAGGTGAGCATCAAGATTGGCAGTTCACTAAACTCTGACTCATCTCTGAGTTCTTCCAGAACGCCATAGCCATCAAGACGAGGCATTTCGATATCACAGATAACGGCCTCCACCATCAGCCCAGCCGCCAGCTTATCGACAGCGTCTCGACCGTCCTTGGCCTGTTCTACCAAATAGCCCGACCGTTCCAGTGTGGTGGCTAAGTAACGTCGGGCATGGATCGAATCATCCACCACCAAAATCCTGGCCCGCTTGGACTGTGCAGGAGCCGTCGAAGACGCTAGCTGAGCGGGCACAGGCTCAGGACCAGCAACAATCCATTCCATCAGCTGAATCGGCTCGATCAGCGGTATCACCCGCCCATCCCCGAGCACCGTCACCCCGCCAAACCCCGATGGTAAGGGTATGGGACTGGCCACCGGACGGATGGCTACTTCCTGCTCCTGCCAAAAACGGTCGATGGTCAGCCCGTAGTAACGCTCGTCTTCACCAACTACGATCACCATGGGAGCGTTGATCAACGGTTGGCCACTCATTTCTAGGGGACGGGCGCTACCCGGCAGCTGCCAATGCTCTTCCACACGAACCAGCGGTATGGGTTCGTCTTTCCAGATCATGGATGGCCTGTCCATCGCCGGTGTCCGGATTACTTCCTGCACCGCATCGACGGGTAAGGCAAAGACTGAACCGTTACGCTCTAGCAGCATTACTCGCAGAATAGACAGCGATAGTGGAATGCTAATGGTGAATGTGGTGCCTTGCCCGACCTCGGTTTTTACCTGGATATCGCCCTGCAGTTCTTTGAGGTTAGTACGGACTACATCCATACCAAAACCGCGTCCTGATAGTTCAGTCACTTCACCGCTGGTACTAAACCCAGGTTCAAAGATAAAGGACAGTAGTTCTTGATGGTCCATGGCATCCACTTGCTCGTCGGGGAGGTTATATTTGCGGATGCAATCGCGAATTTTTTGCGGATCAATCCCTCCTCCATCGTCGCTCAGGGTAATCACTACCCGGTTACCGCGATTGATCGCCTGCAATGTAATCGTCCCCACCTCAGGCTTTTGCTGCGCCTGACGGATTTCTGGGCTTTCGATACCGTGGTCAAAGGCGTTGCGCAACAGATGCATCAGCGGATCGCTGAGCTGGTCCAGGGCAAACTGTTCTAGCAAGGTGGTCGTCCCTTCAATGGCGACCTGTACCGGTTTGCCATACTGCACCGACCAGTCCCGCACCACCCGAGGGTACCGGCCAACAATCTCTTCAAAGGGCCGCATCTGGGTTTGCGTGATCCGATTTTTGAGGGTGCCGCTGGTGTAGTTGAGACTCGTAACGGCCTGCCCCATTTCATTCAGACCCAGCTCAATGTCGCGACTTACCTCTTCTAACTTAACGATCGTCTCCATATGCTCTTGGGCCAGCAGGTGGAGCTTAGAGTAGCGATCAAACTCCAGCGCATCGAGTTCTTCGGGGGCAGCAACAGCAACAGATTTTTGGGTCCCGTTCTGGCTGACCCCATTGGCAACGGCAAAATTGTTGGCCGGAGCCACCCCATTACTTTCAGACATTGACCCTTCCGAGGAAGCCTGGTCGTACCACTGCCGTAGCTCTTTGTTAAATGAGGTCAGGGCCACCATCCGCTCCTGCATCAGGGTGCTAAATGCCTGGAGTTGATCTAGCTTGAGGTTAACTGTATTTCGAGTTAGAATCAGCGACTCAAATGTACTGTTAATCTGCTTCAGCTGGTCCACCGATACCCGCACCGTTGAGGATTTTTCGGGATTGGAGGCGGTGGGCTGAGGCGGCATGCTCAACGGCACCAGGGTAATCTCTGAAGCCTGTTTGGCTGGGGTAGTATCGGCTCCAGCAGTCCCATGGGGAGCAGGCTCTGGCAACGCGACTGGGCCGTCCTCCGACAGCAGTCCTGCAAACTGCCCCTGCAGCGCTTCTAGATCTACGCCCTGCTCAAAGCTGCTTTCAATCCCCAGAGGCTCCTCTAACAGCTGGTCTTGGGGTAAATCATCTGTAATTTCCAGCGCCGCTAGCTGGTCTTGCAAATGACCAATATCATCGAGATTAACGCTGGGTAAATCAAGCGCCGGTTCTGGCAAAGGTTCTGGCAGAGGTAAGTCAGTCAGGTCGTTCCTGGCGTCTTCTTTGAGGGGTTTTAACTGAGTGGGCAATCGGTCTGTACGGCCCAAAAGCACCAGGGAATGACTCCGCTGCCAAGCTTTCATAGCCTCGTGTGCGATCGCATCAATAGTCTCAGCAGAGGCCAAGATACACTGCTCCTCCACCGCCTGACACAGCGATACAAACGACTCTAGCTGAGCCATCAGACCAAACTCAGACAGGCGTTTGGCCCGATGCACCAATGCCTGCCTCAATTCATCGCCACTCAGCTGAGGCAACTCCTGTTGAAACTCTTCTAAGGTATCTTCGACACTGGTTGTAAAAATAACAACGTCGAGATTTTGGTCGTTATCTTCGGATAGCAACCGAGCTTCATCTTCAGGGGTGAGATCTCCCAGCCGCTCATTTAACTGAGCAAAAATTGGCTCCACATGGTCCGTTAGCCACTGCGGAGCGAACGGCTGCTGGTCGTTATAGTGCTGTCGCGCTGTTCGCAGACAGTCCACCCCTTGCAATAGCAAGGTCTCCAGATGGGTGTCCACCGACAGTTGACGGGCCCGTAAAATCTTAAAGGAATCTTCGAGGCTATGGGCAATTTGACTCAGCACCGAAAATCCCATCATGCCAGCCGTGCCCTTGACGGAGTGGGCGGCCCGCATGGCGATATCGATTTGACTCAACCGATCGGCAGCCGTCTTTAACCCCAGTAAGACCGCTTCAATCTCTCCAAAATAGGTTTCAGCCTCTGCCAGAAAGGTGAGTCGAGCCTGTTGCTCTTTGTCTAGTGCCATTGTTTACTCTTCAACCTTAAACTGCTCGACCGAAGCTTGTAGCTCTTGGGCTACCTTAGTGGTGTTTTGGATGGCCTCAGCTACCTGGGCCGAGGTTTGGGACCGCTGTGCCGATGCCTGGGTCGCTTGTTTCATCAGTTCCGTCACTGCAGTCGATGCCTTGGTTTGGTCAACTGTTGATGCCGAAATATTTTGCATCAGCTGGTTAATTTGCTGAGATTTGGCCAGTACCTGCTCTAGCTGCTGCTGCGTTGTTTTTACCCGTTGGCTACTGTCGACCACCTGGGCGGTACCGGTTTCAATGGCAGTTACCACTTCCTGGGTCTCAGTTTGAATTTCAGCCACAATTTGAGCAATGGTTTTAGTAGCCCCTGCGGATTGCTCTGCCAGGGAGCCCACCTGTTCCGCAACCGCCGTAAAGCCCTGACCCAGCTCTCCAGCGCGTGAGGCCTCCACACTGGCATTTACCGCCAGCAGGTTGGTTTTGAGGGCGATTTCATCAATCAGACTGACCGCCTGGGCAATTTTCTGGGCTGATTCCCCCAATCGCTTAATTTTCTTAGCGGTCTCACCCACCGTGGAGCGCAACTCTAGAATACTGTCGGCGGTTTCTCCCATGGACTGAGAACCAGCCCGGGCAGTGGCATAGGTATCGTTGGTGAGAATCGAAGCCTGGTTAGCGTTGTTGGCAACGGTCTGAATGGACTGGTCCATTTCCTCGACGGCGGTCATTGTCGTCCGCAGCGATTTCACCTCTTCCACCGCCTGCTCTGCCAGGGCTCGAATCTGTTGTTCGTTGGTTACCAACGACTGACTTACATCCCCCGTGGACTGTTTTACATTGACAGCGATATCCCGCAGGTTCTCAACGATTGAATTGATCAAGTCAGCCACAATACCCACATCATCGGACGAGAGTTTAGCGCGCACAGAAAGGTCACCATCCGCCGCATCGCCCACATCTTCCATCAGCTGGGTAATGTTATTTTCTAAGGTTTCTCTTTCTTCCCGTTGCTCTTCGGTCAGTTCTTGCTGACGATTAAGCAGGGATTGAATCTGCTCCAGCAGGTTGTTAAAGCTTTGACCTAGAATTTGAGTCTCACGGGTGCCGGCCAAACTAGCCCGAGTATCTAGATTCCCGGCTGAGGCGGTTTGGGCTGTCTCAGTCAGGGTCTGTAGAGGCGCGGCAAGCTGATTAGCAAATAGTCGCAGCAGTACGGAAATTCCTACACCCAAAATCAATGCCGTGACGGCAAAAATGATTATCAGGTTATTTCCGGCGGAGTTAATCTCAGAAATATCTACCGATGCGATCGCAACCCACGGCGTGCCTGGCACCGTCGTTAAACTATATTCCTTATCTTCATACTTTAGTACAGCCTCTAAAAGCTCTTTCGAGTTCTGTCCGATTGTCCGGAGTCGTTCTAGCTCAAGCACATCTCCCTGTACCCTACTCTCTAAATCTTGCTTGAGCAGAGTAATATCCGTTTCCTCTTTTCCTAACTCAGTCAGCAGCACGCGGGCAGCCTCAACAATGACCTCCCCACCTTCAACGTCTACTGCCGCCTCATCAATACCATCCACCCCAATGGTGGAAAAGGCTAACCCATTGCGCGTATCGATCACCTGCACCTGCTGAGAACCTGTCAGGGCTGTACTGGTGTAGGTGGCAATCCGCTCATTCATAACCCTTGTCGGAATAAAGGCTTTCATCACCCCTAGAAACTCATCGGACCCTACTGGGCTAATCGCCTCTGCAAGTGCAATCCCTGTTACACCTGCCGATTCATCAAATTCTGCTAAATCAATAAACTTTTTGGATGCCTGAGCCTCAGTCCACCACTCCTCATCTCGCTGGACAAAATCAGAGGTGGCGCTACTGTACGCCACATTGAATCCATGGCGCTCGGTGATAAAAATCTCCCCCATGCCTTCAACTTCAACCACATCGGCCAGGTACTTATTAAGCACACCGTTGGGCTTAATTAACTTGGTCTGTCCAAATTCCTTTTCAAGCGTCTCAATGGGTTTGGCAGCAGTTCCATTTTTTTCCACTTCCGCATCAACCTGACGCAGGGTTGACAGAATGGTGGGGTTTAGCTGCACACTTTCAATAATTTTGAAGTTATCTTCCACAAATACGCTGGCCGCTTCACTCGCGAGGAATGATTCTTCCTTGAGCAGGAATACTGCGTTCTTTTGCTCAGTTCGACGGGTTACGATAACTCCCAAACCACTGGCAATAGCCAACGGCAACAAGGCAACCGGCAGCAGCGTTTGTAGTAATCGCGTACTCAGCGTACTGCCCTTGGAAGAATTTCCTCCAGACGCTAAGGTCTCTTTTTTTTGAGGCTGCCGGGGTTTACGGGTTTGTAGCTGATTGTCGAGTGAGTGCGCAGTCATAGCGGTTTTTAAATAATCTCCAATAATTTAGTCACCAATATTTTTTTAGCAAGCTAATTAGTTTGCCAATTTTGCTTGAGATCGCCCAATCGCCTCAGCACTCAAGACAAGTATGGGCTTACCATCCACCACTACCTGACCACTCAAATACGGGTGGAAATTAGCCCCTACTTCTGTTTCCGGCGAGATGATATCCTCGGGCAATAATCGAATAGAACCCCTAATTTTAGGGACAACTAACCCAAAAAATAGCGCAGTGGTGGGACTGACCTGCTCGGTCTCCATGGGCAATGCCCGAATCACCACGACTTCATAATATTGGGATGTCTCCAGGGCCGTCGGTAGTTCTAGAAGCTGAGTTAAATTGATAGCCCAAAAAACCTGCCCCTTAGAACTCATTAATCCCAACACGTGGGACGGCATATTAGGGATAGGGGTTACCCATTGGGTAGAGATCAACAGTGTTTCCTCTACCCAACTCAATGGGATTGCAATGGTTAAGTCTGCGGCTAGCTGCAGTCGCAAAAACTGCTCCCCTGAGACAGGCTTGGGATTAAATAACTCAGGCAAAAGTTGCTGAAGTCGGTCCGCTGGTTTCAGCCCCTGAGAAATTTGTACAGAAGATATTGACATAGGAAATGGAGCGGCGTCTTAAACTACAACGTGGCAAATCGCACAGCTTCAACTAGCTGTTCCGCCGTACATGGTTTGACAACATAACCAGCAACACCTTGCTTCTTTGCCCAGCTCTGGTCCATTTTGCGGCTTTTAGTGGTGCAGGCAACGATGGGAATATCCGCCGTATCGGGATTTTTTTTGAGCTTACGACAGAGTTCCAGGCCAGTAATGTCAGGCATCACCAAATCAGTAACGATGGCGTCAGGGCACTCTTCTTTAACTTTCTCAAGTGCCTCTAAACCGTTCTGAGAGGCTGTCACCTTATAGCCAGCCTCTTCGAGATAGTGGCTAATTAAATCCAGCTCAGATTTAACATCGTCGATAACTAATATTTTTTTGACCATTTTTTTAATACCTAACAATTACAAGGGGGGCTTAACTACACGGAATATATCCAGCAGAACGGTTATACCTAGCAAGACAAGATTTTCCTAAAAAGAGAACTGAGTTTCTAAATAGGTTTCTAAAACCTTCATAAGTTGTGTCTTAGAAAATGGCTTTTCTAAATAATCCGTTGCGCCTGCTGCTTGAGCTGTTGCTTTATTGAGTGGACTCACATTACTGCTAATCATAATGATGGGAACCTCTTTGAACACATAGCTGCGTTTTAGGATTTCACACAGCGAGTTACCATTAATACTCGGCATGGAGACATCCATCAGCACCAGATCCGGCTTAACAGCACAGATTTTAGAAACCGATGCCACCGGATCGATAATTGTTTTGAGGTCAAAATACCTCGGGTCAAGATAGCTTTCAATCTTCTCCAGCATGGCCTTACTGTCGTCAATGCAAATAATCACATGTCGCTCTTTAGCAACGGCCGATGGCCGCTTTGTTAAACTGTTAGTACTATCAGAGCCCGAATTGTTGTTCACAACCAGGCCACTGGCGGGTCGGCTATTGTTAGCCATCCCATAGGCACGGGGTTTACGGGTTACCAACGGGTCAACAGCCGGGAGTTGATGGGTAGTTGTCGCATCAGCCTGGTATTCAGGATTGGTCAGTGCCATCGGCTGGGCAACTGCAACTGAGCTTGTGACAGGCAGCTTTTTACCGGGTAACCAGGGCAGGCGATCCAGGGGCTGCACCGGCGGCCAGAGCTTGATCACTCGCTGCTGAATGTAGGGATACAGCAGCTTTGCTAACGTCACCTCATCCTGTTTAACGGCTTGGCTCAACTGCCGAATACTGGCTCCCTGCATAAGCCGCGCCAGAGCTTCTAGCATCTGTTGTGATAGCAGTCCCTGGGGGATAGGCTGATGAAGCTTGTCAGGGTCTTCACAGTAGGGCCGTTGATGGGGAGAACAGATGCGATCGCAAAGCGGTTGCCATGCCCGTAGCCGCTCAGAAAGATGATTGACTAGAGAAGAGATCGGCACTCCCTGGGTCGTCAAGTGCCAACATTCTTTAGGGGCTGGGTACCAAACTATCTTGGCTGCCTCCAGCCCTAAAAGAGATTCGAGAGCATCCTCAGCTAATTTAGCTAGCGTTTTTTCAGCTTGCTGCAAACTGAGGGCTTCATACTGCACTAGGGCACCAACAATTCTACTCGCCCAACCCAGACTTTCTAGATCAGGGGCTCCACCCTGATGTTTGTACTGGTTCGAACGGATTAATCGCCAATAGACCGGCAGCGCAGCCTCATAACCGAGACTGGGCAAGACGGTTTCTAATGCTGTCAAATACTGCAATGAGTGAGCTGCAAACAACAGCCGACCATCAATAATATCAAAACACCATTCAACACCTTTGCCGACAATCTGAACTCGACCATTTTGCTGAGATGCAATTATTCCATTCAGAAAAGAGATAATTTCAAACTGATCAGCCATTATTATCTTAAATCGTACTGCATACCCTAAACTCAACTACGTTCAGAAAAATCCCCTGTCTCAAAAAACCATTCTGAATGCAATTAAATCAACCAAACATCTAATTCTTATTTCTCGAAAAAGTTTAATTTGCCAGACAGCAGAGTCTCCGTATATTCGGACAATTCCGCCACAGGCGATGTTTAGGCATCAAATCCATTCAAAGTCTTTCTTTGCCAACTGAACTCAGAGTTTTTACGGAAATATAAAAATCTCACGTTAGAGCATAAATCACGTCAGACAGCTATACGAAACAACACGATATAGCTGTGTATCATTTGATTCGGCTCATGCCTAAAATATACTGATATTGTGTTAACCAAGCCTCCAATCTGTTTGCTCAAGAGATATTCATCAATTAACTAGAAGTTGTAGATAAAGTTGTCTTTAAACCGCTTACTTAGGCGGTCTCAATTAGTTACCAGATATCGAGCCTCTTTTCCCAATCCCAGGGGAGACTAAGCTCGAAGCCCCCATAATTAAGGGCTTGAGCTTCGAAATAAATTCAACCGAACGAGCGAGACCAAGAAATTAAATAGCTGGTTTACTTCTTATAAAAATTGAATTCCAGAAACTAATAGTAGCTATGGGCAACACAATCTGTTAAACGCATTTAGCAAATCGCTATACAAGCGACTTTACGCGTTTGTTACTTAAAACAGGCCTCTTAAAAGGAAATGAAAGCTATAGCAATAAATGTATCTCAGGCACTCCCCTTACTTTGAACAGTAAATTCAATAGATTACCGGGTCGAGCTTTTGGTAGATATGCACTTACCCTGAGACCAATGGCACTTAGACTTTAGTATAGGCCTTTGAATCCATCCTTTTATATTGTTTAGACTAAGAGCCCTGGCCTAAAGAGTTATTTACATCAATCTTTGTTGAAGACAACTCTATTAAGATACCGACGACGCAACATCAAAAAATCAACCATAAAAGCATAAAATCAGGATTAGTTGTAGGTTTTGCAGTTTATTATTCGATTAGATAGTTTTTGCCCTCACCTTATTCGTATTCCTGCAGATACCGCTCAAAAGCCTTATCCAAACGATTTGTTTCTCCTAACCAATAGGCCGTTAGGGCATGGCCAAAGGCCCAGGCATTTTTCTCCGATGGCGCATCATTATCCAATAATATTGGCCACAGCGACGCCAAATCAAAGGTAGTCTCATCCTGGGCGAGTAAGTTAAACAGCTCATAGGCCAGCTGTAGCTTACCAATGACGACTGGAGCCTGCTCCACCGGAATTTTTTCCATTAGGGCCGTCGCCAGCAGGTCAGAGCCTGTCATCATCCGTGAAATGTAGCGTAGGATTGGGCTCTTGAGTAATTCAGCCATCCCCTGGGTCGTCGTCATTTGAAACGTGTATTGATCGATCAGCTTTGCCGCTGCCTTCGCCAGGGCTGTCTGGTTGGTGAGAAACCTGGCTAAACGATACTGCTTAGCATGGCCCAAGGTTTCTAACAGCCTGAGGGCCAGACGTTCATCATTCCAGGCGGATCTATCACGCTCGTAGGTAACTAGTGGTACTACAGCTTCGGCCCCCTGTCCTAAGGTTTCTACCCGATACGCAACCGCCTCGCGAATAGAGATCTCTTTGGGTCGCTGTCCAGTTTGCCAGTCATAGGGTGGCTGCCATTCCCGCACAGGACGTAGCCGATCTACCTGGGTCAGGGCCACCACTGTCGGGGGATATTGCTCAGCCGTTTTAAGATCATGTAAAAAGGTTTTGTCACTCTGTAGCGCTGGGTCCAATGCTGGTGTGGTTAGCACCAGCAGGTCTGCATTACCAGCCTGTTCAAGGACTAAATCACGAAAATCCCCCCGTTCAATCTGTTCATAGCCAGGGGAATCAATCAGGTGCAACACTTCCCCTGTATCTAGCTGCCAGCTGTACTGGCGGATTTTATCAGTGCTGGGCAGCACATCCACTTCAGCTAGATCAGTTTTGAAAAGGGTATTGATCAAACTACTTTTTCCAGCCCCAGTACGGCCCACCAACATCAAAGAAACCGGTTTTTGTTCAACCGTTTCAACCGGAGCCGCCGTTGCTAAGATGGCCTGCAGTGTAGCGGTTTTAGGCTCGTCTGGCTGATCGGTTTCAAAAATTGCTGGTAGGGTATCCCCCCCATACAATGCGGCCGTTTGCTGGGCCAGATTTCGCAACGCCGTTTCCCGTAGCAGCTGGCTCAGGTTAACCAATAGCTGCTGATTGGCCTGGTTGGTGCTTTTTTGGCTGACCACCTTAGCCACTGCTGTCGCTGGATTTAGTAGCCATTGAGCCCAGTTCCACGCCTGCCAGAGCTTCCCCATGGACGGCTCCAGTTTGCGATAAATTTCATAGGCTTCATAGGCCTGACCTACGGTCACCTGATTAAGTATCGGTGCTAGCTGAGTCATGGCCCGGTCCATATCGTCCACCGTGCCCCGAATCAACCCATAGGCCTGGGGCACATAGATATTGAGCAGGGGGCGCTTAACTTCGGGATGGTAGTGGTGGGCCACGGTCGCCACTACAGTCTGACATCGTTGCCAAAAGCTCCCCCAGTCGTCCCATACCGGCGGATCTTCTCGGGCTGCTGTCAAAATTGGCTGTAGCGCTGATTCTAAATTTAGGTTACTACCCCCATCTGGCGCTGCAGCCTGGAGTTCTTCCTGGACGGCTGTCACGATTCTCTGAATTTCACGGGGTTTCGTCCAATGCACTAATAGCCAGCGCCAGCCAACAAACACCAGCAAAATCACCGCCCATACCCAGGTGATCCCCCAGGTTCGTAGCTGCATACTGGCAGTGACCATAACAAAGGTCACAACCGCTACCAGCGGTAGTATCAGTACAATCGACTGCCATCGTTTCAAATTTCCCATGGTGAGTCACCCCCTCATCTCTCCCAGTTTAAGCATGCGTCTGGGACCATGACAGGGTGAACATCCGAACCGAGTCAGCAGAGACAAATCTTTATTTATCTCTTTGTTGGACCTACCGACAAAGAGCCCTATGAGTTTGGAGAGAATGCCCCACGAGTATGCCCAATATTCTGTAAGTGGTCCGTTAGCCAGAATTTTGGGTGCGATCCTCCATTGGCAATCCATCCTCATTCAAATACCCGATTTCAATCAAAAATGCCTTTAATGCTGCTGGAAAATCAGGATAGGAGCCAATCTGCTCTCCATTCTCATAAATATCCAGCCCCCATGTGGCTTCGCGGCTATAGTTATCCACCATAAACTCCCAGGCTTCTGTAAAATTCTCATCCAGTAGCGCCTGTTGCGCCACATAGCTCGCCAACAAACTATTAGAGACATAGCCCTTCTCCTTTCGGATTCTTAGGAAAGTCTCCTTAAAAGTCTTCGTCTGCTCTCGAATCTGTTGTGGAAACTCACGGGTAGTATCCACCAGCTCACCACCACGATAAGTAGAAAACGTAATCGGCGGAAACGACTCTGCATAGCTACCAAACTGATACAAAAAAGCCTGATGAGGTATCGCTATCTCTACATAGCCATCCCCATTAAGATCCGCGAAACTCCCTCCTAAACCATCCAAAAAACCAGTTTCTACCGCTGCAAATGCCTCTCCATTCCAGCGATGAATCGTCGTATTTGTACAACAGTGGGCACCCCCCGAATAGTTGCGGACAATCACTTCATCAGTTCCGTCACTATCTAGATCCTGCAGCTCAAACTCAGCAAACACCCAGGCAAACGTATCCACCACGTTATGCTCTTCATCCTGGTAAATCAGCTGGTAGCTTAAATTATTCTCATCAGGGTCCTCCACTTCTTGATAATGGATATAATTCACACGCACACCCACTTCTCCCGTCGTCAGTCCCACATTCTTAAACGATGACGTGTCGTGGTTGATCCGCAGAGCAGTCTGAGCAATTGCCGATGGACTCGCCCCTAGTAAACAAACTCCCAACCAGCCTAAACCTAATAAACCAGGCAGGTGTAATAACTTTTTCATAATTCGCCTTTCAAGACGGTTGGCACACAACTAATCTACCAGGGTATATTTCCCCACACCTGAACTTCATCAGCTAAATAGCGTTTTCCTCCAACCGATGCCAACCACCCTCCCCACCCTCAATCTCCAAACCTTCCTCCACGGCTCCCTGGCTGAGCAGCAAGCGTTCGTCCACACCCTGGGTCAGGCATTAGAAACAGTCGGTTTTTTTGCATTGGAGGAGCATGGCATTGACGCCAGCTTAATCAAGTCAGCCTACGGCGCAGCAACAGACTTTTTTACCTTGCCTGAGGCGATCAAACGCACCTACGAACGTCCAGAAATCAATCAGCAGCGGGGCTTTACTCGCTTTGGCCAAGAACATGCAAAAGACAGCGATGCCCATGATCTCAAAGAGTTTTGGCATGTGGGTCGGGAGGCAGAGCTGGCAAACCCCTGGCCCCAGGAAGTGCCTCAATTTCAACGATCGATGTCCGCACTTTACCAGCAGTTAGAAGGGTGTGCCGCCCAATTATTAAAAGCCTGCGCCCTCTATCTAGACCTGCCGGAAGCATTCTTTGACGATGAAGCCACCCAGGGTAAGAGTATTTTGCGGGTGCTCCACTACCCCCCATTGCCAGCAGCTATCCCTGCCAGCAGCCTGAGGGCAGCGCCCCATGAGGACATCAACCTGATTACTCTACTGTGTGAGTCCACAGGTCCCGGTTTGGAACTGCTACAGACGGACGGCCACTGGCTGGCCATTGAGTCTTTACCGGGTCAAATCATTGTGGATACGGGGGATATGCTCCAGGCCCTCAGTAATGGCATCTTTAAAAGCACCACCCACAGGGTCGTTAATACGGACATCCAAAGCACCCGACGATTTTCCTTACCGTTCTTTATGCATCCTCGTCCAGAATTTGACCTCACGCCCCTGCTGAGCTGCATTGAGCGCACGGGACAACCCAAGTTTCCATCTCAAACAGCTGGGCAATATCTACAGCAACGGCTTCAGGAAATTGGATTGGCGTAAAGCCCATTCAATCAGCCCATTAAACTGGAAGATAGTAAGGCGTCCATAGCACGGCATAATAGTAGACATCGTATTTTCGACCTATGGATATTGCCTCCGCTCTACCCACTGCTATCGTTACCCTGCGCGAGGGCGTAGAAGCGGCGTTGGTGGTTGGGATTGTCCTGGCCTGCCTGAACAAGGCACAGAAAACCTATTTAAATCAATGGGTCCTGGGGGGAGTGGCCGCTGGTTTAGTCGGCAGCATTCTAATCGGTTCATTTCTGGGGTTGGGACTGCAGCAATTGCAGTACGTCATGCCCAATGCTGAAGCTTTGTTAAAACCAATTCTTGGCATTCTATTTGGTGGTATCGCCATCATCATGCTGAGCTGGATGCTGCTGTGGATGACGCGTCAGGCTAAATCTTTGAAAACTGATATAAATCAAACGGTCAATAGTGCCCTGACCAATGAAGCAGCGGGACTTAGCATCTTTAGCTTGGTTTGTATCGCTGTACTTAGAGAGGGATTTGAAACCGTTTTATTTTTGTTTACTCAGTCTCAAACTTTGGGTGGCAGCCTTTTAGGTGTTGTTGCCGGACTCTCAGGTGCGATGCTGATCGGCTTTGGGCTATTTCGATGGGGCATTCGCATCAACTTGAAGCTGTTCTTTCAAATTATGGGAGTGCTGCTGCTGTTAATTGTTGCGGGTCTGGTGGTTTCGGTTTGTCGCAACATCGACATCACCTTTGCAACCCTTAGCCAACTCAATAGCCTTTCCATCGATTTATGTTTGGGATTTGGGCAATCCTGCATGTTGGGTCCCCTGGTTTGGGACGCTAGCCAGATACTGCCAGATAAGCAGCTGCCTGGGGTGGTCTTAAAAGTACTGCTGGGATATCGCGATCGCATCTACCTGGTTCAGTTACTCGCCTATGTCTTGTTTTGGCTAATTATCGGCAATCGATATTTTCGAACGCTTAATCAGCCAAGCAACAAAACAGAGAACGTTAGACCAGTATCTCCACCGGCCTAAGTAAGTACTCAAAGCAACAGATTGCACCCCATTCTCAACGGTTGATGAGATTTAAGTTTCAAGTTTTGAGAAACAAATTAGTCCGCTCAAACGCTAATTAAACGCTTATGAGCTTCTAGAACTGCTATCAGAATCGCTTTGATCCAGTAAACGCTCAAACCGATCCTTTGACCAACGATCCGTTGCGTAGGAAATAGCACTGATTTCAGCCAACCGAATTAGCCAGACTGTTCGCTGATAAGGATCATCGGGCAATTCGTCATCTTCATAACCTTCAGCAACATCTACGTCTACCACCTCTACATAGTCGCTATCCAAATAGATGGGAATGCCCACTAATCTTGTTCCAGGCATTCTAAACCAAACTTCACTACCGGTATGGAGAGCTTCTTCTAAACGTTTGTAGAGCCGTGTTTGTCTTGGAGCTTTGCAAGCGGGGGACTCTGATTCATGCTGGATGAGTGGTCGAGGGGTATTCTGCATGCTTCTCTCCTTTTGGTCAATACACAATGCCGTACACATGCCACTTAACTTGTTCAACAATGATTGTTAAACCGACTTAAGTAAGTGGTTTTAGAGCTGGACATCTGGCATATCTCTACCGAAGGGATACCTCCTTTCTAAAATTGAACCATCAATCAATTCATCAAAGCTAGTCTGGGACATCAATCGGGTACCCATATCTATGAGAACCTCACCAAAGAATGCCCAAGTCTTTGTAAAGACGAAACCTTGCTAGGTAGTCTACACCATACCAATCTAGACGAATAGGCATAATTCTGATGATTTTGTCATACATGCCTTAAGCAAATAATTAACAAAACTCAATTTCAAAACATGACCACATCCTCTTCAGGTTTAGCCTCAGAGAAAAGTTAACAAACTGCTAGGCAGGCTGTTCCGAACTGTGGCTCTATCTGCAAGCGCCCGTCATAGGGTGTTTTTAATAGACGGGTTCAGCTTCTAGCTCAAAAAACGACAACGCCTGAATAAAACGCAAATTAATTCTGTCTTACCCGCATCAGAGGCTGACCAAATTCTACAGGTTCAGCATTTTGCACCAAGATTTCTACAATCTCACCAGACACCTCAGCTTCCAGCTCATTCATAAGCTTCATCGCCTCAATGATACAAACGGCCTGTCCAACTTTTATGCGATCGCCAGTTTCTACAAACGGTGACTCATCGGGGGCAGGGGCACGGTAGAAAGTACCTACCATGGGAGAGGTAATCTCATACAGGTCAGAGGAACTAGCAGCAGGCGGGGCGGCGGGTTCTGCAGCTGCTACAGGTGGAGTCGCAGCAGGTGGAGCTATTGTTGGAGTCGTAGGCGATACAGCGGCAGTTTCCGATGTGAGCACCACAGCTTGGCTAGGGGCAGTCGCTTTGCGCAAGGTCAGCTCAAAATGGGGATTTTTAAGCGTCAGCTCAGCAATATCTGTTTGGTCCAGGGCAGCAACCAGCTGACGTAGCTCACTAAAATCCAAATCCACTATCTACAACTCCCTACAAACGATTAGAGACACCGAAGTAACGAGCCCAATCTAATGCCATTTTCTTTGCTCGGAAAACGTAAAAATCAGGCTAAAAGCATATGTAACCTATTCTCGACCCAGGTAAGAATCGTTACGCGTATCAATCTTAATTCTTTCACCAATTGAGATAAACAATGGCACCATCACCTGTGCTCCCGTTTCTACCTTGGCAGGCTTGGTTCCTCCAGTGGCAGTATCTCCTTTCACGCCGGGGTCAGTTTCAGTCACTTCTAAAACGACGGAGTTGGGCAGGTCCACTTCCAATACTTGACCGTTCCAGCGCAGGACAGTCACTTCCATTTCTTCCTTTAGATATTTTACCTGAGTCCCAATCTGCTCTGCAGAGAGCTGGGCTTCATCGTAGGTTTCCATATCCATGAACACAAATTGGTCACCATCACGGTAGGTGTGCTGCATGACACTTTTTTCAAGCACCGCCTGGGGAACTGTTTCTCCAGCTCGGAACGTGCGTTCAACAACGCTACCAGACTGTACGTTTTTCAACTTAGTACGTACAAATGCTGCCCCTTTTCCAGGTTTCACATGAAGAAATTCCACCACTCGCCATACGGAGCCATCAAGTTCAATGCTAGTGCCGGTACGAAAATCGTTACTAGAAATCATGGTGCTGGCAAACAGTAAGTTGATAGTCAGCGGTCAACAGTCGGCCCTTATTGTACAGCCCAGCGGTCATTTAGCCGTATGGTTTCAATTATCGCTGACCAATGCAGTCAGCAATACAAGATGTCTAGAACCGTATCAGGTCACTATCTGAGACGCCCCACACTATGGCAAGATCTTAAAGGTTTGTCACGCCGTTGTCGTTAATTTCCAACTATGGCTCGTTTCAATTACAGCTTTCAGAACAGCTTTCAGATCGCTCTTGCGGGTCTTTTAGGCGTCGGTTTTAGTTTTTTGCTTAGCCTGGGTTGGTTGGTGCCCTCCGCCCAGGCTGCTCCCATCCCCTCGGTGACTCTGCCGTTCGCTTATTTGCCTCCCGGTGATGCGATTACTGACCCCAAGGCGCTATTGCGTTACGCCCTACCGATTGATAGTCCCGAAATTCGAAAGGTTCAGGATAATCTGGAGGGTCTTAACTATGCCCTGCGTACAAAGCAGTGGGGACGGGCAAAACGGGAAATTAATCAATCGGCAAAACTGCTCAATCGAAAGCGCTCGGCTATCGTAGAAGCGATTCCAGAGGAGCGTCGTGCCATGGCTGATCCTCTGTTTGAGAAAATTGGCAGTCAGCTAGAAATCTTGCAGGAAGCGGCAAAAACAAAGGATTTAGAAACTCTCTGGAGTATGCGACGAACGACGCTGAATACTATTGGTGAGCTGGAATACCTGATGGTAAAGGGATTTCCCTATGAGGTACCGGCAGATTATGACAACTTACCTCAGTTAAAGGGGCGTGCCACTATCAAAATTGAGACCAATGAGGGACCTGTCACGGTAGTCGTTGATGGATATAGCGCTCCGGTTACAGCGGGCAACTTTGTGGACCTGGTCAAACGGGGTTTCTATAACGGTATGACCTTTGACCGAGCTGAGGAAAACTATGTACTGCAGACGGGGGATCCGGATGGTCCTGAAGCTGGGTTTATCGATCCAAAGACTAAGAAGTATCGGGCGATTCCTCTAGAGATTTTAGTAGAAGGCGATGAAGCACCTACCTATGGGGCCACCCTGGAAGAACTGGGCCGTTTTCTAGAAAAGCCTATATTACCGTTTAACTCCTTTGGTGCTCTGGCGATGGCTCGTCCTGAGTCGGAACCAGACGGGGGGTCTTCCCAGTTTTTCTTCTTCCTGTTTGAGCCGGAATTAACACCAGCAGGATTAAATTTGCTGGATGGTCGCTATGCCGTTTTTGGCTACACCATAGATGGTCAGAAGGCCCTGGACCGTATGGGTCGCCAGGGAGGCAAAATCCTTTCGGCTAAGGTGGTTGATGGTTTGGATAATTTGGTTGAGCCGCGAGGGTGAGTTCCGCTGGCTCCACCGTTGCTGAGCTGGGTGAGCATGAAGTGCTCAGACGGTTGCGCCAGTTTTGTTCACCGGTTGTGGGAGATGATGGCGCAGTTCAATCACTGCCTGACGGTGAGCAGTTGGTGGTGACCACCGATGTGCTGGTGGATGAGGTGCATTTTTGCGATCGCACCCTATCTCCCCTGGACCTGGGTTGGCGAGCCGCCGCGGTAAACCTTTCAGACCTGACGGCCATGGGTGCCACGCCCCTGGGTCTGACAATTGGCCTCACCCTACCCCCAGATACTCCCTGGCAGTGGTTAGAAAATCTATATCAAGGGGTGAACAACTGCTTAAAACACCATGGCGGCACAATTATTGGTGGTGATCTCTGCCGGGGAACCCATCGCAGTCTGGCCATTACTGCCCTGGGCTCAGTTAACCCGCATCAGGTCCTTTACCGTGATCAAGCCCAGGTTGGACAGATGCTTGTTTCTACCGGAGTCCATGGAGCTTCGCGGGCCGGGTTAGCGCTGCTATTGGGCGAACTCAACTTAACCAACAACGACAGCCAACATTGGATTGAGGCCCACCAGCGGCCCGTACCCAGGTTTGATGCCATCTCCACACTGCGTAGGTGCAATGTGCAAAACTGGCAAACCATTGCCGGGATGGACACAAGTGATGGTCTGGCCGATGCTGTTATTCAAATCTGCAGCCAGAGTGGCGTGGGTGCAACACTTCTACGTTCACAACTGCCGATTCCACCAGGTCTTACTGATGCAGTTGGACAATCTATCGCCGAAAACTGGACCCTTTACGGCGGCGAAGATTTTGAGCTAATTCTGAGTCTGCCCCCGGACCTGGCCAAGGCATTTGTAGAGCGGCTCCCCGGCAGCCAGATTATTGGCAATATAACCTCGAAACCTGAAATTGTTTTAGTTGATAATGTGAACCAGGGACATGATGTTTACCTGAATCAAAAGCAGGGATATCAACATTTTGCATAGAGGCGTTGCATGCAACGCCTCTACAGCCAATACCCCCTATTAATAAATCTTCCACGCCTTCATGGCGTAGCCAAATTCACACTCATCTGGATGCAAAATCTCTGCCAAAATCTCCAGAGAATCTACCAAGCGTGGGCCTGGCCGATTGAAATAATGGTTACCATCAACTAGAAAAACGCGTCCGTCTTTGACCGCTCGCAAGTTTTGCCAGGATGGCGTCTGGGTAAGCTGATCGATCGACTGACGACTCTGCTGCAGGTCATACCCACAGGGCATAACCACCACAATGTCGGGCTCGGCAGCATTCAAATCTTCCCAAGGTAACCAGGGGGAATGACGCCCCACCTGACCAAACAGAGGATGTCCCCCCGCCATAGAGACCAGTTCCGGCACCCAGTTACCGGCACCCATGAGGGGATCGGTCCATTCTAAACAGGCCACCGTGGACTGGGGAAGTTTAGTCGGGACCTTTTTAAGACAGTCCTGGAGTCGACCCTGGAGTTGAGCAATGGTGAGATTTGCGATCGCATCCCCGTTGACCGGATCTAATGCAGTGGATACCCGCAGCAGATCGTCCCACAGGTCAGCCAATACCTGCGGCTTGAGAGAAATGATTACAGGCTCTGGATCAAGAACCTGAGCCACGGCCTTCTGGACATCGGCCAGACTCGCTGCACACACCTCACATTGGTCCTGGGTAAGAATGTGGGTGGGGCGAAGCTCCTGTAGCAAATTAATATTGACGTCATAAACGCTCAATCCTCGATATAGGAGTTCACTCACTTGATCGTGAATCTCTTTGCTTTTGCCAACGGGATCAAAGCTAGGGGAGGTACAAACGGGTAAGGCCTGAACCTCCGGCGGAAAATCACAGGAATGGGAACGTCCTACCAATGACCCACCAAAACCAAGTTGGGTAACAATTTCAGTAGCGCTGGGAATTAAGGAAACGATGCGAAGCTCAGACATAGCAGCGCGCTTAGCAAGAAATTACTGTAAAAAAATATTGTTGCGTAGCTGTGACAAGAACTTACGGGTCGGGCAGTTGGCTGCCATCGCTGTCATCGCTCAAGGATTTTCAGGTCAATTTTTGTCTTATGCATCTATCCGGTTAGTCAGGCCAATGGGTATCCCTGAAAGCCTTATGTTACAAAGTTATGACGCACCAATGCCCGAATGTATTAGGACATTTGCTATACATCATAGAGCCTAAACTAAAGACTTGAGAGCGCTTGATGTATCCGACAGCTGACGTGTAAGGATAAGACCCTTAGCGAGGACGAAACTCAACGGAGTTGGCCTGCAAAATTACATCAAAATTTTTATAGACATCGTTTCCTAAAAGACCGATGGGAACGGCATCGCCAATGCTAACAGGCATATTGGCACGGGCGACGTTGCCCACTTTAATCGAGTCCACATAGCCTACATCAACTGCAACTTGACGACTACTGGCAGTGGCAACCGAGGTCTGACCAATCACCTGAACTCCTAGCTCATTCGCCATGGCTCGGGTGATGTGGGTGTGGCTGGCCCCCGTATCTAAAATCATGGGATAGCGTTTGTCATTAACCATCACTTCAATTACCGGCGTGCCACTCCGCCGCTCAATAATTGGAATCCGAGCGTTGCTAGTAGGCGCTGCCGCTAATGATGCTTCACCAGTAAACGGAGTCGCTCTAGAGGGCCGGTTCAACGCGATCTCTGCTGGCGGCTGACTGAGGGCTTGCAATCGTTGTTTGGCTTGAGCCAGGTTGCGCTCATAGTTCCTAAGTTTGGTCTGGGCCACTGGGTAGTTTTGACCGTTAGCCGGTACATCCTTTAGTTTTTGAATGGCTTGCTCCCAGCGCCCTACAATTAATCCCCAATCGTCAGGAGACGTCGCCTGTTGTCCCAAGGTAAATGCGCTCGAAGCCAGATTGATGGCCTCTTGATAGGCTGACGGCAGCACCGTATTGTCTGCAGTAATGGCATCTGTCTTGACGTCAACACTCTCAACACCCTTGGTTGAAGATTCAGAGGTTGAAGATTCAGAATCAACTGAGGTGGTGATTTGAGCAGGCACAGAAGCCAGGCTTTCTAACGCCTCTGTTTGGACCGGACCAGACTGACAGGCAGCCAGGGTACCCAGACATAAAAGTTGGACAAATCTGATTCGTTTTTTCTCAAGCATGGTTCAAAAGTTACCCATGACCTCTAGGATGGTACCGGTCCCTGTCATGTTCCACCGTATCCCGTGTGGGAATACGCCATATTTATTTCCCTGTTGTAACCTATGTCTATTTTTTCCACTAACTCCCAACCAGCCCTATTAGTATTGGCCGACGGGTCGGTTTTTCGTGGCTGGTCCTTTGGAGCCACCGGCACTGTAGTGGGTGAAATTGTTTTCAACACTGGCATGACGGGGTACCAGGAAGTTTTAACCGACCCCAGCTATCGAGGACAGATTGTCACCTTTACCTACCCTGAGCTGGGCAATACTGGCATCAACGATGAGGATGATGAATCAGCAGCCCCCCAGGTTAATGGTGCGATCTCAAAAAATATCTGCGAGCAGCCCAGCAACTGGCGCTCTACCAGCTCTCTGTCTGACTATCTCAAAGAGCACCATATTCCAGGTATTTACGGTATTGACACCCGTGAATTAACCCGCAAACTACGGACGGCGGGGGCTATGAACGGGGTAATTTCCAGCGAAATTCTTGACCCGGACCAGCTAAGACAGCAGCTACAGCTGACCCCCAGCATGGAAGGACTCAATCTGGTAAAAGAGGTCAGCACCCCCACCGTGTATGAATGGACAGAACCCACTAGTAACCACTGGGAATTTGCAGCAGCCAGAACAGATGCCCAACCTGCCCTGACGGTAGTCGCCATCGACTTTGGCATCAAACGCAATATTCTAAGGCGCTTGGTCAGCTACGGCTGTCGCGTCGTCGTCGTCCCTGTTGACACATCCCCAGAGGACGTCCTTAAATACAATCCCGATGGTATTTTCCTCTCCAACGGTCCTGGGGATCCGGCTGCCGTTGAATCAGCCCCAGATTTGATCAAGGCTCTACTTAAAAGCCAGTTACCTACCTTTGGTATCTGCATGGGACACCAAATTTTAGGCCTGTCCTTCGGAGCCAAAACATTCAAACTCAAATTCGGTCATCGGGGCCTCAACCAACCCTGTGGTCTGACTCAGCAGGTGGAGATTACCAGCCAAAACCATGGATTTGCCATTGATGTTGATACCCTTCCAGGAACAGATGTGGACGTTACCCATTTCAATCTCAACGACCGCACTGTCGCTGGTCTCCAGCATAAATCCTTGCCCGTGTTTTCAGTGCAGTACCATCCAGAAGCCAGCCCCGGCCCCCATGATGCAGACTACCTATTTGAAAAATTCATCACCCTGATGCGTGATCATCGCGATAGGAGGGTAATCTAAATTTTCTGTTAAGTGATAAAAAAGTTACAAATTAGTTCAGGATTAATCCTAAATTAGCTCTCACTGAGTGCATTTACATTTCACTTATTTTTCTTGCAGTCAGAAGAATCCTGACCTAAAATTAAACGTCTGATTTTGCTGTATCTATTGCCTTTAGGAGGTTATTATCGCTGAGTCGTTGACCCTAACCGTAAGTTTAAGAGGCACTCGTGATGTTAGGGGGAAATGTCAAATTTTTCGCCTCACTGGGCTGCTGGATGCATTTTCAGAACCCACATTTCGTAAGGTTTTGAATCGGTATATCGAGGAAGGCCCCACCCACATAATTCTCGACCTGTCGGCAATTGATTTTGTCGATAGTTCTGGGCTAGGTGCGTTGGTGCAACTGGTGAAAAAAGCAAAGGGTGAAAGTGGCAGCGTTCAAGTCGTAACGAATGCCCGAGTTACCCAGACGGTAAAGCTTGTCCGTCTAGAGAAATTTCTTTCACTCCAGCCCAATGTTGATGCTGCCCTTGAGAATTTAAAGGATTCTTGATCGCAGTTATGACTTGGCCCGAAAATGTGATGGGCCAACGGGTTGTTTGCTCACCAAAGTGTTTGAGCATAGGGGTCTTCCATGGATATTCGTGACGAATCCCAGCTATCTGCTCAGACTACCGAGGCAATTCCTGAGGCGTTTCACCTGAGTCACCTGCTCCAGCCCCAGCACGTACAATCTGTTTCGCCAGTGGCTTTGGCCTACATCGGCGATGCAGTGTTCGAGCTCTATGTTCGTATGCAGTTTTTGTGGCCCCCCCAGCGTATTCAGGCATTTCATCAGCAGGTGGTCAGTCAGGTAAAGGCCGAACAGCAGGCCGACTATTTGCTTCAGTTAATGCCTTATCTAAGCACGAGCGAAGCTGACGTTGTCCGCCGGGGACGCAACGCCACATCCAAGTCCCCCAGACGTCTATCGGTAAAGATATATCGACAGGCAACCGCTTTCGAGGCCTTGATTGGCTATCTCTACATTACCAATCAAGCTCGTTTGTGTGAGTTATTAAATAAACTGATTATTGCCCCTGTTACCCAGGCCTAGTGGTCAACAGCTAAGCGGTATGATGTGACTCCGCGTTTACTCCTGATTCATGGTTAAACCTGACCACCAAAAGTCTCGTCCGGCTAAGGGCAAATCCCGCCCTCCACGCAAGGGCAAACCCAAGCTGGCATCCAAACAGACGCCGAGAAAACCCTTTAAGAAACGTCAGCCTCCTAGAAGTTCAGCACCTATTCGACCCAGTAAACTTCAGCCCCTGAGCCCGGAAGCGACGTTACAGGAAGAACGCCCGGACCTGGTATATGGTCGCCATTCTGTAGAGGCTGCGATCGCAAACCAGCGCCCCATCAATCGCCTGTGGGTGAATGCTCGTCTGGTCTTTGATGCCAGGTTTCGACCGTTGATTTTAGATGCCAAGGCTAACGGTGCCGTCATCGACGAGGTCAATACCCAACGGCTTAATCAGCTTACCCAGGGAGCTAACCATCAAGGGATTGTGGCCCAAATTGCTTCCCATGACTATATTGAGCTAGCAGATCTGGTAACCACCGCTAAAACAGCCTGTCGTCAACCGGTGATTATTGCCGCTGATAGTATTACCGATCCCCACAATTTAGGAGCCATTATTCGCACAGCTGAAGCCCTGGGAGCCCAAGGAGTGGTGATCCCCCAGCGACGAGCCGTGGGCATTACCCCAACGGTGGCCAAGGTAGCCGCCGGTGCCCTAGAAACATTACCGGTAGCCCGGGTGGTGAATTTAGGCAGGGCCTTAGAACAACTCAAGGAGGATGGATTTTGGATCTACGGAACAGCCTCCGAAATTGGACAGCCCACCCACACAACTCAGTTTGATCGCCCTATCGTACTCGTTATAGGCGCAGAGGGAACCGGTCTCAGCCTATCCATTCAAAATCTTTGTGATGTTTTAGTCTCTATTCCGCTAACGGGCAAAACTCCCAGTCTCAATGCCTCTGTCGCAACAGGTATGGTGTTGTATGAAATTTATCGACAACGGTGGTTAGAAAAATTACCTCCCATTAGTCTTGGCGGGGATCAAAATCACACTGTATAAATGTTATAGGCGCGATTTTTAGGCTGCTCAAAGGTCAAATTTTTAACAACAACGGGCATGTATTTATGAAAAACTTTTTGAGTAATCTTTTCAGCTCATTTTCGAAACCTTGGTGGGTTGAGATTTCTACATCTCAACCTCGCTGTCTCTACTATTTTGGTCCATTTGACACCGAAAGTGAGGCTACCCTTCACAAAGGAGGCTATGTCGAAGATTTGGAACAGGAAGGCGCTCAACAGATCGATGTCACAGTTAAGTGCTGTCCAGAACCAGCTCATTTAACTGTGGAATATACTGAGCCCAGCAACGTAATCCCTGCCTACAACAATTAAGGGATCACCTATCTGGAATCGTCTAGTAGTAAAGTTTCTCAATAAGTTTAGACAAAAGGCGTTTGGCATTTTAGCCAGGTGCCTTTTGCCTTTAGTGTCAGAGCTTTAGGGCTTTGGCGGAACTTTAGTGTTGCTTGAAAAGCCAGTTTTCTGCAGCCAAGCTTCAATATCCCCACAAAGCTGTTCTCCAATCTCCCAGGGCATCAGGTGGGCAACATTGTTATATAGACGCCACTCGCAATTGGGCAGTGCCATCGCTGTTTCCTGGCTGGACTCTGGTGTAATGTGCACATCGTTGGCTGCTGCTAACATCAAGCACGGCTGATAAATGCGACGTATGTCTCCCAGACGGTTATATCCTTGCTTTAACGCAGTGCTCAGAGCTCGATTGGCCAAAGTTGATGTCTGTAGGAAGGCTGGAGTCCCCTCGTTGGCAATTCGACGATAGGTTTGGACGTTGTGCTGAGAGACCAAATGGCGAAATAATGAGCGTCGACCAAAGGTGGAGATATTCCACAACCAGCCAGGTTTGAGCCAGTTAATCACACCGGCAATTCCCGTTAGCAAGTTGTCTTGCCACGTAATCGCTGGGTGACGCCCTACAGGTCGCGATGCGGTGCCAATTAAAATGAGACCGGCAATTTGCTCAGGGTGCTCAAGGGCTAGCTCCATGGCTAAAATACCCCCAAGGGACCAGCCCAGGACTATACAGGGCTGGGCTAGATGAGTTAGCAACTTCGACAGATCCTCGAGGTGCTGCTCCATAGCAAACGGCTCAGTCACCCGCGTGCGACCGTAACCACGCAAATCTGGAGAAATGGTCTGAAAATGGGTAGACAGGTGATCAGTAAAAACTGACATACAGCGACCTGTTCCCGGGTGACCATGGAGACAGAGAATGGGCATTCCCTGACCGCGACACTCGGTGGATAACTCCATTGGGGCGGCTAGACGTCTTCTTTGGGCACAAAATCAAGCGCCGCCGAGTTCATACAGTAGCGCTGCCCGGTGGGCTGGGGACCATCGGAAAAGACGTGGCCCAGGTGAGCATCGCAGACTGCGCAGAGGACTTCAGTCCGAATCATAAAGAGACTCAAATCACGCTTAGTGGCAATATTCTCAGGCTTGCTGGGTGCCCAAAAGCTGGGCCAGCCAGTGCCGGAATCATACTTAGTCTCAGAGGAAAACAGTTCAAAACCGCAACAAATACAGTCGTAGACACCGGCTGCTTTATTGTCATAATACTCGCCACTAAAGGCCCGCTCAGTACCGTGCTTACGGGTAACTTGGTATTGCTCAGGGGTAAGCTGTGCTTGCCATTCCGCATCTGTTTTTTGAATTTTCTCCACCATGGTTTTGCTTAAAACGTCAGTTACAGCTTTTGTGATCCTAACGCAGATTGCGGAGCCGACGTCGCTGTCGATAGCGGCGGTAAACCAGTAAACCACCGCTGGCTAGGGTAAAGCCAACCATAGGCGCAACTACTGGCACCCAGGCATTGGTTAAAAAGAACAGAAAGGTGGTGAGTGCGATCGCAACTCCCCCTGTCCAATAGGCCACACCCCAATACCGCCAACGTCTCAACTGCCAGGTGATCAGGCTACCACCACTGGTCCACAGAATAATCCAGGCAATCTCTACTCCCTCAGCCCAGGCCCACGGCAGAGGGTAGTCATCTAACACCGCACTGAGAAACTGACTGACCATGTGCAGATGCACCTCCACCCCAGACATTTGGTAGCTGTCGCTGCTGAGGTCACTGCGGAGGGTGTAGGGGGTAAAAAACTTGTCTTTACTGTTGTAGGCCGTCGTCCCAATCAGCACAATTTTGCCAGTGATTAATTCTGGGTCCACGGCATTGGTCAGTACCTCCGTTAGCGAAACCCGCTCCGCAACTTGAGTTGGAGAACGATAGGTAATCGGTATCTGGTATCCGGCAGTATCCGCCAGCCGATAACCACCAAAGTTCGGCCCCATTAGCGTAAACCCCACATCACCGATAGCCATAAATTCGCCATCGACTTCGCTTTCTGCGGGTTCTAGGCCATGCTGCTCATATAGATAGTGCAGCGCCACCATCAACCCAAATGACCTATACACTTCAGCATTTGGATCATTATCGATGCTGGCAAACAAAAGATTCCGACGAATTTTGCCATCTGGATCCAGGGGAAAGTCATTAAAGCTCACTTGGCTAGGCGCTAACTCTGGGGGAGGAGGAATTCTCTCCCCTTCAAAGTCACCCAGCTTAGTAATGCCAATGATATTGTCAGCGGCTAAACTCCGTGCGAGGTCAGCTCGACCTTCACCAATGGGAAAATTACGATGCAAATCTAGGCCAATGGTGGTCGGGCTGTGACGTTGAATAATCTCGATGGCATCTGCAATTGACTGATCAGAGGGATCCTGACTCTGCTGGTTATTAAGGTCTTGTTCGTTAATCCCCACTAGCAAAACGCGAGGATCGGGGCCTAGATCCCGCTGATACGCTACGAGTCCGTCATACACACCTAACTCCAGGGGCACAAAGGCCCCCAGCTGGCGAATGCCCAGGGTAAACACACTGACCAGGGCGGTTGCGATCGCAACCGCCTGTATTCCCTCTTTGCGCGTCGGCTGCCAAACCGTTGCCTCAGGTAAAATCGTCTCCGCCACCGTCGGCTGATCGACTTTATCCGCCAATTCATCCAAACGACCCAGATCATTAATTACCTCAGTCACCGTTTGATAGCGCTGATAAAAGTAATGGCGCACCATCTTTTTGAGCACGTACCGCAGCCCAGGGCTAATGTTGACATACTGCTCCCAACGCAGCTCCAGAGACGCCATATCTTCAGGTAAGTCAGTGGGGGTACGTCCCGTTAACCCGTGAATAGCCGTCATCCCCAGGGCAAAAATATCGCTGCTAAACCGGGGCTTACCCGCCAGCTGCTCACTGGGGGTATATCCCTGGGTACCAACACCTACCGTCAGACTGGTTAACTCACTATTGACCAACTGGGTACGAATTTCTTTCACCGCCCCAAAGTCAATTAGGCAGAGCTTGCCATCTCCCTGGCGTCGAATCAAATTATCAGGTTTGAGATCGCGGTGGATTACCCGATTATCATGGACAAACTTGAGAATGCTTAAGGTTTCTTGCAACAGAGCGATTACCTGGGCCTCGCTCAGCCGACCGACCCGGAGAATCTCATCCTTTAAGGACTCCCCATCAATCAGTTCTTGAACCAGATAAAATTCCCGTTTCTCTTCAAATGAATCCAGCAACTTGGGAATGCAGCTATGGGTCCCTAATCGCTTTAATGTAGACACTTCTGTCTCAAACAGACGTCGCGCTATCTTCAGAAACGTCACATCGGTGCTAGCTGGTTTTAGCTGTTTTACTACACACTCAGGCGTCTGGGGCTGAAACAAGTCCCTAGCCACATAGGTCTGACCGAAGCCCCCCGACCCCAGCAATCGAGTTAATTGGTAGCGTTCTTTGAGAACCTGACCTAGCATTGGCTTTAGCAGCCCCTGAACAGCTTGTTGTAGCAAACATTCTGACGCACAAGAACATCTGCGCACCCCGTTGCACTCTTAGAAAGTGCTTTCATAGTAGGCAATGGGGCCAACGTTATAGATAGTTTACCTGGCCTGTTGCTCCAAAGGTCCAAACCGCCTACTCCCCATTTCTATTCGGCGTTGCTAATCCTCGGGATGATTTAATCTGAGAAATCCTAATTAAACCTTGTCCACGTCCAGAACTGGAGTTTCCCCTACGGTAAAACTCCAGTTCTGGACGTGGTTTAGTTGCATCATCTTCAGATCGTTTCATCCCAAAAATCAGCAACGGCTTCTGTTCTAGCCTGTGGTTAATATTTGAATCTTACCCAGAAGGGTAGGCGGATCAATCGGTTTAACCAAACAGTCATCAAACCCTTCCAAGGAAGGTTCCTCCTCTATTGCCATATCCCCAGCGTCTAGCAGCGAAATAACCTTGATACCGGATGTGGCAACATAGCGCTTGAGATCGTCCACAATATACTGACTATTTCCACTGACCAAATGGTGATTGAGAATAATTGCAACAGGCTGCAAAATCTCTACTTGATGTACAATTCGTGACCCTTCAATCACCCAAATCACTTGGTAGTTAGCAGCTGTGAGCAAATCGCAAATCAGACTAGCACTACTCTCATCATCTTCCAACAAAATTATCCGCCCCGTAGTCGGCTCAACGCTTTGGAACGAACTGGATACCCCGTCTGACTGCTGAAGCGGAATCCGCACCGTAAACATAGATCCTTTGCCAGGTTTGGACACCACCTGAATAGACCCGTTGTGCAGCTCAACTAACTGCTTGGTCAGAGCCAACCCTAAACCAGTACCAGGATACTGACGCTGACGAGCCGTTTCCAGCTGCTTAAATGTCTCAAAGAGAACCGCCTGCTGAGCCTCAGGAATACCTATACCAGTATCCTCTACCTGGAACATGACATTTTGCGGGTCTCGCCAAACACGTAAGCTAATACGTCCATCTTTATCAGTAAACTTAACCGCGTTACTGAGTAAATTTGCCAATATCTGACGTATCCGACGTGGATCAGCCCTAAAATTATCTTCAGCTTCCGATAATCGTAAGTTTATCCGTAAATCCACACCTTTAGCCCGAGCCTCTTCTCGAAAACTTTCGAGACTACTACGAGCCAGATTGGACAGCGAAAAATCATTAATTTCGAGTACGGTGCGCCCTGCCTCAATTTTAGCGACTTCTAAAATGTCATTAATAATGTCTAACAGCTGTTCACCACTGCTGTGAATAGTGTTGAGATAATCTCGCTGCCGCGGACTGAGATCGCCAAAGGACCAACGCAACAACGTCGCAGACATGCCAATAATATATGTCAATGGTGTTCTCAGCTCATGACTCATCGTCGCCAAAAACTCGCTTTTAGTTTTATTAGCCGCCTCAGCAGCCATCAGGGCATCCTTCAGGTTCTGCGTTCGATCTTCCACCTGGGTTTTCAGCATGAGCTTTTGATACTGCAGCTGTTGCTGAAGATCCGCCTGGTGAATAGCAATTGTTAAATAGTCGGCAATACGAGCCAGAAAACCCCCTTCCCACGGTTGCCAAAAGCGAAGACATTGAGAGATCTCTTTCGAGGATGTTACTCCGTCATCAACACATTGCTGCCCAATCAGCAATCCCCACAACTTATCGCCCAACCATATGGGCACCATCAGCTGAGACACCACACCTACTTGTTGCAGCTGTTTTATCAAGCAAGGATGTTGCTGATAATGGTTAGTTACATCTTCAATGGCATAATAATTTGCTTTCTGAGAATTTCGAGCATAGCGCTGGTGCCAGGATTCCTGATTGATACAGTATGAATCAGAACGATTAAGGACCGACGCTACAGATGGATGCCCCCTTGCCTCATAGGTGACATGAGGCACAATACCATTGTCTTCGAGCGATCCCTCAGGTGATAGGGGAGGGTTGACAACCTGATAGATAAACAATCGATCGAGACATAGCCACTCACAAACCTCATTGAGTGTGGAAGTCATCAAAGAGGGCAGGGGCTGAAACTGCTGTATACGTGTAACAACACGCTGCAAAATAGTCGATGACGACAAGGGTTGAATCGATGAAAACCACTCTAAACCACTCACCTCCAGCATGAGCTGATGAATCAACTTGAGCAAGGGCTGACCGCCTAAGCAACTTTCACTGGACTGTTGAGCAGATGACTCCACAGCTGCTTGTAATTTTTCGGCCAAGAGAATTTGAGCTTTGCTGCGCAATCCATTCGCCATCCAGGGCAACGATAAAAAGTGCTTGATCAACGCTGGGTCACTACAAAGACCCACTTGATAGTGACCTGGATGTTCAGATTGAGCCAGGAGCAAAAAACTAACTTGACTTGTTGTTAACAGCGTGAATTTCTCAACATCTGCATCTACAGGTAGCTGCGCCTCCTTAAAATCCTGCTCAGACAGATGAAGAATATCTCCCGTTAGCAAACAAAAAAGGCTCCTCCGCATCTGTTCGAATACATGGTGCGGAACGCTTTGATATTCTAAGGTTGAGGAGAAACTAGACATACCTGCGGAACATCGTTTAGGGGCGACAAGTGAAGCACTACTGAAGCGGTTAAAAACCATATAGAACAGAATCACCCATACCATTGCCTCCCATGGGCGTATCTGTTCTAAATAAGTATTGTCATCATGATGCTGTAATACACTAAAGACTCTCTAAATAATTCTCTCGACTGACCAAACACCTCCTAAATTTAGTAGTTTTCCTTAGCTTTGCTGATCCGAACTATGATTTCATCTGATTCGCTAAAACCATGGTCTTTTTACACAACCTCCGTCAAGAGATTTTATCTCCTAGTAGGCCTAGCAAACATATCACTAGGCATTTCAGACCTATGAATTCCTTAATGATAAAACCAGCATTAACCCCTAATCTATTTTGCTAGGACCAACTGTTTTAGTAATATCCAAAAAATCTGACAGACCAAGTCTAAGCCATGAGATCGAGAAGCTTAAGGATTGGCCTGTAAGTATTAACCGTAATAAACATTTTCAATGTTTTATTTAAATATCGACTTTTTAAGTAATCTTCCGAGAGAGAAATCTCAAAGATTCAAGTTTCGAAGGTGATATTATCCTAGCTCTGTCGTTTAGAGTTCAGGGTGAAACCCTATACTTCTTTCATAATTTGCGAGAGGGTTGTAGCCTGGGCTGCCAAATTCAGGCTTCGGTTACTTTGTCCACATCCAAGCTGAAATCTGTAATTTTCTCTGCAGAGAATTTTCTGTTCTGTTCTAGTCATGGACAAGGGGTACCTATCGCCAGAAGCTATTCTGTAGCAAACTCGAATCGGACAGCTCCTAGTATTCGGGTTAATTACTGAAAAACTAAATCACTCTATTGCCATTGATAAATATATTGTTACAATATCCATCAAGTTTTGATATGGCAGATATGTCCGTTTCCCTAGGGTCTTGGAGGTCCCGCAATGGAACCTATCTCCGCTGAAGTTATTCAGCAGGTGGCCGATTATTTCAGTGTTCTAAGCGAGCCTATGCGGCTCAAAATTTTGAATCTTCTAGGGAGTGGTGAAAAATGTGTTCAAGAACTGGTCGATGTGACTGAGACCAGCCAAGCTAACGTTTCCAAACATTTGAAGGTAATGCTGCAGGCTGGCATCCTCGTCCGTCGGACCGAAGGGACATCATCCTTTTATCGAGTTGCTGACGATCTGAGTTTTCAGCTGTGCAGTTTAGTCTGCGATCGCATCGCCAGCCGCATTGAAGAACAAGCCAAGCATTTTCGAGCCTTTAGCTTTTCGAATCAAGAGATGACAACTCAAGAGGTGGGATCAGCTGAGGCAGAAGTAGCCAGCTAAGTAAATAACTATTTTGCACCGCTTAAACAATACTGTAATGGCAGCCTACCGTTGCCCAATAGTTTGTATCTAAGGTGTAGTTTGGGGCATCCTCTGCAGCCTCATCACCACTCAAATCATTCAGTAGGGCCTGCACTATCCGGAGTGCATTATCCCCCAGGGTAACCCGTTGATTGCTGACAGCATTCGCCAAAGATAATAGCTCTTGCCAGCAGTTGATCAAGGGCCGGGTGCTGCATACCAAATACGTTTCGACGCTGCCCTCGGGCTCGTCAACCACCCAAGTATTTTGGCCGTTGGGTAAGTTGGCCGCTGTTCCCGGTGCCAGAGTAAGGGCTGCCTGCAATAGTTCAATGGAGTAGGGCTGCCCATCGCTGGGGGGGAAAAATGCCACCATGCGATCGCGGGCGTCAAATCCCAACAGCATGGTGTACACCGGGTCAGCCCCAAAGTTGAGGGCCTGATAGCGGAGCGGAGCCCCCTTAGAAAACTCCACAGGCCTATTTTGACGACTGACGGCTTCGGCCAAGCGGCTTTTCGAAGCCTTTCCCGCTGCCTGACGAGTCTCCTGCTGCAGCAACAGTTTGTCCGTCTCACCTGTCAGCAATAAATTGAGCCGGATGGCCAGGTGGGATGAGGTCTGATTCTCGCTCAATCTGAGTAGCTTCATCGCTAGCATCGTTCTGAGCTTAGGTGAAAGACGGCCCACGGCCATTTTGACCGCTTCATCCTGCTTGGCCAGAGTTCCCGCGATCAGATTTCGGGTGGGTGTAAACAGACCATAGCCCTGCTTTACCACTGACGTGGCCTTCACATCCAAATCATCAGCCCCGTCCTCTGATTCCGACTGAAACTTACCTAACATACAGTCCGCTGGGTGAGTATCATCTGTAGAATCAACAAACGACAGGGCTGCGAGGGCACTGGTGGCATCTACCCGCTCAATTCTTTCTAGACTGGAATCCAGGGATACCACCAGGGTGATGTCCTTAGGTAAAACCCGCGTAACTTCGTATAGGGGCTGTCCCACAGCCCAGGATTCACCCTCGGTGAACTTGAGATGCCCAACAAGACCTGATTGCGATCTCATCATCATTGACGGCCCACTACCATCAGCCTGCTGACTAAACTCAAAGCGTTCACTATATTGAACGACATCCGCCGGTAATCCACCCAACCAGAGGGTGGCTAAACGCCCTTCCACAGACGTAATTACGGCATCTAAACAAGGTAAATCCGCATCCCCATAAACAGCATGCTCATCAGCGGTTTGAGTCGTCCAAGCAGGCGTCTGATTAGGCACCAGAGGCAGAATCGATTCTTGGGTACCGCGCATCACTGCTGAGAGCTTTGCCGGTAGCTGGGCAGCCCATAGATAGCGGGTCAGACCATAGGTAAACAATCCAGCCCCAAAGTCAGTCCACTGCCGCTCGACAACCGACTGACCATCGCGAGCTGCCATCAACAGATCGCCAGGGAAAAAAGCAGGCTCCGCCGCCGTTTGTAATCGGTCTAAATCTGCACTCACATCTCCTGGCAGATCGGGAAAACGTATCCCTTCAACTGTCGGCACATCCCAACGTGTACGGGAGCGATACCCACCAGACAGAAGAACATCAGGCTGACTGTAGCCAGCATCTACAACCGTAAAAAGCTGTTTAGTTTTGAGCCTAGCCAGAATTTGCTTCACCCAAGACACAGGCACATCTCTAGATATGGGATAAGCAGCTGTTGGCAAATATCCGTCTACAGGCACCCAGGTTTTGATACGCTTATCACCCAGCACTACCAGGCCACCACAGCCGCTGAAGTGAACAACAACAAAATCATTAGCATTTGCTGTCTGTGTAAGCTGATAAAGGGCCTCGATGATAGCGACCTGAGTGGCCTCGGCATCCACTAACGTAACAATATTGCTGAGGTCAAATCCAAAGCGATGAACCAACAACTGACGCTGCAGCTCAACATCAGTGACACAGCCGCGCAGAGGCTTCATATCTTTAGCCAGTACGCGGTTGGGATACTGATTGATACCAATGAGCAGAGCAAGTTTGCGACGAGATGGATCGGCCAGTGCCTGTTGCCAACCCAGAAGCTGAGACTGACTTAGTCCCAACCCTCCTAGAATGACACCCGTCGCTGACAAAAACTCCCGTCGCTTCACTGCCTTACTCCGTTAGCTTTGAGCTTGCATTGCTTGAGATAGCTCAGCAGCTACTTCAGGACGAGAAAACTCCGGTGGGGGAAGCTCACCCCGACGCAGCATTTCACGCACCTTAGTGCCTGAGAGATGGATACGTTCTTCTTTAGTACTGGGGCTAGTTTTACTAGTCGCCATAGTACTTGTGCGGGTGCAATAGAAGGCGTGCTCAAACTTCATCGGCGTAATTCCTAGCTCACCAGGCTCAAACTGGTCAAAGATATGCTGAGCATCGTAGGTGCCATAGTAGTCACCTACACCAGCATGGTCACGCCCCACAATGAAGTGAGTGCAGCCGTAATTCTTACGAATTAGGGCATGAAAAATCGCCTCGCGGGGACCCGCATAGCGCATCGCCGACGGGTTAATCGCTAAAATCACCCGCTCCTGAGGGAAATAGTGCTCCATCATAATTTCGTAGCACCGCATCCGCACATCAGCAGGGATATCATCTTTTTTAGTGGCCCCCACCAATGGATGCAAAAACAGCCCATCAACTGTTTCTAGGGCACACTTTTGAATGTACTCATGGGCACGGTGGATGGGGTTACGGGTCTGAAACCCAACCACTGTCTTCCAGCCACGCTCACGGAACATGGCACGAGAAGCAGCTGGATCAATTTGATATGTGGGGAATAGAGGATGAGGATCGCGCTCTAACAACCAAACAGGACCTGCCAGATTAATCGGGCCCTGTTCGTAGATAACCTTTACACCAGGATGCTTATCTTCATCGGTGCGATAAACGTTAACCGCTTCCTTGGTCTTGTCGTAGGTATACTTTTCTGTTAACTCAAGCAAACCAACATAGCGACCCGTACTATCGTTTAGGCGAACGAGCGTACCCTCGGTGAGGGAAGCCGCCACCTCTTCTGAAACAGATAGCGTGACTGGTACAGACCAAGGCAAACCACTAGCCAGACGCATATCGGTAACCACGGGCTCATAGTCAGCTTTGCCCATAAATCCATCTAGGGGACTAAAGCCACCAATGGCAATCATTACAAGATCCGATAAAGCCCGATCATCCAAAGTGACCTGAGGCAAAAAATCAGCTTTACTTAGGAATTCTGCTTTCTGCTCATCAGATACTAAACGATTAATAAGCGTGCCACCATGCGGGGCAATAAGATCATTAGTTAATGTCAAAACGTCCTCTTTTCTACTATAAAAACTGCGTTAATGTTCATCTGGTTGAGCAAACGGTCGAATCAGACCGCCGCCGAGCACCCGGTCGTCATAGTCGTACCATACCGCAGCCTGTCCTGGGGAAACACTAAATTGAGACTCCGCAAATACAAGCTTTATGGAACCATCAGCTAGGGGAACCACAGTTGCAGCTACCGCAGGAGAGCGATAACGAATTTGTACTGTCACCGCAATGGGAGCATTGGGAGCCTCAATCGACACCCAATTCACCCGATCGACAATACAGTACGACTGATGAACACTATCCCGTTCACCCACAACCACCTGGTTGCGGGCAACGTCTAAAGCCACCACGTAAAGGGGAGCTGGAGCGGAAATGCCTAACCCCTTACGCTGGCCAATGGTGTAATGGTGAATACCGGTATGTCGTCCTAAAATCTGGCCATTGGTATCGACAATATCACCCGGTTTTGGCGCTAGATACTTGTCTAGAAACGCCTGCATAGAACCATGTTGTTCAATTAAGCAGAGGTCTTGACTTTCAGGTTTGTCAGCTGTGTGTAGCCCTAATTGAGCCGCCATTTCCCGAGTCTGAATCTTAGTTTGTTCACCCAAGGGAAACTGGGTTGCCCCCAGCTGCTCCTGGGTCAAATCGTATAGAAAATAAGACTGATCCTTAGTGCGATCTAGCGCACGGCGCAGCTCGTAGCGACCTGTATTTAGATTGTGGGTAATGCGGGCATAGTGGCCAGTGGCAATCGTCTGTGCCCCAAACTCCTGGCGAGCATACTCCAGCATGGGTCCAAACTTGACACTGCGGTTGCATTGAGAACATGGCAACGGTGTGACACCTTGGCGGTAGCCTTCAACCAAGTAATCAACAATTTTCTTTTCAAACAAATCGCGAGTATCAACAACGTGATAGGGAATATCTAGCTCTTCGCAAAGCTGAGCAGCATCCACCATGCCTTCAGAACAGCACTGGCCCTTGCCTTTCATCAGCCATAGGGTGAGACCAATTACATCATGCCCCTGCTGGTGTAAAGTCGCTGCAGCGACCGAGCTATCTACGCCTCCAGACAGACCTACAACAACCTTACCCATAGATGATCAAACCCATCAAAAGCCAACTCTTAGGCTAGCATTCCATCCACAAAACCGTTATTGCTCTGGAATACTTTTAGAAGTGGCAATGTTCCTAAGTATGTATCCAAAACGACAACTGCCCCAGGGTAGCCCCTTAAGGAATACAGTCACAAAACCTGCAAACCCCATGAAATCAAGATATTTTTTGATGTAAACACCATAGCAATTTGCTCACCATGATAGAGCGAGGGAGCAGACCCATCATTCAAAATATCTGCGTTACAGCAGAACAGATGCAGGCCATCGAAGCTCAGATCTTTAATTCAGGCTTTCCAGTGGCAGCACTGATGGAAAAAGTTGCTGGTCGGATCGTGGATTATTGGTTGCAGCACTGGCCCCGGCAGCAAAATCAGACGGTATTGGTTCTAGTAGGGCCAGGACACAATGGTGGAGATGCTTTGGTGGTAGCCCGTGAGCTTTATCTGCGGGGCTATGACGTGTTGCTCTACAGCCCCTTTGAACACAGCAAACCGCTGACCACTGAGCATGGCTGCTACTGCCGAAGCTTAGGTATTCCTTGGTATGCCACATGGCACCAGCTGGAGGCCAAACTGGATATCAGCCAGCCAGCCAGCTATCGCATCCTGGATGGTCTGTTTGGCTTTGGCCTCAGCCGTGCGTTATCTGGAGAAGTAGCAACGGCTGTGACCAAGATTAATCAAAGCCATATCCCTGTGGTTAGCATTGATCTACCTTCGGGAATTCACACGGACAGTGGAGACGTGCTGGGCACAGCCATTAGAGCAGAGACGACTCTGTGCCTGGGTTTATGGAAACGTGCCTGTTTACAAGAAGCCGCTCAGCCCTACCTGGGACAGTCAATTCTAGTGGACTTTGATATTCCGCTGATGAATATCGAAGCCGTCTTAGGGCCATCTCCTCAGGTGCAGCGGGTTACCACTGAGCGGGCACTACAGGCATTGCCCCTAGACCGTTCTCCCGTGGCTCACAAGTATACTGCGGGGCAGCTGTTGGTGATTGCAGGGTCCAGGCAATACAGCGGTGCAGCTTTGCTGACGGGTCATGGGGCCATGGCCAGCGGTGTGGGTATGGTCACCCTGGTGGTGCCAGAGAGTATTCGCGCCCTGGTACTGGCGCAACTGCCTGAGGCGCTGGTAATTGGAGCCGAGGAAACAGAGCAGGGCACCGTAGCAGTCCTTCCTACCCTGGTTCTGGACCGTTATGACGCCATTGCCTGTGGTCCAGGCCTGGACCAGGTGGATTGGCTATCGGATATTGTGGCGAATCCTACCCCACTGCTGTTGGATGCTGATGGTCTTAATGGCATCACCGCAAAGCAGCTAGCCGAGCGCCAAGGCACTACTGTGATCACCCCCCATCCGGGGGAATTTAAGCGGTTATTTCCAGGGTTAGCGGTGGGCCATGACGGTGCTCTCAATGCGGCCCAAACGACTGACACCACAGTTGTCCTTAAGGGCGCTAAAGTGGCTATTGCTGAGCACCAGCATCTATGGCTAAATCCCTACAGCACCCCAGCTCTGGCCCGAGGTGGCAGTGGCGATGTACTCACTGGTTTAATGGGGGGCCTGATGGCACAGTGCTTGGCTCAGGGTAACGATTCAGGTGACCATTTGGCTGTCACGAATGCCGTATTGGGGGCTGTCTGGTGGCATGCTCAAGCCGGGCGCTATGCCCATCAACGACGCACCGTACTCGGGGTTAATCCAATGGAACTGGCTCGTTGTCTTAATCCTGCTTTAGCTGATTTTTTGGCTCAAACGAGCGCACCGTGATCGGTCTTAATCAAGGCCCTTGGACCGGGGTCGACCAAATCGAGATCGCAACGTAATGGCCGTCAGCCCTAAAATTGTCAGCGGTACAATCACATACTTCAGGGCCGACCCGAACATCACTGTACTGTCATGCTCAGTCGACTTCATCACCAGATACAGCGTATAGGCCAGATAATAAATCAGCAGCATTAACCCTTCCCAGCGGCTGACCAAGTTGTCATTAAAACAAATCGGGAAGCACATAATAGCCACTCCAATCATCACCGGGATATCAAAGGCCAGCACCGATGGGTCAATCGTTATCCCACTAGGAGATAGGGCACTGGTAATGCCCAGCACCACTAAAATGTTGAAAATATTACTACCGACGACATTACCAACGGCAATATCTCGCTCACCGCGAAAACTGGCCACAATAGATGTCGCTAGCTCAGGCAGGGATGTCCCCAGAGCCACAATGGTTAAACCAATAATCAAAGGATTTACCCCAAGGGCCATAGCAATGGTCACAGCCCCTTTCACTAGCAGGCGTGAGCCGAGCACCAAAAAGGCCATACCGCCCAAAAAAGCTAATACCTCTACACTCACTTGAGACCAGGAAAAATCCCGAGGACCATACTCTTGGGCGTATTCACTCTGAACCTCAGGGTTTTTCTCACGTCGACTTTGGTACAGCAGAAAAAACGTATAGCCCACCCCTCCCAAAAAGAGAACAACCCCGTCAGAGGTGCCAATATGCCCATCCAAGCTAAATAGAAAAACGAGAGCGGACACCCCGATCATGATGGGGACATCCAGACGCACCAATTGCTGCGCTACCACTAATGGAGCCACCAGGGCAGATGCACCTAAAATCAACAACACATTGCAAATGTTGCTGCCGACAACATTGCCCACCGCAAGCTGTGCTTGATCGTTAAAGGTGGCGTGCAAACTGACAGCCAGCTCAGGCGCACTGGTACCAAAAGCAACTACCGTCAGACCGATTACCAGAGGAGAGATGCTTGCCATCGCTGCCAGGTTGGAAGCACCTCTGACCAAAAAGTCAGCCCCAACGACTAGAACAACTATTCCCACAATAAGAAACGCAGTGGCGGTCATGGCCTTACAGGCTATCTCCTTTCGTATGTAATGCTTCTACTCATTCTCTAAAAGAAACCACCCCGGGCATCGATTTGAGTTTACCGGCTTTATTGACCCACGTTCGGGATTTTGTCCTAATCGATTAATCGACGTGTACTAATGATTACCTAAATGATGAACATCCTGCCGCCGACTGTGGGACGGTAAATCCGCAAATAGCTGTAAATCCTTTCTAGAACTAGACCCATGACATTAGCCCCATGGTGCCCAACCCTAGCTCGAGCCCTACACCGTAATCGTGCCCGACCCTACTGCCGGTATCTGCAGTTAGCCACCATCAACATAGACGGTAAACCCTCTAATCGTACCGTGGTTTTTCGGGGGTTTATGGGTGAAGCTCTACAAATGGTTACCGACGGTCGTAGCGAGAAAGTGAAGCAGATTCAGGTCCACCCCTGGGGAGAAGTATGCTGGTATTTCACAGTCACCCGTGAACAGTTTCGAATTGCGGGCAAATTGACTCTAATTGGTCAAGATGACGATGCTGAAGACATTCGTCTGCAGGCCTGGCAGGCCATGTCAGCAAAGGCTCGTCAACAGTTCTACTGGCCCCATCCGGGCCAGGATAGAGCTGATCAAGCAGCCTTTGAACCAAACACTGTTTCAGTAGAGTATCCCCCAGATAGTTTTTACGTCCTGTGCTTACATCCTAATCGGGTGGAGCATTTGACCCTACGAGGCCAAACCCAGGAGCGCACCATTTTTGAGCGCTCCATAGATGAGTGGACTATCAAGGCAGTTAATCCCTGAAGGAACTCAATCAGAAAGGGATGGGCAACCCTCTAAAAATTCTTCAATGGCTCGATCCTCTAGCCGACAACAGTCCCCCTTATCCGGGGCCTGGGCCAACACCGACAGCACACCTACCGGAACAGACCGCTGCTTCTGCATCTGGGCGATCTGACGCTCTAAAGATTCGATTCGATCCACCAGGGTACGAATCACCGCCGCTTCAGAATCAGGCAACTGACCATGTTCCAGGGGACCAGGGCGATTAGCGCGATGGACAATACGACCGGGTACACCTACCACAGTGCAATCTGAGGGCACATCCCTCAATACCACTGAACCAGCGCCAATGCGAACATTGTTGCCAATTTGAATATTGCCCAGAACCTTGGCCCCGGCACCAACCACAACCTGAGTGCCCAGGGTAGGATGACGTTTGCCGGTTTCCTTGCCCGTTCCCCCCAGGGTGACTCCCTGATAAATCAAGGAATAATCTCCCACGATGGCAGTTTCACCAATTACCACCCCCATGCCATGGTCGATAAATACGGCTTCACCAATGGTGGCCCCTGGATGAATTTCAATGCCCGTAATCAGTCGGGCCAGGTGGGAGATTAATCTGGGGACAAAGGGAAGTCCCAATTTCCACAGCACATGGGCCACCCGATACAGTGCCAGTGCATGCAATCCTGGATAACAAAACAGGACCTCTAGAACATTACGCGCGGCAGGGTCCCGTTCAAAAACAACTTTAAAATCGGCAATCAAAGTTCGTAACACGTAGACGTCCTCAAAAGTAGTAAGCGTTGCTGATTTTCGATAGGTTTGTAGCTCAAGGCTTTAAGTATCCGAGGCCAATGTTTCAGCCATCAAAACTTATAGCTTGGGTATGGTTCAAGTGGCACAACAGGTCAGAATCATCACCAAATATTAAGTAAAATCAGCAGCAACGTAATGGCGTCTTTTGTCAGTTAAATGCCATAGAAAATGTTAAGAAACACTCCGCATTTAGCATACCGCAGGGATAGATATCCAATCTTAGTGTTGCCTTAATTACAAGGTAGCTGCTGTTATAGCGGCCGAAACCCATTGCGGGGATCGGTTTCTTCGACTTGCCTGGGCTCAATTTCAAACCAGACGTATCATTTTGCTGAAAATCGTTACAGATAAGAAAACATGGTAACTACTGGGGCGTCTCCATACATTCTATTTGTCCAGCATGGTTGGCACGATACCAGTCGACGGATATATCGTCTGGGGCAATCCCTGGCGGATGAGCACACTGAAGTGATTGCGCCCAATTTGGGACTGCTTAAAACCTGGTGGCGGATTGAGCCATTGATTGAGGACGTGGAGCGAATTGCGATCGCAACCCACCAGCGACATCCGGAATGTCCCTGGCGCATTGTTGGCCACTCCATGGGGGGATTAATCTGGCTGGAGCTGCTACAGCGCCATCCCGAATGGTGGTCTCACATCAGCTCAGTCAGTCTAGTCAGTTCTCCGGTTGGTGGCGCCGACCTGGGGCGAATTTTTGACCCATTTCGCTGGGGCATCGGCATCGCCAGGGACCTTGGCACTGACCGTCGTCAGATCGCTGAGCAACTGGCCCAGCATATTCCCATGCAAACCATTGCCAGCAATTACGATGGCGGTAGTGATGGCACGGTCCCCATTCAGTGCTCCCAGTTTCGCCATGCTCGCTACACTCAGCTCAGCGGCATTCGCCACGACAACACCAAAGATCATCCAGACGTTACTGTCGCTATTCAGACCTTTTGGGCCAAGCTCTCAGACAATGCTGCCCTAGGGGCTGCTCCCCTCAAGGACTTGGTAGAGGACGCCATCATCACAGCACTGCAAACAATTGTAGGAATGACCGATGCCCACTTCCGCGATTTTGGTCGGGCTAAGGTGTGGGCCAAGCTCACCCATGGCTTTACCCTACGTATCTGGCGCAATCCCCTCGGTATCCACCATGTGTTTCTAGCTAATACCCAGAATCGCTGCTGTTTTGCCGGATTTGTTGGCTGGCCCGATACCCAGGGTCTGTATCAGGGAATGGCCGCGATAAAGCAGCGATATGCCCTAAACGATAACGGCGATTAATTGGATAAGCGTCTTGATAATCTGAGCGCCATAGCCGCATCCAGGGCGAAGACTATACTAAACGTCTACGCCATCGCCGCTGTTCTATGGTCCCTATTCAACGTGCATCTGTGTTGGTAAGTTCTGTTATCGAAGCACCGGACCCCTGCCCTGAGCTATCGATTATCGTCCCGCTTTACTGTGAAGAATCCAATATTGACTATTTATTCGAACGCTTAGAACACGTAGCCAATGACCTGGGCAGCAGCTACGAAATAATTTGTGTGGATGATGGCAGCAAAGACAATACCCTGTCCCGGCTGATTGACCATCACCATCGCAATCCGGCCATCAAAGTTGTTGCCCTGGCTCGCAACTTTGGCAAAGAACTAGCCTTAACAGCGGGCATTGACCATAGCCGGGGTAGGGCTGTTATTCCCATTGATGCCGACTTGCAGGACCCACCCGAATATATTCAACCTCTGATGGAAAAATGGCGAGAGGGCTACGACGTAGTCTACGCCAAACGCCGCCATCGCTCTGGAGAAACCTGGTTAAAAACGTTTTCAGCCAATGGGTTTTACCGCATTATTAGCAGCCTGAGTCAGGTGGCTATTCCCCAGAACACCGGAGACTTTCGGCTAATGGACCGGCGTGTGGTTGAGGCGCTCAAACAGCTGCCAGAACGGACCCGCTTTATGAAAGGGTTATTTGCATGGGTTGGCTATAAACAAACCTATATCATCTACGACCGCGACCCTCGCTATAGTGGCAGCAGCAAGTGGAACTACTGGCAACTTTGGAACTTTGCCATTAACGGTATCGTATCTTTTAGCTCCACCCCTTTAAGGATTTGGGGCTACCTGGGACTCATGATTTCCCTGGTGTCGTTCATTTATGCATCATTTTTAGTGGTGCGCACCTTGGCTCTGGGCATCGATGTACCAGGCTATGCCTCCCTGATGGTGGCCATCTTATTTTTAGGCGGCATCCAGCTGGTGAGCCTGGGCATCATCGGCGAATACTTGGGGCGAGTCTATGAGGAAGTCAAGCAGCGGCCTCTGTATCTGGTGCGGGAGTTTTATGGAGACAGGGCGAAATAATCTCAGGTAGTCAATGGCCAATATTAAACGCCTAATTTTAATCGTTGTCCTGGTGTGCATTGTTGCCACCGGAGTCACGATGTTCTCCCTGGGCGGCATTGACCCGCAATGGCTGCAGACCACCCTTGATCGAGCCGGTATTTGGGGGCCTATTGTCTACATTGTGATCTACACAGTGGCAACGGTATTGGTGCTACCGTCCACCGTGCTGAATTTAGCTGGGGGAGCCCTGTTTGGCCCCTGGCTAGGGTCTCTATGGACCACCCTCGGAGCCCTGGTGGCCGCCATAGTCGCCTTTGGCTTTACCCGCACCGTGGGACGAGAGCTGGTGGAAAAACGCCTGGCAGGCTACTGGCAAACACTCGATGCAGAGGTGCGCACTGGCGGTCTGTTTTACATATTCTCTATACGGCTCTTGCCTGTGATTCCCTACGGTCTGGTCAATTTTGCAGCCGGGTTAACCGCCATCAGCTGGCAGGACTACGTCATCGGCACAGCGTTGGGTACCCTACCAGGGGTATTGCCTTTCGTATTGTTGGGCAGTTCTGGTCTCACCCTGTCCCAAACTGGGGACCTGGTGCCCCTGGTGATAGCGTTGACATTAATTGGCATGCTGGTGGGGGCTGCGACCTGGTATCGACGCCGACGAATGTTGCCCAAGTCTCTGGCAAAACCCAAAACCCAAAACCAGTCTCAAAATCGTACTCCCTAAAGGAGACTTCCTGTGTCACAGCGTCCCGTATCTCCAGAAACAACGTCCGGTAGCAAATTCACAAATCGGCTCAAACCTATCCGGACCGAATGGATATTGATGGCTGGAATTGCGATCGCAGTCATCCTCCGCATCCTCTACGTTGGCGCTCGGGAGCTATGGTACGACGAAGTCTTGTCATTGCTGTTATCCACCAGCCAACGCCCTAGCTACATGGGGCCTCCTGACACACCAATTGCCCTGGCCAACTACAGTGGACTGCTGCAGCTTCCATCCTCTGGCGGCATTTCCGACTTTATTAAGGCTATTAAACCCCTATTACAGGGACTGGTGGGTCGAGAACCCCATCCTCCCCTTTTCTTTTTATCCCAATATCTCTGGCTACCCTTCACAGGCACTCAAGAAGCGGGGCTGCGCAGTCTAAATCTCTTACTCAGCCTGGGCGCAATTTTAGGCGCATACGGCATGGGCAAAGCTCTCTTTAACCATCGCGGTGGGTTGTTACTGACGGCTTTGTTGGGGCTAAATCCCTTTTTCTGGTTTCACTCCCTCAATATGCGCATGTATTGCCCAACGGTTTTGTGGGTCACCCTCAGCGGCTGGGCAGCACTACAGCTCTCCCATCAGCGCCCGTCTCGCTGGCTGCGACTGGTGTGGTATCTAATATTGACCCTCACCATCACCGCTGGAATTTTAACTTACTATCTCTCAGCCCTATGGTTTTTAACCCTGGGCTGCGTAATTTTAATCAAGGACCGCAAGCGCTGGTGGCACTATGGTCTTTGCGCCATTGGTGCAGGCTGTCTAGCCGTCCCCTGGTTTTATTGGGGCTTACCGCAACAGCTTAGAAATGTAGACCTCAACCGATTTTCCACAGACACCAGCTTAGGAGAAACCATCGCCCAACATACCCAAGGCATCCTTGAAGTCCTGGGCATTCAACTAGTGGTAGGAGACTGGTCGACAAGTTTACCTGTAGCAGTTGTTTTAATCGTAGGAGCACTTGTTCTGCTGCTATTAGCAACGATCCTCTGGAACCTATGGTCCTGGCTTCGCAGAGATTCACCCTCTCTTTTAGCTATTCTCTTAACGCTGGGATGCTTACCCCTATTGTTGATGTTAGGGTCTGACATTTTATCGGGTAAATCTACATTGTCTTGGGGATTTGGACGCAGCGCTATTTTTATCTTGCCGGGGTTATTGCTAATGGTTACGGCCTGGTTGATGAACCTGACTACAGCATGGCAAAAGCCAGTGATAATGAGCATTTTACTCATATATCTTGGATTGAATGTAGGCGATATGGTGGGACGCGATCGCAATGTCTTCCAACAGATTGCAGAAATAACGCCACCAGCAGACACCACCCTAATCGCCATGAATTCCAAAGCCTGGGGACACGTTCTGCGGCTGGTGTATTATTTTCCCGACAATACCCCTGTAAAGCTGTTGGCCACTGACCCAGCCATGCTACCCGACGCCTTGGAAGATGCTTTGTCCGGCTCGGATAAGACCTATGAGCAGATTGTTTGGTTAGAAGCCGCAAGACCCGTTTGGAAAGCGCCCACCGACACTGGAGCAGAGGAAATTCGTCAGGATATTAGTCAGCTTTTGAGCGCTGAGTATCAGCTAATGAAGCACCAGGACCTGGTGGGCACCATGGAGTTGGACCGATTTAGCTTAGATATTTACAAGAAAACATCCTAGAAAAGAGAGTTTTATAAAATCGCTTATGATTCTCCTAGAACTGATAGTTGTTCTCCCTGGTGCGCATAGAACACCTCTTCTACATCACCTCTTCGAAACAGGGGTTGTTGTTGACGTTTAGACAGCCGATGCTCCAATCCAGCCTTGATTAGCAGGTCCAGGGTATCTTTCTTACGTTTACCAAACATAGCCGCTGCATCCTGGAGACGAATCCACTGTTGGCGAAATAGATCCAGGATTTTCTCTTCCGGCTCTTGCTGGATGCGGGTTAGCAAAATCTCAGCCAGGAGCCAACAGGCCTTGGTATCGGCCTCAGCCCGATGGGAAGCACCCACATCAAAGTTAAAATGCTTTACCAGGTCGGGCAGGCTGCGGGATGGCAAGTCAGCCAGCATTAATCGCGAGAGCAGCACGGTGCAAAAGCGGTGGCTGGGGGGGCGATAGTAATGAACATCAAGGCGTTTGTATTCAGATTGGAGAAACCCGTAGTCAAAGTCCAGATTGTGGGCCGTAAGCACATCCTGACGGAGCAACGGCTCGTAATCGGCCCAGACTTCCTCGGGATAGGGCGCTTTGCTAACCATGGCGGTGGTGATGCCAGTGATTTTAGTAATAAATGGCGGCACCTTGCCCGTGGGGTTAACCAGAGAGGTTTCCTGCTGCAAAATGCCATCGGCAAGGGTGGCCTTGATCACAGAAACCTCGATAACGTTGGACTTATAAGCGACGGAGCCAGTGGTTTCCACATCCACGACGGTCAGGATGGACTGACTTACCCGCCGGTAGAAAGCCAGCAGCTGTTTAGACAAGAGGGAGGATTGGCCCTGGTATTTTTTTCCCGACAGGTTGGGGGCGGTAGCCATGGTGGGTGGCGGGGACAACCTCGTTATTTTAGCGCTATGGTTGTGGACTGACTTGGACAAATAAAGCTATTATACAAAGTATAATTTAAACTCATTTACACTATGGAAATTCAGCTTAAGAAATGGGGCAATAGCCTAGGGCTGCGCATTCCTCATCAGCTGGTTACGCGCCTTGGGCTAAACGAAAACTCCACCCTTGAAATCCTTGAGGTGGATAATACTTTGGTAATTAAGAAAAAAAATAGTCCGCCTAGTTTGGATAGACTGCTTGCCAGTATTCCTGACGATTTCACCTATCCCGAGGACGTTACTGATTTTGTAG
>JBCCXQ010000018.1:0-48867 GCA_039191365.1 Cyanobacteria bacterium P01_F01_bin.13 | reverse complement strand
TCTGGTTTTTAATACCCAATAACTCTTCAAACTTATTATTACTTTATGTGCTCGGGCCATCTGCCCCACGCACCCACTTCTTAGATGTTGTTACTAACGCTAGTTTGAAACGAACTAACGACTGGGAAGCATAGCCATTGGATTAACTGTGCCACGGTCTGGCATATGAACCTCAAAATGCAAATGAGGCCCAGTACTATAGCCAGTACTGCCCATGTCAGCAATATGCTGACCCTGAGCTACCCGTTGACCCGACCTTACAACAATTCGGCTGTTATGGGCATAACGAGTCATACTACCGTCAGCATGACGAACCTCAACCAAATTGCCATAGCCACCAGAGTTCCAACCTGCCCTTTCAACTATGCCAGGAGCTGCAGACACGATAGGAGTACCTACAGGACCCGCTACGTCAATCCCGCGATGCATACGTCCCCATCGCCATCCATAGCCAGAGGTCAACGTCCCACGAGTTGGCCAGATATAACCATTGAAGTAATCAGGTGACTCTGGAAGATACTCATCTGCTGATGGCAAAATTGGCATCTCGGGAGAAACCACTTGTCCAGCAGTTGGTGTTGGAGACGATACGTAGACATTGGGATCAAGCGGTGCAGCAGCTAACAATTCAGATTGCTTAGATGCAGCATCATCCAACGCTCTAGCTTCTAATCGATTCTCCTGGAACTCAGGATTAACAACAGTATCCGCTTCTAACACTGCTTGTTTCAAAGCAATATCATCATCCATCTCTACAGATGTATTGAGTTGCTGAGCAGAACTAACTTCTGCCAACAAATCAGCTGTATACGGATCCTCAACAGTTACTAAGGCGACTTCATCTTCTACTCCAGCAGTAGAAGTCTGAGATTCAATAGTCTGTTGATCAGTTTGTAGTTGCTGCAACCTTTGTGAACCGTTGATACGATTCTCAACCGTTGACTGTAAACGACTTAGACGAGTGCCATCGAAATCACTTAGAGAAGAAGAGGCAGTGAGCTTAGGGGCAGCTTGTTCCAGAGAAATTGCAGCCTCAGAAAGAACTAATTCGCTAGTTACTTCCTCAGGAACAGAAAGCGTATCGCCTGCAAGAATAAAATTAGGATCATCTAAATCGTTAACCTCTGCTAACTCCTCAGATGTAGTTCCTAAAGCAATTGCAATATCCTCAACGGTATCGCCTGGAATCACCTCATATTCTTCAGACGCCATGTCCTCAGAATCTTCATAGGATGCTGCTACTGGCGCATCAGAATCACCAATAGATAACTCAGATTGCACGTCATCAGTAGTAACTGCCTGAACACTGCTTAGCTGACTGTTGGCAGCAAGCTGCTTCAAATCAGCTTGAAATCCGTCGGACTGCGAAACAAGTCCAGCAGAACGCAAAGAGGTATCCCCAGTCAATTCCTCAGTAGCAACAACAGTAGCGCTATCAACTGAGTCAGAGGCGTCATGGTCTCGTAACTGTTCTACACCATTACCACTATCAGGAAGTCCTGCAATTAAACTTTCAAGAGTAGGTTGGGATTGCTCGTTCGAATCTCTCTGCTGTACACCTGGTAGCAAAGAAACCAACGTTGGTTGAGGTCCTTCCTCACTGGGGACCTTAATAACCTGACCAACCTGTAGAGGTGCATCAGGGAAAATACGATTTGCAACCTTTATATCCTGAATTTCAACCTGATGATCTTTAGCAATTTGCCAAAGACTGTCACCTTGCTCAACAGTGTGGTATATAGCCGAACCATGAGCCTTTGCAGAAGACTGATTAAGCTGACTTTTAAGCACAGATGGCAATTGGGGTAGCTCGCTTGAAGCTGCGGAATTGGTCACTACAAAAGAGCCAACCGCTGCAGTTGCTTCACTATCTGCGAATAAAACTCCAGATGCACCAAATGAAAGTGCAAGTCCCAAGACAGCAGCAGACTTTGGTGACCTGCCAGCGTTTCCAGACGGAGCTTGCTCATTAACAACACCCATGTTGGAAAAACATGAATGACTTGTTTCAGACTTGGGCTCCTGAGAATTTGCTCGTTTCAAGGAATAACCTCCTAAATGACCAGCGTTCAACTGTTCGAAACCAACTTGTCTCTATGCAGCTGACCGCTCGCGGGCCGTTGACTACAAGTTGAATCAGGTAGATGAGGTACCAGTATTGGGCAAAAAAATGCCCCATTACAGGTGCATACCTTTCACACCCAACCTTAGGCAAGTTTACACGACTTAATCAAAAGATCAATCCCGCACAAAACAAGTTCCATTAGATTCGGAAAAATCAACATGAAATTGAATTTGCTGTGGATTTTTATTCTGACAACGGTTTAGGCGTGCTTTCCGGAATCGCCTGAATCTCTTTGTAGTAGAGGGTTGAGGCGATTCTAGTAAAACTGCTTCAGACAGTATTTGTAGCAAAAATGTCACTACTTTCTGTCCCATCGCCTCTTTAAAGGCGGAGGCGTTGAAAGGTCGACTTTCCCTATGCTGCCCAAGCATTTCACGAATTTAACTATGCTCGTAGTGCTGTTAGACCGTGACCGCTATAGAAAATTTTTATCGCTAAGACGAGTGGTTTGTATCTTAGATGACTGTCTTTGCTGGTGTAATGCGTGGAAGGTCTATTGGTTTTGCCCTGAGGGCTTTTTGGATGATAGGAATTGACTGCTACACAGTGCAGTGTTCTATTGATTGCCAATAGTGAATCTATAATGTCTATCTATATATCTATGGGTTTATAGATATATAGTCTGTTTGGATAAAGTGATTAGGGGCTAACTATCCTTTGTTAAGGTCCCTATGAACAGTTTGGGTGGTGGCTAGGTGGCCAGTCTGTCGGAGAGCTTCAAACAATCCAACTGCAGCACTTACTGAGAGATTTAAACTGCGAACACTGCTATGTAACATTGGGATTTTAGCAGTGAGATCGCACGTCTCTAAGAGGGTCTTTGAGAGACCTTGGCTCTCACTCCCAAATAATAGCCAGTCATCATCTTTGTACTTGATATCTATATAGCTATATTTACTTTTGGTCGTAAATCCAATGAGTCTACCGCCTACAGATTGCTGATGTTGGCAAAAACTTTCTATGCATGGGTGGACTTGCAAATCAACGTGAGGCCAATAGTCTAACCCTGCTCTTTTGAGATAACGATCGCTCAGTTCGAAGCCAAGAGGTTCTACTAAGTGCAGTTCTGTCGTAGTTGCAGCACAAGTGCGGGCAATATTGCCAGTATTAGGTGGTATCTCTGGATAGACAAGGACAATTTTGGGCGTTGACATAGCTATAAGTAGTGAGATCTCCTATTGCGAGATGACTTTTCAGTCTCTTTGAGAGTATTTTGGCTGGCTTTTATATAGGAGTTGCTAATCAATCGATCTAAATAATAGGTCTTGGTCAGTTTTTGGCTTTCCGGACAGCATAAAATACCAACGCCAATGCAGATTACTTGTCAAATTTTGAGTGCACTGACTGCTCATACATCTGCTATGCCTATGGACTTTGAGCGGTAAGTCTGATCTGAGAGCATGTCAAACAAACTTTATGCAGGGAGGCAAAGCTCGCTTTGTAATGCTTTTTCTTGATGTTCCATAACTTGAATAGTTTGAGCAATCACTTGAGATATATCCATACCGGCTTCAACTTGCTTCAACCAGTTTTGTGACTGGTTGCCTTCTCTTAGTATTTGTTTGATGGGTGTAAGGAAACAAGCAATGCTATGGGCCTTGGCTATGGGCAGAACCTCGTTATAAATCTGCATTATCCAATCCGCCGCAATAATGGGTTCCCCATCATGCCAATGATGCAGCTGTGCTTTGAGGCTAGCTTTGGCTACTTCTTCTTCATTGGCGCTAATAATTGCCAGCAGGTCGTCATGCCGATTGCTGGTGGGAATTTTGCTGGAGATGAGGGGGTCCAGGTTTGGTTCTTGCTGGATTTGGAGAATACGAGCCTCTAGGAGAGCAGTAATGGCCAATAGGTGGATAGGGTCGGTAACTAAGTCTGAAATCCTAATTTCTAATCGATTGAGATTATAGGGACGACAGTCACCATTGGGCCGTACAGAACTCCACAGATGACGTACATTTCGCATAGTGCCTAGTTGCAGTTGCGCTTCAGTCCATTTAATAAAGTGCTCATGGCTTTCAAATAGAGGAACTTGCTGAGGCGTTTGGGGAAATACATGCCAGCGGGTGGAATGATAACCAGTAATCTGGCTGTCTAGAAATGGGGATGATGCACTTAAAGCGAGAATCAAAGGTGCTTCAGCCCTAATCAATCGACAAGCACGCATGAGGATTTCTGGATCGCTAATGCCAATGTTTATATGGATACTGGCGGTAACTACGTCAGTTCCATATGTATTTTCAATGTATGTGTGATATGGATTTTGAGGATCCGAACGATAAAAAATATGGCTATTACCTGTGGATAAGGTACTGCCAGGAATTAAGGTATAGCGTGGGTCCAGGCTGGTAAGAAAGTGCCTTAAACGTCGACGAGGAGTAACCAGTTCACAAAGTAACTGCTCATATTGTTGTAGTGGAGGTGTCGTGTATTCAACATTACGGCTGTCTGGCTCTCGTACAAACCCACTGAGGGATTTAGCTATTTTGTCTGATAATCCAACGATTTCTCCATCGTTGAGTCCAGTATAAATTTCGACTTCAAACCCTTTTGACAGCAGCACGATGTTACTCCGAGGTAGGCAGGTTCCGTGATGGAAATCATGAATGGCACCTGTCCATTTTAAGGGCTGGGACGTGGACTAAGCCTATTGTCTTATAACGACCTTGTGTCTAAAGGTTACTTGAGCGCATATATACACTTTATCAAGGCTCAGGTGATTGAACGTTATTGCGTCACTGGAATGTATGAGGTGGTCGCTATGTAGATTGGCCTATATAGGTAAGTTGTTTCTATGGTTTTGCATCTACATATATAGATAGATATGGATGTGCATCAACTGCTAAATGTCATCAACGTTGCAGTTAGCATCAGGGGGATGCATTAGGCTGCGTAATAGCTCATAGCGTAAAGTTCTGGATGGTTGGGCACCCTGTTGAATAGTTATCTGTCTAACGTGTTTAAGAACAGACAACCTAAATTCTGCAGCTTGTGGATTGATGAGCCTAGACAGGTGTTGCATTGAGCACGTGTTGCATTGAGGAATAGAAATATTTTTCTCTCACAAGCGCGAATATTGGGGTTAGATCGGTTAAGCTACTAGGAAAACATACCTAGTTGCCACTTTTTGTTTTATTGAAGTTGCTTGACAGTGAATCAAGACGTTTTGGCTTTTACTTCTAATGATGCTATGGCGAATGGTGACTTAGTCATTCGTCTTAATGCTGCTGCTTGCCAGCAGGTGAGCATCAAAACTGAGAGTTTGGCTCCTCGCCAACGTCAGATTGTTGCTGCTATAGCTATACCTCGTTCACTGGAGCAGGTTTGGCAAATTTTGACCGATTATGAGAGACTGGCCGATTTTGTGCCTAACTTAACTGTTAGTCGATTGTTGAGTCGCCCTGATGGGGGGGTTCGATTAGAGCAAATTGGTGCACAGTGTTTCTTAAATTTTAAGTTCTGTGCACGTGTCATTTTGGATATGACAGAGATTTTTCCTAAGGAAATAGGGTTTTCGATGGTTGATGGTGATTTTAAGAGATTTGTCGGTAAGTGGTCTCTGCAACCTGCGCTTATGGGTGAGCAAACTGCTACGCTGCTATCCTATGAACTCACCGTGCAGCCACCAGCTATCATGCCTGTGCAATTGATTGAGCACCATATTTGTCATAATTTGACTCAAAATCTACTGGCTATTTGCGATCGCACCAAAGATGAGTTTTCTTACTAGGCGAGTGATGCTCTAGTTAATAAGAAAAGGCTTTAAGAAAAACGGGTCACTTGCTATACAGCAAGTGACCCGTTTTTCTTAATACCCCCAGGGGAATTCGAATCCCCGTCGCCTCCGTGAAAGGGAGGTGTCCTAGGCCTCTAGACGATGGGGGCATATATGCCTTAGCATCAGTGACTTGGCCTTTATAAATATACAAATTGGAGGGAATTAATGTCAAACCTCTATCGGCAGTTTTTTCTGATGGCTGCATCTGAGATGCGATTGCACTAGTCTATCTATGAATGTTTATGCGAATTTTCGGCTATTGCGCAGACGAATAAGTTGGCGCCGCATGGCTGGGGATGCTTCTAATGCTTGGATTTCATGGATATTGATTTGAGATTCCAAGGATTCTAGATACTCATCATCACCATAGGTATAGGCGTCCACCAAAGCTTCTAGCAATGCATTGTTATCACGTTCATCGATGGCTACTTTATCCTCAATGATGCGAAACTTGAGACGAACCTCACATTCATAAATGTTGACGTCGTCATCTGGATGGGATGAGCCGAAGGACATTTCCATGCGTTAGTTGGTGTGTTAAGGCAAAAAAGAAGTCACCGCTGTAGTTAATAACAAAAAAGCAATTGCTGTAGTCAGTAACTAGGTATTTAAATAAATCCCATTCTTTGCTGGGTTTTAACATTGGTTTGAATTGATTTATTGCTAGCTTTATTGACAATCAATTAATTAAATAAAAAATCTTCAAAGGCAGTATACATATTGGCGAATTGATTCTGTATAAAAGCTTAAATCTTTGTTTTGTAAGGTTTTTTGGTTTTTATCCTGATTTTAAAATTTGGTTTTTAAAGGTTTATTTTTAAGATATAAAGGCATTTTTGATTGACTGATTTTGATGTTTTGATTCAACTCCGTGTAGGTCTAATAGATGGTTCTACCTAATCAAAACGAATAGAGTACGTTGTTTTCCAGCATATTTTTGAGCTGTAGGGCGTATGGGGAAGTTTGAAGGTTACTGGCTAGCTTTGGCAGATGCAGAGGCGTTATGACACCTCTGCTGTAGAGATTTGACAATAGGCGATCAGCCTGAGAAAGCGTAAGATGGTATCGCCTGTCTAGTACGGTAAACATTGCCGATTTTTTTTTGAACCAACCTGCCCCGCCTAATTCCAGTATGGAGCCCTTGAATCGCACTCAGGTGCTGGTTGCGATCGCGGCGACGGCCCTTGTGCTATTGATAGTCGCTCGTCTATGGTTGCTGTTCGATGCAGTTGAGCAGTTACCTAGTCGGCTAGGTGTCTACCCGATGGGTATAGGGTTACTTTTAGGAACGGGTATCACATTAGTCAGTGGCTTGCTTTATTGGGTTTGGCCTAGATATCGCCGCAGTGCCGAGGTGTATTTAGACTATATTTTGAAGCCCTTAGTATTGCCTGATGTGCTTTGGCTAGGGCTGTTGCCTGGCATTAGTGAAGAACTTCTTTTTCGTGGCGTTATGCTGCCTGCTTTAGGGGCTAATTTATTGGCGCTCGGGGTATCTAGCCTATGCTTTGGCTTGCTCCACATGAGCGATCTGCGGCAGTGGCCCTACATGCTTTGGGCTACTTGTGTTGGTGGACTCTTAGGTTATAGTGCGCTTGCTAGTGAAAATTTATTGGTCCCTGTAGTCGCCCATGTGTTTACAAATATGGTTTCTAGTTTAGTGTGGAAGCTAAAAACTGCTAATCTAGCTGCACGTTAAACATATTTATAATTTTAGTGTCTACCTCAAATCCACAGTCATTGAAATCGTTGGATTTGCCTAACATTGAGCAGATACTAGGAGTGGCTGTTTTTGATTCTATGGGTCTACCGCGTGATTACTTTATAACGTCGCATCATAAAGATACTCAATGGGTGCAGTTGGTTTTTCAGTCTTTAGGATTGCAACAGCTGATGGCTTCTACTATGAAGCTCCCTCCTTTAGGCCATGCTATGGTGCGTACAAAGGTTGGCAATATTGTCGTAGTTCGTTGTGATCAGGGTTATATAGCCCTATTAATCAAACGTTCACTGCCTCAAGAACGTCCTCAAATAGATAGTAACTGGGTGAACTGGGTCTGTGATTTTGAAGCTCATGTGTTGAGAAGTCACACGAATTTCCGGTCAGTTTAATGTCTGACATAGGTCAAACGCCCGTCTTTAATTTGAACGACAGGATGATTGGATGAGCGGACTAGCTGCTCATCATGGGTGGTTATAATGACTGTAATGCCAATAGAATTTAGCTTTTCTAAAATCTTAATGACCTGACGGGAGTTATCCCCATCCAGGTTTCCTGTGGGTTCGTCGGCTAGGAGAAGAGGGGGAGTGCCAACAACCGCACGGGCAATGCTGACGCGCTGTTGTTCACCGCCAGATAGCTGATCGGGAAAGCAGTTGGCTTTATGCTGTAAACCGACCATGCGTAGAGTGGGGCGCAGACGGCGATTAATTTCTCGACGATTATAGCCCTGAGCCCACAAAACAAAGGACACATTTTCAGCAACGGTACGCCGAGGAATGAGTTTGTAATCTTGAAAGACGATACCAATACGCCGACGCAGCATAGCAAGACGGTTACCTCGCAGCTTAGCCAAATCTTGATCATTGACTAGAATTTCGCCTGATGTGGCTCTTTCTTGACCGTACAGAAGCTTGAGAAGAGTCGACTTACCAGCACCAGAGGGCCCGGTTACAAATAGGAAATCACCGCGTTTGACCTGGAGATCAATATTTCGCAGCGCCTGGCTCCCATTGTCATAGATTTTGTTAACTCCGTTGAGGCTAACTAAAGAGGGACTGGAGCTTGCTTGTTGTTGTGGATGTTGAGGATTGGTCTTCGTAGGTGACGATGAAACTACCGTAGCTGTCTGAAACCGTACAGCTCTTCTGGAGTGAGCATTTTGGTGACGACTATCACGAGTTTTAGGCGGAGTCACGGTAGCAGATGTCATGGGGGCGCAATCTCAGATGGGAGAAAAATCTACTCAGAACAACCGAGCGGTGTTTTGTCTCTGTACAAGAATATAAGGAATGGTGCAAATGTCCAGTCCTTTGACAAATCTTTATGGTCTTTTGGGGCTAAATGTTGTCAGGGTTTGAAGGGAATAGCTTATACAAAATAACAAGCTATTGGTATTAGTGTCGCCAACCTAAATCGTAGCCAATGGAATGAAATACAAACTTAGGTAAGGCAAGCATGCGTCGCCAACGCCAGGGTTCTTGATACAGTCGGTAAAGCCATTCTAGATTGTTGTTACACATCCAGCGAGGTGCACGTTGTTTTTGTCCAGCCCAAATATCAAAGCTGCCCCCGACACCGATCCAGATTGCATGGGGACAAAGATGGCGGTGGTTGGCAATCCATAGTTCCTGCCGTGGTACCCCCAGACCTACAAAAATAATGCTTGGCTGTAGTGTTTTTAGTTCGTTGCGCAACTCTAACTGCTCAGTTCCCGATAAATAACCGTGCTGTGCGATCTCAACCTTGAGATTCGGAAACTGCTGTTGCCAATATTGGGCAGCAGTGGCCGCTAGTCCAGGAGCTCCCCCATAAAACACCACAGATTCTAAGGGGTTCAGCTGTTCCATCACATCTGCTGCAAACTCGATGCCAGCATAGCGCTTGAGCTTTTGCTGCTGCACCCATTGAAAATAAAGCTCTATCCCAGCGCCATCAGGGATGACCAATGTAGCTTTTTGAATAATGGCCTGCAGTTCAGTATTGGTCTCCGCCTGAATACACATCTCCGCATTTAGAGTGATCACATGGCCGCCGAGTCCTGAACGCATACTTGCCAGTAACCAACCGACATAGTCGGCACCGTAATGTACCGGCAAGCCCATGACAGATAGTCGACTTAAAGGATCAGGAGTAGTGGATATAGGGGTGGATATCATGGGTACACAAGACTGGACGAGGGATAAAACTAATCCATGCATACCGTAATCGGTTTTGTTAAAAAATGGCAATATCTATCTAGCCACCCCATTAGAAATCTTCTTCTTCGTATTCAATGACCTTTTTCTTTTGGGGAATATTTAGAGGCTGTGCCTGATAGGGTTCTTCTTCAGGTATGGCCTGTTCCAAAGGAGGACGGGAGGGCTGCTCTAGTTCCAAACGTTGTGGAGGAGCAACTTCACGCCGTGCTTCGGGGGCGGGTTGTTGGATCCCTGAAGGCAGCTGATTGCTAGCTGATGTGGGCATAATATAACCATCATCTTCTCTTTCCCAGGGGGCTGTACCCAGACCTAGGCGCTCCAATAAGCCAACACTGATCTGTTTGAGCTTTTCTTCTGAACCTTCAAACACGATGATACGGTCTGGCCCAGTACTGACAATTTCTTCAACGGGCAGTTCGTAGGAACTGATCACCTGGTCTGGAATTTGAGGTAACCCCATAGAGGCAATGACAATAGATTCCAGTTTGCCGCTGACAACATCAAATTTGAAGCCACGCACCCGACCCAGCCCCTCACCCGATTCTGTGATTACTTCACTTTTGACTAGATGACTAAAGGTAGCAACGCTAATGTCATCTTCAATAACGCTATCGTCATCAACCAAAATCACATCGCCAATTTGCCGAATGCTGCTCAGCAGCATGATTTGCTCAGGTCCAGAAACGACTTTAGATAGGATATTGTCTCGTAGCCCCAAGGCGACCACTTCACATCGATCTATATCGACCCAAAGCTGACTAACCACTCCCAGGCGACGGCCTGTAGAACGAGTAATCACTTGGGTGCCAATCATGTCGGAACGTAGCCGACTTTGTTCAAAACTCATCGCTGGGGTCTACTGTTGGGATGTAATCGGTTGTCTTAACCAGAGGGCATGTTTCTTAACTGAAGGAAACATGTCTCCTCACATTACACCCTATCCCTCGGTTTTTTGACAGTGTGTGAAACCGTATTAGATGTTTCGAGACGTTGCATGATTGTCACTGTAGGGTGGTGCATGCACCACCCTACAGTGACTCAAATTAGCCACCTGCTGTCGCTCGCTGTAAATTAATGCCCAATACTTGTGTATAGGCTCCCCTGGCTTGAGTCACGCCGATCGTCCGTTCGGCGGATTCAATCATTGGGCGGCGCAAGCTAACGACGATGAATTGAGCCTGTTTGGCCTGGTGACGAATCATTTTAGATAGGCGTTCAACATTGGCACCATCTAGAAACATATCCACTTCGTCAAAGGCGTAGAAGGGAGATGGGCGGTAGCGTTGAAGGGCAAAGATAAAGCTGAGGGCGGTGAGGGATTTTTCTCCTCCAGACATGGAGGCTAAGCGTCGAACTGGTTTACCTTTAGGGTGAGCGACCAAATTTAAGCCGCCGTTAAAGGGATCCTGGGGATCGTCAAGCTGGAGATAGCCGTCACCATCGGACAGTTCTGCAAAAATAGCTTGGAAGTTTTCGTTAACTGCTTCAAAAGCTTCCTGGAATGCATGGCGACGCAGGGTGGTGAAGTTTTCAATACGCAGTAGTAGTTCTGTGCGCTCTTCTTCCAGGGTAGTAAGTTTGAGGGTTAATTCTTCTAAGCGTTCTTGAGTGCGTTCATATTCTTCTAGGGCCAGCATATTGACCGGTTCCATAGCTTCTAAACGTCGCTGCAGTGATTTAAGCTGCTTCTGTAAGACATCTAAGGTGAGGTCATCTGGGATTTTGGGGAGTGGTTCAGGGAGTTCAGCCTGTTTGGTATTGATAATAGTTTGCAGGTCACTTAGCTGCTGTTTTCGCTCCTGCTGAGTTTCATTCAGCTTTTGTTGCTGCCACTCTAGCTGTTGTCGCTGGTTGCGTTGGTCCCTTAGCTGGTGCTCTTTGCGATCTCGTTCTGTTTTTTCCCCAGCCAAGGTCTTATCCAATTCAGTAATGGCAGCTTGGGTGGCAATAATTTCCTGTTTTAGGGCTGCTTGCTGTTGATTGAGTCCGGTTTGCTGGTTAATTTGACGTTGCTGCTGCTGCCGACCTTGCTCAATGTTTTGCTGGCCAATCTGGAGCTTTTCCTGCAGTCGCTGCTGCTGCGCTTCTAATTCGTTCTGCCGCTGCTGTGCAATTTGTAAGGCCTGTTGTCGTTCGGTTAATTCAGCTTCTAAAGCACGGACGTTGTCCTGGGCCTGTTGCCATTCACTGTGGGTTTGAGATTCCTCCAGGGCTGTTAACTCCTGGCGTTTTTCCTGTAGCTGGATTTCTTTTTCAGGGAGTGTAGTGTTTAGCTCCTGGAGGCGATGCTGGGCTGCGGTATATTCGGTCTGATAGTGTTGTCGCTGCTGCTGGGCGTTATCTAAACGCTGTTGTAACTGCTGTTGCTGCTGCTGGGCTTGGGTGTTTTGTAACTGCTGTTCTCGATAGCTTTGGCGAGCTTCGATCAGGGCTTTGGAATGGGTTTTAACCGTTGTACTGATTTGGGCCAGGGTGAGATCGCAGCTGGCTAAAATCTGTTCAATTTCCTGGAGCCGTTGTCTCAAAGTTTTGGCCTCGGCTGATTCTCCAGCTTCGACAGTGCCAAAGTGCAGTCGACCCTGGCGGCGCAGGCTACCCCCGGTCATGGCACCACTGCTTTCGAGCACCTCACCATCTAAGGTAACCATGCGAAACTTACCCAGCTGTCTTCGAGCATCATTAAGCTGCTCGAAGACAGCTGTATTGCCAAACACAAAGGCAAACACCTCTCGGTAGATCTGATCGCATTCGATCAGATCTACGGCGTAGTCTACAAAACCATCTGGGCGCTCCCAACGCCCTAGTTTTTGACTACGAGGTGCCCGGATAGCATTAAGGGGCAAGAACGTTGCTCGACCAGCCCGTTTTCGTTTAAGAATATCAATGCCCCTGGCGGCAACGCTATCATTTTCTACAACTAGATAGCCGAGACGGGCTCCAGCCGCAATTTCTAGGGCCGTTTGATACTTAGGATCGACGCGGCCTAGCTGGGCGACGAGACCGCAGATGCCAGTCAGACCGCTTTTAACCAGGACTGAAGTGGCTTGAGTGCCGTGGGTTTCTTGCAGGGCCTGCTCTTGGGCTTCTAGCTTATCTAGTTCTCGCTGTTTTACACGCTGCTCTTGCAGCAATCGGTCGCGTGTTTCCTGTTGAATCTTGAGTTCTTGTTCCGCGGTTGCTAAGTCTTGGGCCAGGGTTTGAATGGTCGCTTCTGTCGTCGATGGTTCGGGGCCGATCGTTTGCTTGGAGTGGCTGAGTTCGGTCGCCAGACTCTCTACGGCATTTGCTTGAGTCGTGATCTGGCTTTGGAGCTGTGCTAGACGCTCTTGCAACCTTACCTGCTCAGAGCGCTGAGGTTCAAGGGTGCCTAGTAATGTTTCTATTTCACGGCGTAGGGTAGTTTGAGTTTCGATCCAGGCTTGGGAAGCAGTTGCGATCGCACTGGTCGCTTCCCGACTATCTTCCACCGACTGAGCGGCGTCATTACGTGCCGTTTGCAATTGGACTATTTCAGTTTTTCGCAGGGTGGTTAATCGCTGCTGTAGAGCTACAAGTTCCTGGCTTTGCTGTTGCAATTCCAACTGAGTTGCCTGCAGTTTGGCCGCTAGTTCTCGCGTAGATTGGCTGAGGGTTTGTTCTTGACGTTCAAGCTGCCGTAGTTCAGCTTCCTGAGTAGCGAGCTTTGCTTGGAGGGCCAGATGTTCGTCTTCTCCTAGAGCCTTGACCTTAGTATTGAGTTCGTCTAACTCCTTAGCCGTTATGGCAATCAGGGCAACTAACGACGTGTGTTGCTGAGCCAGTTTTTCTAACTGCTCCTTCCCCTGGGTGAGCTGCGTTTCTAGTTTATCGGCCTGCTGCTGTTGCTGCCGCCATTCCAAGACTGCTTGCCACTGGGTTTTCTCTTGGAGTGTGGCCTTGAGCTGCTTATACTTCTCAGCTTTTTTGCGGTCCTGCGCAAGGCGCTCAAGCTGGTCAATCAGTTCCCGCTCGACGATGCGAAAACGCTCTTCCCGTTCCCGCACCATATCGAGCTTTACCTTGGCTTGGTCAATTTTGCGATCAAACGAGGCTACTCCTGCCAGCTCGTCAATGATTTCCCGACGCTCCCGTCCTTTCATCGAAATGATGCTAGTAACGTCACCCTGGAGCACCACGTTGTACCCTTCTGGGTAGATACGAAACCGCTGAAGCTGTTCATGTAGCTCGCTCAGGGTACAGGGTTGACCATCGATGAAGTAATTAGATGTGTAGGTCCCTTGCGCCGTGACCCGTAAACGGCGAGTCACACTCCATTCTCGCGGCAAAGGGACAACATTATCAGGGGTGACGGCATCTCTGATGTCGTTTGTGTCGGCTTTATTGTGGGTGGCAATGGTTTCTGCTGAGGAGGCGTCTATTTCAGAGGAGGCCACTACGGTTTTCTGCTCCGGAAGAGTTTCCGGTTGGTCGTCACCCTTTATTTCTCCCTCACTCTCCCCATCACCCTTAGATTCACGTGTACTATCATCATCTCCCTGCAGCAGCTCGGGGGGAACATCACTGATATCGAACGTGGCGGTGACGCTTGCTTCAGCGGTGGAGCGTCGACTGGCATGATTTTGATTTACCAAGTCTGGCAAGCGCTCAGCTCGCATGCCTTTAGAACTTGCTAATCCCAGACAAAACAAAAGTGCATCAAGGATGTTCGATTTCCCTGAGCCATTAGGGCCAGAAATAACAGTAAATCCTGGCAGGAGAGGAACCTGAGTCGTTCCTCCAAAAGACTTAAAGTGAGAGAGTTCAACTCGCTTTACATGCACAAAGCAAACGCACCCGAACTAGTGCGTACAAGTGTACTTAAACCATAGCATTCGCACTCCAGTTACAGCCAGTGCCATTTAGGATGAACAGTTGCTGAAAATGGAGATTACACTCAAACCGCAAGATGGTGGGTTAGCCAATGAGATAGAGCGATCTGAGCACTATTGACAGCGCAATATTAATTTCGCCAGCCTTCAGTTTGCCAGATTTTGTTTAAAGCGCAAGCTAATCTCATTCAATTTGCAGAATCGATGGCTCTACTGCAGGCATCCTTAAGATAGTCGTAAGATAGTGATATGCAGAAAAAGGCATCATCTGCCTATACGAGGCCCTATCTGAGGCATTCAGCTGAAATATGGTTTAGCTTTTTTCTGTGGCACCTTTTCTCTAATGCCAGCTCTGTGACCTCTACTGTTTTTTCTAAGCTATCGCAGCCCGTTATTCTAGGGTTTGATCCAGGTCGCTATAAGTGTGGTGTGGCAATTGTCGGTGTGGATCGCTCTCTGTGTTATCACGAGGTGATTTCAGCTGAGGATGTGGTTAATCACATTGAATCTCTGCGTCAGACCTATCCAATTTCTCTGATTGTCATGGGTGATCAGACTGGGGCAAGAATCTGGAAGCAGGAACTGTCTCGTCTCAATGAAGGCCCCAACGTTATTTTGGTGGATGAACGTTATAGCAGCTTGGAAGCTCGAGAACGCTATTGGGAAATGTTTCCTCCTAAAGGATTTAATCGTCTGCTGCCCCAGAGCATGCGCAGTATCCCCCGTCCTATTGATGACATCGTAGCCATCTTGCTAATTGAGCGGTATTTGAAAAAGCTGACTGAAGTGGAAATGTAGGTTGGTTACTACCCTATACATAAAAAACTAGCGCTTTAAAAGTTCAAAGCTGAACTCTGAAACATGAGCCAAGACAGGAAAAAGTTGCTGATAAAAATAGCCAGTAGGGCAGTGACTACAGCAGTGGTTGTTGACTGACCGACACCTTTAGCTCCACCTGTGGTGGTTAAGCCCCAGCTAGAGCCAATAATTGCAATCAGGCTACCAAACACTAGCGACTTGATCATCGCACTGGCCAAATCCCAAACGTCCATAAACAGACGAGCTGAGTCTAGAAAGACGGTCTGAGAAATGTTGAACATGGTGGTGGAGATAATCAGACCACCAGTCATGCCGGTAATAAACGACAGGATCGTTAGTAGCGGCAGCATTAGGGCACAGGCGATGACTCTAGGCAACACTAGATAATCAACTGGATCTGTCTTTAAAAGCTGTAGGGCATCAATTTGCTCAGTCACCTGCATCGTGCCAATCTCAGCGGCAAAGGCTGAGCCAACTCGACCGGCGATAATCACCGCTGTGAGTACTGGGGCAAGCTCCCTTGCTAAGGTGAGGGCCAAGACTCCACCAACGGCGGTGCTGGCACCGAAGTTAATGAACTCGCGGGTAACTTGAATGGTGAATACCATACCGACAAAGCTGGCTGTGACCAATGTGATCAGTAAAGATTCAGGCCCAACAGCGGCCATCTGCTCAATAGTGTTACGCCGATGCAGGGGACGAGTCACCAAATGAACAATAACTTGGCCACTGAGGAGGATAGCAGCCATGAGACGCTGCCCCCATTTAACGAGGCTCGATGTAGAAAATGCAGCTGACAAAGAGAATGACTCCTTAAGATTGGAGCGGCAGGGCCAATTTATTTTAATGGGTTAAGGAATCAATGAAGGTAAGGTTCTAAATGCTCTGTAATTTTATGAAAATTTAAGATTTCTCAACTTGGCATTTATTCTTGATGATTGCTCGTATCGTTGGGATGATGTCATTTGCCCATTCGGCCACAGGTTGGCGGGAGGTAGAAATGGGCTTACAGCTATTTTTTTCCTTGATATTGACATTGGTTATTTGCTTCGTTTTGCCTGCCGTTAGTTTGGGAGTGGCCTTAGGAGCATTAACTTTAGGGGCTTGGTCTCCGCTATCTGCCGTCAGTGCTGTAGGTAAAGATTATTTGGTAGATTTTTTGATTACATTTGGTGCGGGTGATGTGGTGCAGGGTGTAGTCATTATTTGTCTAACTATAAGTATTGTGGGTGGGCTATTTGAAATGTTCACGTTCTATAAGTATCTCTACTTAAAGTAGTGGTGTGAGCAGTTGTTTTAAGCGTGATAACTGTGGAATTAGGTGGTGTTTACTTTTGCGGCACGAGCGCAAAATTCAGTGATTTTCCGGAATTGTGACTATCTTGTTGACACAATATTAAGAAAAGTATCTATGCTAGTAACGGTATTTTGCGCTGAGGTGCTATGGGCGTAACTCCGTTGGCTAAATCGAAGATGAAGTTGCTGTGGGCCACTGTGCTGGTAGTGTTTTGCTGGCTTGGTTTAGCCAACCCAGCTGGGGCTCAGGTTTTGGGTTTGCCTGTTCAAGAGCCACTTGCTGCTAGTTCGGATCAAGGTAATTCAATTCAGCCCTATATTGACCGGGTGGCTAATTCTGTCAGCGAGTTTACGCTTGATAACGGCATGAAGTTTATTGTGTTGGAGCGTCATCAGGCTCCGGTTGTGTCAATGATGCTTTATGCCAAGGTAGGAGCGGTCAATGAGTCGGATGGTCATACTGGTGTTGCTCACTATCTAGAGCATTTGGCGTTTAAGGGCACTACTCAAATTGGTACCAGGGACTACTCGGCAGAAGCTCCTCTGCTGCAGGAGATGGATGTAGTCTTTGATCAGCTGATGGCGGCTGAAAAGGCGGGTGATGAGGAGCAGATTGCGGCGTTGCGATCGCAATTTGATACTCTCCAAGCCCAAGCCGTCGAATATGTTGAGCAAAATAAATTTGGTCAAATCATTGAACAGTCTGGCGGTCGCGGTCTCAACGCTACGACTTCGGCTGACTCCACTCGATATTTCTATAGCCTGCCTTCTAATAAATTAGAGTTGTGGATGTCCCTGGAGTCCGAACGCTTCATCGATCCGGTGTTCCGCGAATTTTATAAAGAGAAGGAAGTCATCCTTGAAGAGCGCCGTATGCGAGTGGATAATTCTCCTATCGGCCAAATTGTTGAAAGGTTTTTGGAAGTCGCCTTTGAGCAGCATCCCTATCGCCGTCCGGTGATTGGCTATCAGGAGGACCTGCACACCGCTACTCGTGAAGACATTACCCAATTTTTTGATGCTTATTACGGACCGAGTAATCTGATCGCTGCTGTGGTGGGTGATGTCGATCCTGAAAACGTCAAAACGTTAGCCACTGCATATTTTGGACGTATTCAGTCTCGCAGCCTGCCCCCTGAGGTGACGGTAGAAGAGCCTGCTCAAACAGAGTCCAGATCCTTTGAGTTGGTACTGCCGAGTCAGCCATGGTATTTGGAGGGCTTTCATCGGCCTGGTATTAACCATCCTGATCATGTGGTTTACTCCATGATTGAGAGCATCTTGGTCGGTGGGCGCACATCGCGCATGTATCAAGATATGGTGGAGCAGTCCCAAGTTGCTCTCAACATTGGCAGTGCCAACGGATTTCCTGGTGACCGCTACGACAATATTCTGCTTTTATATGGCTTGACTGCTCCAGGGCATACGGTCGATGAAATGGCTGAACGTATGGATGCTTTACTGACGCAGCTCCAAAAGGAACCCGTAACGCCAGAAGAACTAGAGCGAGTCAAAACTCAAGCTAGAGCATCTTTGCTGCGCAGTTTGGATTCCAATTCAGGGATGGCCAGTTTACTCACTGAATATGAAGCCAAAACTGATGCCTGGAGTAACGTCTTCGAAGAACTCAAAGCGATCGAAGCGGTCAGTGCTGAGGATGTTCAACGCGTTGCCCAATCAACCTTTATTCCTAGCAATCGTACCGTTGGTAAATTGCTATCGGCAGATTCCTAAGTGCTTGTTGCCCTAGAGGCAGCGTTGATTGCCTGAGTGGTCTGTGTCCATCCTTTCCTTTGCCGAATTTCTTGTTTACCCTATGACCTGGTTTCCCAAACGTCGTCTGACCAAAAGCTTGCTCCTGGCCATGGCCACTTTGGGCTTGGTGCTGTCCCTTGGATGGAGTCAGCCAGCGAATGCTGTCACGACACGGCACTATACTGATTTAGAATTTGCGCCCCTTAGCGAAATTCAAATTCCAGACTTTGAGCGCTACGAGCTGCCCAATGGCATGGTGGTTTACCTAATGGAGAAACATGACCTACCCCTAATCAGTGGTTCAGCTACATTCAAAGCTGGGGAATTTATGGAGCCTAAGGACAAAGCTGGTCTAGCAGCCATGATGGGAGAAGCCATGCGAGTGGGGGGAACTGCAAACTACACCCCTGATGAACTCAATCAGTTTTTAGAACAGCGGGCGGCGTCTGTTGAGACTAGTCTTGGGACAACCAGCGGTAGTGCTAGTTTTAGTGCCCTTAGTGAAGACTTAGCTGATGTGTTTTCAATTTTTGCCGAAGTCATTCAGCAGCCAGCCTTTGCACCAGAAAAGATTGAACTCATTAAAAGTCAATATCGTGGCAGCATTGCCCGTCGTAATGATAATCCGGATGATGTCACAACCCGTGAATTTCGCAAGCTGATCTACGGCGATGAGAGTCCGTTTGCTCGTATGGTCGAGTACAGCGACGTCGATAATGTTTCGCGAGATGATGTCGTTGACTTTTATCAAACAACGATCCAGCCTAGGGGCACAATTTTAGGTATCAGCGGTGACTTTGATGCCTCTCAGATGAAGGCATTAATTGAAGATTTTTTTGCTGACTGGTCGCCATCAGTGAGGGAAAAGGCCAATGTGTCTGTGCCGCAGGCAGAGCAGCAAACGAATGGTCTCTATGTGGTGGATCAGCCTCAGCTCACCCAGAGCTATATTCATATTGGGCACTTAGGAGGTCGTTTAGACAGCCCTGACCATGCCTCCATGATTATTTTGAATGAGGTGCTCAACGGCTTTGGTGGTCGATTGTTTAACGACATTCGCTCTCGGCAGGGCCTGGCCTATGTAGTCTATGCGTTTTGGAGCCCTCGCTACGACTATCCCGGTTTATTTATTGGTGGTGGCCAAACGCGCTCTGAGGCGACCGTTCCATTTATTCAAACCATGTATGAGGAAATCCAGCGTGTACGCCAGGAGACGATTACAGAAAAAGAGCTGCAATATGCAAAAGACGCGGTACTCAATAGCTTTGTGTTTAACTTTGCCACTCCTGAGCAAACCCTGTCGCGTCTGATTCGCTATGAATACTACGGTTATCCGTCAGATTTTGTCTTTAAGTTTCAGAAAGCTGTTGAGTCTACAACGATTGAGCAGGTTCTTGACGCTGCTCAGCGTAATTTGAAGCCCAGTGATTTGGTGACTATCGTGGTTGGCAATCTTAATGCGATTGAGCCATCTTTAGGGACCTTGGCTGAAGAGGTACAAATCACCCCCATAGACATCACTATTCCTGAGCCATCGGTGTAGTAGGCTACGACATAATTTTGATGTTACGGCCAGCCATTAGGTTATGGTGAATGCCGTAGTCTCGCTATTCCCACTAAAAGGTACTAAGTTTATGGCTTGATACCTGCCGGAATGATATTCATCCTGTCATATGAGAAGGATTCAATTTCTCAAGGGTTCGTCTATCAGAGTCACTGTAGTTATTCTGTTGTTGTTATCAATTGGTCTACTGCGGATTGATACCTATGGCATTTCTACCGATGAGGGGCTGGAGATTGCCATGGTCACCTGGAATTATAGGCTGATCGCTGACAGCCTACCGATTCCAGGTGATCTGGAGCATTATGGAACAGTTTTTAATTTTTCTGCCCAGTTCTTGTATGACATTAAATACTTTATTGAGAATGTTACTAATGTTTCTGGCAGTGTTAGAGCTGACGGAAAACCTTGGATCTCCTATGATTTGATTCGGTTTAAACACTATGTGACATTTATTCTGTCCATGGTGACGTATATTGCAGTGGCAGGCATTGTCGGCCGTCTTATTGGTAGGCGGTATGCATGGTTAGGGCCAATAGCGCTGTTTTTCTTGCCGAGATTCTGGGGCCATAGCTTTTTTAATCCTAAAGACATTCCTTTTGCCGCGATGTTTACACTGGGCACCTACATGGGAGGGTGTCTCATTGAGAGATTAACCAAACTAGGAGACCCAGATATAGATAGGGACCGCATTTATTTGCTTTCTATCCTTTATGGAGTCTTGGTAGGTTTGGTGACCGGTGTGAGGATTGCGGGTCTATTTTTGCTTGGATTTGTTGTCGTATCCCACTTTATAGCCCAGGTGCGCCTGTCCATGGTAGTGCGAGGCGTGCAACAGTTTATCGGTCGCTTTATTAAACCGTATGCCTTGATGGTGGCGACTTGGTCTTTGACAACAACGCTGGTACATCCTGCAGCATGGTCTAACCCAGTTGTGTGGATGCTTGATACCCTGGCGTATATGTCAAGTCACGAATGGTCGGGGACCGTTCTATTTTCTGGAGCATTTATCAAGGCCACTGATCTGCCTTGGACCTATCTACCTAAATGGTTTCTCATTACAACGCCAATTTTTATGCAGATTGCTGTTGTGTTGGGAATTGCCTTCTGCATAACTCATTATAAAAAAATGTATGAGAGCCAGAAAGCCTTGCTGATCCTGGTTCTCATGCAAATATTTTTCTTTCCTACTGTAGCCATTGTGAAGCAGTCTACAGTCTATGACGGCATTCGGCAGTTTCTGTTTATAGTGCCTGCGGTTGCTGTTTTGGGGACGTTAGGGGTGGTATGGATATACAAAATTCTGCCTGGAAGATTTGTTCCGTTGTTATTTGCAATGTTTGTAGTGGCTGCTATAAGTCCAACGATGGTGGATATGGTCCAGCTGAATCCCTATGAATACATCTATTTCAATAGAGCTTTTGGTGGTTTGGCTAGTGCTCAGAACCAGTTTGAAACTGACTATTGGGGGTTGAGCATGCGTGCAGGGATGGAGTGGATTAATGAGGTTTCGGGTGGAGAAGCGAATGTTGTTTCTAGTGACCAACTGGTGTCTTCAGCCCTATTTGCCGAAGATAATGTGCGTGTGATTTCCTATGGGGACTTTGTTGCAAACGGTATGGAGAAGCCTTTCTATTATGTGGCGGCACCCCGTTGGGACTACCAGGAGCCGTTTCCTGAGTGTAGCGTTGAGTATGCGGTGTTAAGACAGTCCACCCCACTCACGATAGTCAAGCAATGTGACTAATGTGCCCCTAGCCGACTAACAGGTCTTCCTCTGGATAGTGAATTGTGCTGGGTCTAGGGTCTCCCAGGAGGGCAGACATAAGTAATAAGATTCCCACGCGGCCAATGTACATGGTGACAATGATGACCAGCTGACCCAGTGTAGATAGTTCTGATGTGATGCCTGTCGATAGGCCAACGGTGGCAAAGGCGGAGACGGTTTCAAACAGTAGATCGATGAACTCGATGCCGGGGTCCGTTAGGGAAAGCAAGATAGTGACCATGACTACCGTCATGCCTGAGGCAACGACGACGCCTACTGCTTTAAGGACTCGCTTATCTGGAATTTCTCGCTGGTAGGCCAGGACTTCGTCTTCTCCTTTGAGTACCGTGCGAGTACAGTTTAATAGGATTCTAACCGTGGTGGTTTTGATGCCGCCACCGGTACTACCGGGGCTAGCGCCAATAAACATGAGTGCGATCGCAATAAATAATGAACTTGTCTCCATCGCCCCAATATCAATGGAGTTAAACCCAGCAGTTCGCATAATCACTGACTGAAAGCCCGCTTCCAGCAGTTTCATATTCAGCGGCTCAGTGCCTAGTGTGGCAGGATTGAAAAACTCCACGACAAAAAAGGCAATCGTGCCCAAGGCGAGGAGGATTAGAGAGGTGCTGGTGACCACCTTAAAGTGAAGCGAGAATACCTGATGCTTACGTTTACGGCGGATGCGATCTCGCACCCAAATAAACATCTCCATGATCACCTGATAGCCAATGCCCCCAATGATCACCAAAGCCGCAATGACTCCACTAATCCAGGGCGATCGAGCGTACTGCACTAAGCTGTCGGAAAACAAGCTAAAGCCAGCATTATTAAAGGCGCTAATACTGTGGAAAATCGACAGCCACAGACTCTGTCCCGTCCCGTAATCTGCCCCAAAGCGCGGTATTAGCAAAAATGCTCCACTCAGTTCAAAAATCAGCGTCATTGCAATGATCGACTTGATTAACGACGTTGCAGAGGCCATTTCTGCTGTATCCAACGACTGCTGAATTGCTAATCGGTCTTTCAGACCCAACCGTTTCCCTAGCAACAGCAGTAGAAGGGTGGTTGCAGTCATATAGCCCAGTCCCCCCAGCTGTATCAGCAGCAAAATAATCCCCTGGCCCAAAGGAGAAAAATACGACCCCGTATCTACTACGATCAAACCCGTGACACAGACTGCGGATGTCGCTGTAAATAACGCCACAATGGGATTATTCCACTCGCCAGTCGCCGTTGAAAAAGGCAGCATCAGTAATACCGTGCCGACGGTAATTACCGTTAAAAAGCCAATACATACAGTCCTTGAAACGGTCATCAGTGATTTACTCGCATATCCTTATCCCCAGCATGGCTGCTGTACGGCTAGATCGATTCGGTGAATTAGCCCAATCTGCACAACTTAGACGTATCAGTTAATTTTATGATGATGATGTCTTCGTTGCTTGTTAAGGAGTCTCAGCCCCAGTAAAAGGACATACAGAATCGAGGAGTCATTCTCTTAGAACAGCTCCCCGATTGCTAATGATTCATGATGTTGAGCCTTAGAAGCCCTAGTTAGGGCAATCTACCAAACGTACTACAGCGGTGGCCGCGTAGTTCCGTAGGGCATCGCTATTGGGCACAAAGGCTGTCCCCGACTCATTTACCGGGGATGCAATACCGCAATAAGCAGACAGACTAGAAATGACATCTGCTGCCCAGTGACCCTGGGTATCTGAGAAGGTAAAAGCCTGCTGGGTAGGAGTCAAGGCTGTCCCCTGACCCAATTCACGCTTACGATACTCAGCCGCTCGGCGAACCACCGCCATCATTTCAGCGCGGGTCACTTCCTGAGCTGGGCGAAAAGTGCCGTCAGGATAGCCACTCACAATACCGCTCTGGCTAGCGAACAGAATCTTAGCTGCACTCCAGCGAGTATTCGTTACATCTGAAAAAGGTGCTGTAGTGACTGCACTTGGTAGGGCAATGGAGATATTGTCCTGGGCATCCAGTGCTTCAATCACCATAGATACCAGCTGCTCACGAGTCAGCGCATTGCGGGGACGAAATGTGCCATCCTGAAAACCTGCAATAAAACCAATGTCGACAGCACGAGCGATTTGTTCAGCATAGACATCATTAGTGACATCGCGAAAGGCAATGTTAGTGGGCGGTTCAGTCCCAGAACCAGGGGTTGTGACCGGTGGCTCTGTGGCGACAGGGCCACCACCTTGTTCTACTAGGGCGGCGAGGGTGGCATCGTTAGTCAAGTAGAGATGTCCGAGGTTACGACCTTCAAACGTACGACGGGTCAGTCGCCAGCCTGGATTGAGGAAAACTTTAGTAAAGCCATTGCTAGCCTGACCAAAGGTGCGGCCAAGCGTTAGCGGTGGCGAGTTTCGATAGGGATTTGTAGGGAATGAGCTGGGCTTAGCCACCAGCAGGTATTCGCCCTCTTCTTCTTGTATTTCGAGGTTAAAACGACTGCCTGCATCGCCATCCCCGGCACGGAGGGAGTAGCCGTTACTGTCAGTGCTGCGGCCACAAATGCCGCTGAAGTCAAAGTTCAATAATAGGGGGTCAATTTGGGTAGGCTGTGCCCCCGACTCACTCCAGCAGAGCTGAGCATCACTTTTTTGTTCGATGATCATGAATTGGGGACGGCCGAGTAAACCACCACCAGGGGCCGCTAAAAGCACAAAGTCTTCTTGATCGACTTCAATATTGCCAAATGCTTGAGCATTAACGCGAGTAGTTGCGCCAAAAATAGAGAGGGTCGCTGCCGTGGTGGCAGCGATTGCGAAGCGTAAAAATTTCATGGTGTTGTTCTGTGGGATTGAACTATGAAGCAGGACCTTGATTTGAATAGTGCCTAATAGAGATGGGGGTATAACATTCAAGTAATTTTTCTTGATGAAAGCGTTATTCGAAAATTCGATTATGTTTACCCTACTTACCCTACGAACTAACCCGTAAGCCAAGGGCGTTATTTTGGCTTTTTTTAGGGTTATTTCTAGGATTAAGGAGATAAGCGCTGTTGTTTCACCTTTTAATTCTGTCAAGTGAACGTCCTTATGCTTCCACGTGAAAACATGCCATTACGGAAACTAGACCAGGGACTTGCCTCAGTCGTGGTGAATTTGACACGATAGAGGGGTTATGGTGGAGTCTTTCAAATGCAACTGATGGTTCAAGAAATAACTCAGTGGTTACGGCAGTTTGGTCATTATTCAGTCGCCTTGTTGACTGTCACAGGATTGGTGGTAGCCACTCAGCCCACAACTTGGGCCGTTGATGAAGACGATCTTAAACGGTTGCTGGAAACAAATGAATGCCCTGGCTGTGACCTTCGGGAAGCGGATTTGCGTCGTTTGAATCTTTCAGGAGCGAATCTGGAAGGGGCCGATCTGAAAGAGGCCAACTTCTTTTATGCAATTTTAGATGGTGCCAACCTGTCGGGGGCCGATCTGCGTCAGACCAATTTTGCCTATGCCAGGGCTGTCAGCATTGTGAGCGATGTAGTTGATAGCGATGGTCAAAACCTGACCTTCCCGGCTCAATTTATTGGTGCTGACTTTGAGGAGGCATTGCTTAACTATGCTGACTTTTCGGGTGCCCTGATGGAGCAAGTCAACTTTCAAGATGCCTATATTCATAAAACTCGCTTTAGAGGCACTGATCTCAGACGCGCCAATTTTGAGCTAACCTTTGTCCATGACATTGATTTAACCGGTGCTGACCTATGTGGCTCTACGTATTGGGTTGGCAATGATTATAGACGCGCCTGTGATGTGCCCGTAACAGATTTAGAGGAGTAGGTTAGGTTCGTCTTAGTTAGGTTGCTTGATCTGCTTTAGCATCTCTACCAGCACATGGTGAGCATCTTTGGCATCGACTAGGGGACGCTCGAAGGTCACTCGTACTGGAGTATTTTGACCGTCTACAGTGGCAGCTAAGTCCATGCCAGTGGCATCGATTGCTTTCATTGTAGCGGCTGTGGCTGAGGTGGCATTGCCAAAGTTTTGAGCATAGAGTAAAACGGCGTCGGCGTGATCGTCATTCATGTGTTTACAGATGCGATCGCTAACGGTGGGAGTGATTGCTTCAGCCATAGAATATTCCTACAAAATTTCCTACACTACTGTTCTATACCATCTGTCAGATTAGTTAAGACGGTGGATATGCTTTTGAAAATATTATCCTCTCCCCCTCCTGGCGAACATCCTTGGCCCACGGGGCACATTTTTCAAAGTCCTGGTGCCCATTTGACCTATCGCGTTATCGGTCCTTGCTGTCGCTTGTTTGATCGTGAGCAGCTTCCGTGGCCGTGCTGTCGTCTACAGTGGCGAGGTAAAGAGCCCAGTTGGCGTCGCATTGGTCGTCAATTTATTTTAGATTTGTCTACTAAACGTCATCCTTCCTACTGTGTCGAAATAGTCGGTCAGGGATACCGGGCTCAGCCTATTGTGATCACCCTATACACATGTGGGTTTTCCCGTGAAATGCAGCACTGGTGGCATACTAAGCGTTGCTACTTAGATGACAAGGCTGCGAACATTGCTCCATCCTTGGTCGAGTCCTCCTGACTTGCCTGGGGCCTAAAAATCTTGCGATAGGATTGAAGGGTGCTTAGCATTTAGATTTACGGACATTCTATGAGTGTTGAAGTTTGTTTTTTACCTGATAATGTCACGGTTTCAGCCAAACCTGGAGAGCCAATTTTACAAGTTGCTGAGCGCGCAGGAGTGACGATTCCAATAGGCTGCTTAATGGGATCATGCCATGCCTGTGAAGTGGACGTTGAGGACCAAGAAGATCCCATTTGTGCCTGTATTTCTGCAGTGCCAACTACACCATCTCCCTACGTGATCAATCTATATGTTGATCCAACTTGGTGATGGCATGTTTATGTCGACAGGCTCTGAGCCTGTGACTTCAGAGTTTATCCTTCCGGCTGCTCTAATATGATGGCTTCGTAGGGAATCACCCCAATTGTTTCGCTACCTAAACATTGAGCTGCCGCCTTGGATAAATCCAGCGAACGTTTTCCAATATAAGGGCCTCTGTCATTGATGCGCACAACAACAGACTGGCTGTTTTTCAAGTTGCGCACCTGTAGGACCGTATTAAACGGTAATGATTTATGGGCAGCGGTGAGGGTATTTTGGTCAAATGTTTCTCCATTGGCTGTCACACGGCCATGAAAATAAGGACCATACCAGGATGCAGTGCCATTAAGCTGCTGTTCAGAAGATTTTAACCGTTTCAGCATGACCTGAACATCCCCTGCGTCTAGAGGGGCTGCTCCCAACTGTTGACGTAGCTGATCGCTCCAGTTGATGGCTGCCCATTCATGGCTTAGAGTGGGCTTGTTTTCAGGTGTGGCGTTATTATCTGAGCCCTCATGGATTACGCGGGCAAACGCATGATCGCTCAGGCGAATGACGGGCTGCGTATCTCCTAAGACGGGTCTGATCGCATTTGGATCAAGCTGCTCAGGCAATAGCATTGCTTGGAGCGAACGAACTACATGGTCAGTGCCATGACGACTGCTTACTTCACCAATCACAGTTCCCTGGCGTATAACCTGAAACGTAGATGTTCCCTGGACTGCACTATAAGGGATATCTACACAATGGTCTAAATGCTTGCGTAAAGGAGGTGCCGGTATTGGGTTTGTGAATTTTGCGATCGCAACCGATGATGCAGCAACCGACGATGCGGCAATAGATGATGCAGTAACAGACAAGGTGTCATCAACAGACGATGGTGTCTGTACATCTGCTTCGGTAATGTCAGAGGCAATTATCCTGATCGCTGGTGGCAAGGTTAGCGAGTCAGCTCCGGAGTCTGGTAGGGTACTTTCCTCTGTAGGGAGCACAAAAATCTTCTCCAGAGATTCCGCTGCATCAGCTAGGTTGAGGGGTTCTAGCAGTTGAAAGTGACCCTGGGGCAGCAAGGTTTTAGCTGAGGGGTTAGCCGTTGCTTGTGAAACTTCATCCACTGCATTGAAAGTGGTATCAAACTGATGCCGACCTGCAGCAGCGGTTGAATTTAAAGAAACCTCCGGTCTAACTAAATTTAGTTTCTTAGATCGGGATTGACTCACACTGCTAATGATCGTGGGAGGCAAGGATACGGTTACTTCCAGAACCGGTACATCAAACATAAATGAAATGACAGATGAACACTTTGGTAAATGAATAACAGCAATAACTGCTGTCAGAAAAATAGGAAAATAACGCTAGCACTTAACTGCAATGCTGTATCCAAAAATACAATTTCCTCAGTATACAGCCTGTGCCAAACAATAATCTGGTCTGTCATCGGCTTCTGAAAGACTTATCACTTGGAGCTTACTTAAACCCAGTGCGTCAAAAATAGAGTCCATAGGCACTTACCTTTCTACTGGTGGAGCTAATATTCGGAACACGGATAAGTAGAAATAATCTTTGCGGCAGTGAAAATAGTTAATAGGTATAAGGTGTATCTGTAAAATTCCCCTGGTAACCTGCATAGATTCATGATTCAGGACGATGTCAAAGAACGCTTGGTTTCATATCTACAAAAATTGATACGAGAGCGAGATCCCTACATTGCGACTCAAGGCTATTACTACACACGGTATTTTCTGCGCGAACAACTGGAACGGTGGGGAGCTGTGACGTCGATGGCGTTTACGTACCAGGGACGCCAGCATTACAACTTTTGTCTCAGCTTGCCGGGGCAGCGATCCTTGTCTCCTGTTGTGATTGGGGCGCACTATGATGCGGTGCCTGGATGCCCTGGTGCTGACGATAATGCTACTGGATTAGCTGTTTTGCTAGAGTTGGCTCAACGATTTGCCGCTCAACCGCCACGACGACCCGTGCAGCTAGTGGCATTTGACCTAGAAGAGTATGGCTTGGTCGGCAGTCATGCCTATGTACAGCAATGTCGAGGGCAACCCATTCATCTCATGCTGTCCTTAGAGATGCTTGGATACTGTATCGTTGATGCATCCGAGCAGCCCAGTCAAACCTATCCTGTGGCTGGCTTAGATTACATTTATCCAAGTACCGGTGATTTTATTGCGTTGATTGGTAACTGGCAGACAACTCCAAGGTTGTGGCGATTTCAGCGTGCCTTTACCCGAGCCGGGGTTAACTGCGCTTGGTTGCCGATGGTCAATCGAGGATTACCTTTGCCTGCTACCCGGCGAAGTGATCATGCGCCTTTTTGGGATGCGGGCTATGATGCCGTGATGGTAACTGACACGGCTGACTTGAGAAATCCCCACTATCATCGTTTAAGCGATACATTCGATACCCTAAACCTGGAGTTTTTGACCAGGGTATGCATTGGTTTAGGGGATGGTATTGCTCAGCTATAACAGTCGTAGTTGTTGATTCTCTTCTTCATCCAGCAAAGTGGTTCCCTGCAAATCTGTCTCGCAGGCTGCAGAGGACTGAGGGACATGAGAACTATCGCCATTGAGTAACGCTTGCGCTGCCAGCAGCATATCGTCAGCCAGGTCTGCTAAGTCATCGCGATTGGCTAAATAGGTGGTCAGAGCACTGAGGGGATCGCGGGTGTTGTCGGAGGTGAGTTCGGGCAACCGGGGGCGAGTCAGTTGACTGACCAGCTCGGGATGAATTGTATAGGCATGAGCAACAGCCAATAACTGATGCAGTGAGCTATGGTCAATCTGGTCAATCTGAGCTGGGTTGAGTTGATAGATTAAACGCACCACGGCGTCGGTAATATTGGCGTTCGCCAGAGTTTCTTCCAGCTGTGTCTGGGGAGAATCTGCAGTTGAAATATCGACTGCGATAGTTTTGAAGGGACGTACAGGTAACGGGCAAAATTCTACGGATGCTTGACCGGGCTGAACATCGGCAAGGATAAACCCCTTATCTTCTTTTTCTTCGCTAAAGTCTACTCGCTCGATACTGCCAGGATAGACCACCAGGGGTTCCGAGCAAAGGATTTGGTGTTTGTGCACATGTCCCAGGGCGACATAGTCAAAACATGGGCGGGCCAGTAGTGCCATGGGTACGGTAAAGCCTCTGCTAACGGCCAAAAACTTTTCTGCACCATAGCGCGCTGTGTCTGTCATTAGATGGGCGAGAAGAATGCTGGGAACCCCTGGCGCTAACTGGCGAATTTCACCTTCCAGGGCCACACGTAGACGGTCGAGCATCAACTCATTCACCTCGCGCAGAGATAATCCCTCAGTTTCGGGGCGAGTGAGCAATGTTGAATGGGTGAGCCAGGGGAGGGTAATGACCTGTATAGGGCCTCCCCGGGTTTCGATATAGTGCGTGGTTAGGCTATCGCCCACAATGATGTCCGGTACCCCCAAGGTCCGGTAAATGCAGAGGCTAGCGCCGCCCATTCCCTGGGAGTGCTGATCATGATTGCCCACGAGTAGCACTGTGGGGATATGGGCCTCCACCAGACGTTGAAACTGCTGTGCAAAGGCTTGTTGAACTACGGGGGGAGGGATGGCATCTGGAAAGGCATCGCCGCCAAACAGTACCAGATCAACAGGCTCACTCAGGGCGCGATCAATGCACCGACTCAGAGTAATAGTAAAGTCTTCCAGCCGTGTATTGAGTCCCGTTTCTGGATTTATATATCCATGGTTAAAGCCACTACCCATATGAATATCTGAGAGATGGAGGAGCTTGACCATGGCATCACTGACTTGGCATGAAGATGAATTGACAGACTGACGCTATCGCTCATCAGTATCTTTGTCCTAGTTGTTAACGTCAAGCGTTGTCTATCTAGATTTATGTATAGAGATGCTGATGGGAGGCAGTGTAGCTATCAATATGCTCGAATAAAGTTTGAATATGGTCTGCTGTAGTGAACGGATTTAGCAAAACAGCTTTGAGCCATCGCTCACCTCGATACACAGGCAGCGATAAAAATGTGTTGCCATTTTGCAAGAGCCACTGCTGCAGCTGATAATTCCAATGGTCCCACTGGTCTGGTGGTAGCTCAGCAGGCTCGGCACGAAAGCACACCAGATTCATTTGTGGTTTGCTAGCCAACGCAAGAAAGGGACGAGCTTTGATGGCTTCGGTAAAGAGTTGAGTCAGTTCGTAGTTGTGATCGATTATGGCTGCATAGCCGTCCTTGCCAATATGCTGCAACGAGAGCCATAGTTTGAGAATATCGGCATGTCGGGTTCCCTGAACAGTCAGTTCGCCCAGGTTGGGCCAGTCGTCATGGTTGTGCATGTAGGGGGCTAAAATTCTGAAATGCTGTTGTAGCAAATCGAACTGACGGAACATGACCATTGCACAGGTTTTGGCTACATAAAGCCATTTCTGGGGATTAAAGGTGACCGAGTCGGCAAGTTCAATGCCTGCTAGCTGATAACGATATTTGTTGGAAAACATGACGGCACCGCCGTAGGCCGCATCCACATGGAACCACAGCTGGTGGGCCTTCGCGATTTGGGCCATCTCAGTAATTGGATCGATACTGCCAGTGACTGTGGTGCCAGCCGTGGCGACGATGGCAAATGGCTGCTGCTCTTGGTTTTTCGCATGAATGAGCTTGACTTTAAGGTCGTCGATGTCAATTTGAGAATTTTTGTTTGTTGCTATGGGAATGGCTGCTTTGGTACCCAGCCCCATCACCATGGCTGCTTTTTTAAACGATGTATGAGCAACTTCCGAAACGAAGAACACGGGTTTTTGCCCCAGGCTGATGCCATTGTCTAGGGCCTCAAATGCGATATTACGAGCCACAATCAGGGCTTGAAGATTAGCCAGACTGCCTCCACTAACCAGGACACCGTTGGCTTCAGGCCCTAAACCAAACAGTTTAGCCACTTGCTGCAGGACGAGGGTTTCTAACCGTGAAAAGACCGGCGACATTTCCACACTCAACATATTGTTGTTGAGGACAGCTACCAGTAAATCGCCAATCACCGACAAAGTAGTTGGGATAGAGTCCATATGGCCGATATAGCCTGGATGGACGGCATTCATGGAGTGGAGCAGCTGGGAATGTACTTCTTGCAGCAGCTGTTCAATGTTGGCTGAAGTTTCCGGCAGTCTACTCCAGCTATCGGCAACTAACGGCTCTGGTAGGGGAGAACGGTCCGTTGCCTGAGCCATAGTTTCAATAATGAGATCAATTGTTTGATGGAGAAGAGCTGCGATCTCATCCTGATTTTTACCATCAGGATGAATAAATGCTGTTGTCGGCAATACCGAAAAATCCACCTTAATTCCCTGTTGCTTGAGGGTGCCTTACCAGGTTAATTGTCAGGGACTCACTTGTGACTGTCCTTGGGTTTATAAGGAGATAGACATTAGTAGCAGCATTAGCCTTAATAAACCCACCGTACCCTTGGTTTACCTGGGCGCATGCCCAGGTGAATAAATCCTCGGTTGGCACCATAGCCAATGCTGTGAGGGTAGTTTTGGTCGCACCAAGACTCCACCTCATAGATGCTGACCCCCTGGATATAAAAATCAACAGCACCTGTATCAGGGGCATCGTAAAGGTGCTCCGAGCGATGAGCACCTCCAATTTGGGCATTGATTTCAGGGGGACGATAGCCAGACGTAATCACCAGTGGATTACCACCAAAATAGGCGCGGCATTTTTCCAGGAAACGACAAATTGCATAGGCCGTTTGGCACTGATAACCATATCTAAAGCGGCGCTCATCCTCATAAAGAGCGAATTCGCCATAGGTGATGTGGGGCGTAATCAGCGTATTGAAGGACATATTTGGGGTAAGTCTCGCCCCAATGGCTTGGCTACCAGCCACATCTCGTATAATTTGGCCCAAGCGTCCTTCCGGTGAGCGGTTCCCAGCTTCTCCTGCTTCATTATGGTCATCATCCCAATTGGGGGTGGTGGAGTTCACCGGTTGGCAGAACAGAGTGGCCTCAGCTAGACGACGACGACGTAGACCTGCTTCAACTGACGTGCCTGGGTTTCTATATTTCACAAACTGGGCGGATATCCAATGATGATCCTGCCAGCGGTTGGGAGAATCACACACTCGAGTAATGGACTCAAAGTTGTAGCCGCGATAAAAACCTGAGCCTAGGTTATAGGCAAAGCTATACATCGCCCCACGCTGATTACTATTCATGCGTCTCCAGGTGGGAATTTCTTCTAGGGCACCACGACAGGATTTATCCACATGATTGATCAGATATTCCTCTGCCTGGGACTGATTAATAATATCCCCTTGTTTGACCTGGAATCCATTCGGGTAGCGTGTGGTGCCATATCCAATCGTAGGGACTTCCCAGCCTCGTAGAGGGTCGGCATAGGCTTTGGCTCGACCATCAGGTAATGCTTGGGCATAGCCCTCAAACTCCTTGATAAGCTCGATGCCAGAGCGCGGAATCGCTCCCACCAGTTGGTCCGATGGCCGTGGCGATGGCGACGGAGTGGGAGTCCTGATCGAGCTGGTTTGTTTCGATAATGCAATGACCCCCAGTTGGTCTATCCAGCGACCGCTGCGGCCATAAAAGCCAATTACTTGATGGTTGGGGGGTACTCCTAAATCAATCACGGCTCCTGTCTGTCTACCAAAGACGATGCTGCGGCCCCGGCTTGTGATCAATTCTATGGAACCAACATAGCGATGACCTGGGGTCGTCAGTCTGACATTCGCAATATATTCGTTAGGACTCAGCACAAATGCTTCTAAAACTGAACCGGAACCCCCATTGACGGGCAAATCTTTATTGGCCCATCGCATTTGAATCTGATCGACATTGCGGCCTACTCTTACCCTAACTTCGACGGGTTTTGCCTGCTGAGCGAGTATGCGATCGCTGACTTCAGGAGGCCAGTTAATATCTGAAAAGGCTGTGCCGCCGCTGCCACCAAAGGATAGGCTACGCCATAGTTTTCCGTCTGCACCACTGAAAGAGTCCATAAGCAATTGCCTTAGTTGAGTTGATGCTAGCCCTTAAACTATTGGGTCTACATTGGGCTAAAGCATCTGATGGCTGTTGCTTTTAAATCAATTCTATGGGTTGTAATTTCGGAATAGGTTCAGAATTGCCATGAATGCCACATTCAGTTTTGAAACTGCCGCGCCAGCGACCAGCTCGTTCATCTTCCCCAGGTTGAACTTTTGTGGTTAAGGGCTGATCGCCAATGCTGGTATAGCCTTGATCGTGGAGAGGATTGTATAAAACACTCTGGGCAAAGATGTAATGCCAAAGTTCTTTTTTAGTCCAATTGGCAAGGGGATTAATTTTAAGTCGGCCATCCTGGTCTAGTTCCAAAATCGGCATTTTCTGTCGAGTGCTCGACTGATCGCGCCGCCGCCCGGTAATCCATGCATGTACCTGTAAGTCCTCCAATGCTCGCTTCATTGGCTCTACTTTAGTCAAATGATGAAATTGATTGACATCCCGCTCCCATAGCCTTTCGCCGTAGTGCTCAACAAATTTCTCAATATTGGCTGCTACTCGATAGGTATGGAGGTCGAGGCCGTATAGCATTTGAGCTTTCTGCGCAGTTGCTAACGTTTCTGGAAATAGATGTAACGTGTCGAGGAAGATAACAGGTATCCTGGCGTCTAGCTCCTGATAGAGCATGTGGGTAATTGCCAACATGCTAAAGGATGTCATTTGGACCAAATTTGGCACTGTAGCAATGGCCCATGACATGATTTCTTGGGGTGTGGCTGATTCAAACCGACTATTCAGCTCAGCCAGGTCCAACTGATGTGAGTCAAACTCAATGCGTGTAATTTGCTGGAATTTGCTGGCCGATGGCGCTTCTACGCAAGAAACCATATTGGTGAATGGGTTTTTGAGCCCTTGAATGATCACTGGAATATCCTACCGCACGAATCACCCATAACCCACCGGGGAAGTGTGGATTAAATCCGAACCTTGAAGCGGCATTAACCGTAACGATCGCATCTTGCCCACTTAGGATAGGAGAATGAAAACCATGAAAAAGCTTATTTTCTACACAAAGCCTGGTTGCCACCTTTGCGAAGGGCTGGCAGAAAAACTAGCGCAGTTGAGCCATCTGCCGCTGGATATTGAGTCCCGCGACATTACTCAAAACCCTGTCTGGTTTGCGGAATACCAGTATGAGATCCCAGTACTGTGCCGTTTGATTAATTTCCCTGAAACGCCTGAATTGGAAAAGGAGCAGCCATTACCAAGACTGTCGCCTCGGGCTCCGTTACGTCAGTTAGAGCAAATGCTACAGACATATTTAGGCCCTTTTGAGTCAGAATAGCGGCATGATTCAGGTTTTGAGAGGACTGTATGACGCTGCGTGAGTTACTGGCACAATTGCCCACTGAGTTAGTGCCTGTTGTTGAACATCCAGCCCTGGGTCAGACGGTGACTGGATTGTGTACCAACTCAAAAGCTTGCCAGTCGGGCAATGTTTTTATAGGCATGCCGGGCAACCACGTGGATGGGGGAGAGTTTTGGGTAAATGCTATGGAAAATGGTGCGATCGCAGCCATTATTTCCCACAATGCTTTCAAAAATAAACCCGCTTTTGATAATGCCCCGCTGCTAATCCCCATGGAGGATATGGGAGTCGCCTGTGGGGAGATGGCAGCGGCCTTCTATAACTATCCTGGGAAAACTCTAAAGTTGGTGGGGGTAACCGGAACCAATGGTAAAACCACGACCACTCATCTCATAGAGCATTTTCTGAATCAAGCCAATAAACCCACCGGGCTCTTAGGCACCCTTTATACTCGTTGGCCCGGACATCAGGAAGCTGCTGTACACACCACACCATTTCCGGTTGAGCTACAGCGAGAACTGGCTAAAGTTGTGGGCGCAGGCTGTCAGCACGGCATTATGGAAGTCAGTTCCCATGCCCTGGCTCAAAAGCGTGTATGGGGATGTCCCTTTGATGTGGCGGTATTTACGAATCTCACCCAGGACCACCTTGACTATCACAAAGACTTAGACGATTACTTTGAAGCCAAGGCCCTGCTATTTAGCCCAAATTATCTCAAAGACCGCGCCATCATTAATGGTAAGGATGTTTATGGTCAGCAGCTTATTAAACGGCTGAATTCAGAACAGGTCTGGACGTACCATATTGACGATGCTGGGGCTGACTTACATACGGCGAATCTTCGCTACAGTCCTACGGGCGTTAGCGGTACCTTGATTACCCCGATAGGTTCCGTGCCGTTTACGTCTCCTTTAGTTGGTCAATTTAACCTGGAAAACTTACTTGCGGCGGTAGGGGTGGCACTCCATTTGGGAGTTTCTTTGAAGGCTATTGTATCTGCCCTGGCTATGTTTGATGGGGTGCCTGGTCGCATGGAGCGGGTGCAAGTGAGTCCCACGCAGGATATTAGTGTGATTGTGGACTATGCTCATACCCCTGATAGTTTGGAGAATGCGTTACGAGCAGCACGTCCGTTTATTTCCGGTCAGATGATTTGTGTGTTTGGCTGTGGTGGAGATCGAGATCGCACCAAGCGGCCTCAAATGGGACGCATTGCCTACGAACTCGCCGATCGGGTGGTCGTTACTTCCGATAATCCGCGTACGGAAGATCCCCAGCAGATTCTGGCCGATGTAGTTGCGGGAATTGAAGTTGGTTTGACTGCCGATGAGGTGATTTGCGATCGCGGTGCTGCTATTAAGCAGGCAATTCTGTCAGCGCAGCCAGGAGATGGTGTACTGATTGCCGGGAAAGGCCACGAAAGTTATCAAATTTTGGATACCGAGAAAATTCACTTTGATGATCGAGAACAGTCTCAAATAGCCCTCAAATCTCGTTTAGCACTGTAGCTATAGATTAAGCAGAGTGTTGGAATGGCTGGCTGCTGTAACTGTGATTTAAGTAAAAATACTCATTTATCATCTATTGCTCTTGATTAACCTAGAGAAATAGATACATCACTTAATATATGTACCGGGCAAATTTGAGAGCCACCATGGATCCTTCTAAGGTAAAGCCATCAGTATTAACGTCGGCTAGTCGATTTGCAACGGCGACGATGCGTTCATCTACGCGTGAGGTATCCCCTCAATTTCTCAAAACCGCTGCCCAAGAGCTTAGCAATCCGATTACAACGATTAAGACAGCATTAACTCTGCTCAATTCGAGCGATTTAAAGCCCAAACAGCGTCAGCGTTATTTGCAGATGATTGGTCAGGCCTGCGATCGGCAAAGCCAGCTGGTTAATAACGTGTTTGAATTATTAGAACTACAACTCACTCCAAAGACGACAGCACTTGAAAAAGTACAGCTTTGGGATTTAGTTCCCGGTGTTGTGAGTACCTACCAACCTCTCGCCACAGAGCACGATATTTTATTGGCCTATACGGTGTCCAATCAATTGCCCCCTGTGCTGGCAATTGAAGCCCACCTCAAGCAAGTATTAGTGAGCCTGGTCAGTAATAGTATTCAATTCACGGACGGCGGCGGGCGCATTTGGGTGAAGGCCCATCAACGTAATGATGGCAAAGTTGCCCTGGTCATTCAAGATAATGGCTGTGGTATCGCTTCGTCAGCTCTACCACAGGTATTTGACTCCTTTTATCGCAATGCTTCTGAGGGCAGTGGTCTCGGACTAACCCTGGTCCGACAGCTCTTAGCTCACTGTGGTGCATCAATCTCTGTCAGCAGCACACCAGGTAAAGGGACTACATTTACGATTTTGTTAGCCGCATCGCCGGATTGATAATCGATGGGGCAGCAGTTACAAATCCACATGGCAAGCATTAATCTGAGAAAACTTGCCTGTTGCATCGTATCTGATTGGATGTTGGTTGGTAGTGACTTACTCCTCACTATCTTCTGGCAAGAGGGTTTCGATGAGTAGCTGAGCCTGCTGCTGTTTTTCTTGCAAAAAGGTATCGCACTTCTTTAGCTCAGTAATGGCTTTTTCAAATTGCTCGAAAATATTAGCCAAGGGCAATTCGCCGGTTTCTAGCTCAGTGATAATTTCCTCAACCTGTTCGACAGAGGCTTCGTAGTTCCAATTGTCAGCAGACTTTTTAGCTCTTGGCATGACGATGATGATGCAGGGGTATGGATAGTGTTGCCTAGACTCAGGGGTGTTTGCAACCACGGAGAGGCTAGAAATCATCATGGTGGCTCTCATCACTGAGGCTGAGAACTTCTGCTTCAATCTGCTCGTGCCCGAGGCGAATTGAGATGTGATCTCCAGGGGTGAGCTTGCTGGCCTGGGTGATCACATCACCTGATGCGGTTTTTCTGACCAAGGCATAGCCCCGCTGTAGAACAGCTGCGGGATCTAATGTGGTTAATTTTTCACTGAACAATTGATGCAGTTGCTGTCTGGTTTGCAGTTGCTGTTGGATGGCGTTTTTCAAACGTTGTATGCGCCAATGGTGTATTTGTTGGGCTTGTTGGAGTTGAGCTTGAGGCTGTAACCGCTGTAAACGTAGGGAAAGCTGCTGTAGCTTATGTTTGTGCTGATAAAGCCGTGTGCCTGTTGTTTGGGCGAGTCGCTGCAGTAATTGGGTTTGAAGATATCGCAGATCTGTAAGGGCCGGTACGATCTGTTCTGCAGCAGCGGTGGGGGTGTGGGCACATACGTCAGCAACTAGGTCTGCCAGCGATTCATCCCGTTCATGGCCAATGCCAGTGATCACTGGGATCGGGGCGGTTGAGATCGCACGCACGACTCGCTCATCGTCAAAACATACCAAATCTTCTACAGCACCCCCGCCGCGCCCAAGTAGCAAAACTTCTGCCCGGCCATCATTACCTACGCGCTCAATTGCCTGAACGATTGAGCTGGGACCTTGGGCTCCCTGAACAATAGCGGGTGATAATAAAACTTGCAATCCTGGATGACGCTGCTTGAGAGTTTTTTGAATATCACCCCAGGCAGCGGCTTGGGGTGATGTGACTACAGCAATACATCTAGGGAAAGATGGTAAGGAACGTTTTCTTGCATCGTCAAATAATCCCTCGCTAGCTAATCGATTGCGCAGTTGACGATAGCGCAGTGCCTGTAACCCTGCTCCGGCAGGCAGCACCTGCCATGTCGTGAGTTGATAGTTGCCGCGTTTGGGATACACCTTAAGCTGGCCGAGCACTATGACTTGCTCACCAACAGTAGGCATGACACTAAGTTTGGGTAATTGACTACGCCAAACGACGGCATTTAAGGTAGCCGATCCGTCAGGCTCCTGTAGTGAAAAAAAGCAGCCACTATTATGTTGGCGAGCACTGGAAACTTCGCCAATAACCCATATGTTACGTAAGTTTTCATCGTTTTCTAGCAACAGCTGAATGTATTCGGTAACACCGGCTACACTCACTGCTTTGAAATCTAATGTGTTCGCTGCCGTCATTGATGTGGAGTATTTTTGTAATTCAAGAGATTTTTAATAGTACATTTGTATACTTTCTGGGTACAATCACAAACGTGGGCATGATGTGCTTGTTGAATTCAATTGATTGACCCATATCAGCGCAATTTGCTTCCACATTGTGAGCTTATAATTGCTGAACTCAGTAACCCTCATCTAAAATCTTAGGCAGCATGGCAAAAACATCCACCGAAAGCAACGAGCGCAAAAAGGCCTTAGATATGGTGCTCAATCAAATTGAGCGCAACTTTGGTAAAGGTACCATCATGCGCTTAGGGGATGCACAGCGCATGAAAGTGGAGACGATTCCTACCGGGGCCATGACCTTGGACTTGGCATTGGGAGGAGGGTTGCCTAAAGGGCGCATTATTGAAATTTATGGCCCAGAGAGTTCAGGTAAGACCACACTGGCACTACATGCCATTGCAGAAGCCCAAAAACAAGGAGGAGTAGCAGCTTTTGTAGATGCTGAACATGCACTAGACCCGGTGTATGCCGCTGCCCTCGGTGTCAATATTGACGACTTACTGGTTTCTCAGCCTGATACTGGAGAAGCAGCCTTAGAAATCGTTGACCAACTAGTTAGATCCTCCGCTATTGATCTAGTCGTAATTGACTCCGTGGCTGCCCTGGTTCCTCGGGCTGAAATTGAAGGGGAAATGGGTGACTCCCATGTGGGCTTACAAGCTCGTTTGATGAGCCAGGCACTGCGTAAAATCACAGGCAATATTGGTAAATCTGGCTGTACTGTTATTTTTCTCAACCAGCTACGCCTCAAAATTGGTGTTACCTACGGTAATCCTGAAACAACCACTGGAGGCAACGCTCTCAAATTCTATGCATCAGTTCGTCTGGATATTCGTCGTATTCAGACTTTGAAAAAAGGAAACGATCAATTTGGGATTCGGGCTAAAGTCAAGGTCGCTAAAAATAAGATTGCACCTCCCTTTAAGATTGCTGAATTCGACATTATTTTTGGTGAGGGGATATCCACCTTGGGCTGCATAGTTGATTTAGCTGAGGAAAACAGTATTCTCACCCGTAAAGGTGCTTGGTACAGCTATAAGGGAGACAACATTAGTCAAGGACGCGACAATGCAATTCGCTACTTAGTTGATAACCCGGAGGTCACTGCTGAGATTGAGCAGCAACTACGTGAAGTTTTGCAGATTGATAATTCAGCTTCTCCCGACATAGTTGATGAAACAGCACCTGATAAGCCGAAGGCTGAGAAGAAGACAAAATAGAACTCACCAGGACGCCCACAAGGGGAGCCTCTACAGAATGGCTGATTTTGAGTCTGGATTGATGATGCTATCGTGCCTGTCAAATTAGTCAGGCAGATTAGTCAGATCATGAGTGATCTCTACATCCCTTGATTTATAGGGCTAACCTGACCTGCCAATGTCCTAGTGCACTAGAACATTGGCCATATGCAAACTGAAAATACTCTAGTGGAGAGTTTTGCCACCTTCTGTACTGTCTGTTGAATCGTTAGGGATGTCCGTCTGACTCATATCGTTGCAGTTAAAGAAATGAAATATGGAGCCGCCAATCCGGATGCGATCGCCATCACGCAGTGCGTACATCCGTTTGAGTTTCTCCCCGTTAACGTAGGTGCCATTGGTGCTCTCTAAATCGGATAGAACAAACCCATGGTCTAAGCTGTACTGTAACGCAGCATGGCAACGTGATAATCGCTTATCAGGAACAGCAATATCTGATTGACGTGGGTCACGACCAATTGTCCACAAGCCATCAGATGAGTAAAAACTTTTAGATTTACCAGTCGCTAGATTGCTAATAATATGAATTTGCTGATCGCAAATCACACTTTGAATATAGTTGGCTATCGGCAATTGAGCATTGAAATCAATAGCGATCATGTCATCCAAGAGATGGCGATCATGCTCATATAGCTTTGAAAAAGTCTGAAATAGGCCCAGCTTAGATTCAATTTCTGCTTCGTCTTCAGCAGAGAACATCATGCGATATTCAGCTAGGTTGTTTGGATAAGCCATAAAAATGTTCAAACAGAACGTTTAGTTTGAGCCCTATTAATTGGGTGACGATATGGATTCAAAAAATGGGTTTCCAGCTCTAGTATTGGTCAGGATTCGAGGAATATGGGTTACGTTATCGTATTTCCATACAACCTTGAAGTTGACCGGATAAATTGTAAAAAAATGGTTAACCTTCCGGACATTAAGGTCCGAAAATAGATGCTCAATTTTTACTTTTTTCGTAATGTTTTAACCGGAGTTTTCTTGAGTTGGAAGACGTTAATAAGCCTCTGTCCATAACGTCAGAGTTAGCCTAAAAACTGTATCAATTCACGATTTACGCTTTGAGGGGCTTCTTGTTGAATCCAGTGGCCACAGTCGGGAATTGAACGTCTGATAACGGTTTCACTGGATAAACCTTGGGGAAAAATGCCGGTTGCTGGGATTAAGTTATCGTCTTCGCCCCACATAATCAGAGTCGGTAAACTTACAGGATGATTAAGCTGTCGTGATGGACTTAGCCAACTCGTTATCCAGTCATTCATATTGAAGCAATAACGCGCATGCTGTAATAAAGCTGGGATAACACCTGGCTTTTGCAAGGCAGCTTGATAAAGGTCGGCATTTGCTTGAGTAAATGCGCTTTTGCGAACAACTTGCTGCTGGAATAGATAAGTCAGTAGGGACGGTAAATTATCTCGGATCAACCATTGAGGTAAACCTGGTGTTTGTAAAGCCAATAAGTGCCAATTACGTTGCACATGCTCCCAACTGTGGGAAATTCCATGGGTAAGTACGTTTTGCCAGCGCTGGGGGGTACTCAGTACGGCTAACTTATCTACTTTGGTTGGAAAACGACGTGCAAGATACCAGGCAATCGTTCCGCCCCAATCGTGGCCCACGATATGTGCTTTTTCGTAGCCCAATGAATGGATTAATGCAGAAATATCTGTGCTGAGGGTCTCCAAATCATAACCATTGCGGGGTTTATCAGAATCGTTATAACCCCGTAAATCTGGTACAACCACCTTGAACTGGCGAGATAAGGATGGTAGTTGATGACGCCAAGAATACCAAAACTCAAACAAGCCATGAAGCAAGATCAAGAGCTTGCCACTTCCCTGAGTTACGTAATGGAGCTTTACCGAATTGGCGTTTATGTATCTATGTTTCCAACTCAATCGCAAAGCTCCAGACAAAAAATAGTTGACAAAATAAAAAGAGAGCCTTGCTGGCCTTCAGTGCAGTCACTGTTGCTCTTTACTTTGTAGCATAAACTACAGTGACTTAACCTGCAGCTCCTGGAGGTGTCAGCTACGCAGAGCGATACGCAACCTGGTATTCAACAGGTTGAATACGATACTTCACTAGATTAGCTAGTTCTTGAAGCTGATTAATTGCTTCAGCTCCCTCAAGTTTCATGAGCTCTCTGTCATCACGCATCTCGGTCCAAGTGATGCCGTAATCTGAAACCAAGAAACGAATCAAATGGTCATTGCCAAGGCTGACCATAAACGAAGCACTATTGAGCTGATCACCGCAGGTGTAACAAGACGCTAGATAACCCTGATTTTCAAGGACAATCGCTAGCGCTTTTAGATTTAGGACCAAATCTTTTACGAATTGGCGGTGCTGCTCTGCAAGTCGAACAAACATATGCGTTCTCCTTCCCACCGGTCACATTGTAAGGTTGAATCTTAAATTTTGCTTAATGTTTTTTGTAAAGTGTCCAATTAGTTATTCTTAACCTTCCACCTTGATGGGGATAATTCAGGTAGAAAATTGCTGAAACTCCTCAATACAAGTGCTCATCCGTGCGGATGATAACTATATATTTGCCAGAAAATGAAGGAGGTTCATTTCTCTCAGGATGAGATGGCACTTAAAGAGGGTTTGACTCTCTATAGAGGGATGTGTTCAAGTTACCCACCTTAAGAGGTAAGAAGGCACAGACATTAGAAATCCTTCTATTAGTCAACAAAACAATAAAAAATGTTGCTAATAACTCAGGAACATCTGTGAACTATCACTTGATTGGTGGTTATTAAACCATGACATTAGCCATGCCGTATTAACATTAAGCCGATATGTCCAGGTGGATAGTTCTCTTTGTAACGGTTTTACTAAAAAATTAGATGTCTGAGTATTCGTCCGGCTTGATTATTCGACTTAGATGATTGGTTTACTCAGCTAGAGTCCACCATCCAAATGCTGGGCCGATAAATCTGACGGTCAACCATAGAACAACCATAAGGGCTATACCAGCCCATGCTCCACGAGTGCTCCAGGCGACAAAGGTAGTGGATTGTTGCTTAGTGATAGGAAGCCAAGGAAGAATACGTTTAGGCTTGCCGTAGTTTTCGCCCAATTGTGTCTGTCGCCGCTTCGCTTCTCCCATGATTCCTATTCAACTAAAAGCTTTGAATGATTATAGCGTTTGATTTATGGGAGTTAGCCAGCTTGGATCTAAATATGTGCTTTGGGCGATAGGGTTAAGAGTTTTTAGGATAGTGCGCCCATAGCTGCGATGGTTGACTCGATTATCGAGGAGGGCCACTTTTCCTTGCTGAGCGCTGATGGGTGCGATCGCAAGCTGTAGAGTCTGTAAAGCCTCGGGGAGTAAAAATAATCGAAACCAGTCTTGACGTAGACGTTTGTAATAAGCCACTTGGCCAGCGACCAGCGGATTTTCCAGGGAAGGGATCGGTAGTGTAGTGATGATCAGTAACCCTGGTGGTGAGCATCGGAGTCGGTAATCCTGCCAAAATTCCCAGCCGCTTACCAAAATGCCATTTGTCGGTAACGCTGGTCTCTCAACCTGGACGCGAGAACCATACTCTGCCGCTAAAATTGAGCCGATTTGAGTTTTGAGAGGATTATCTCCCACGAGAATCACAGTTGGCTGAGTACGAGTTTCTGGTAACTGCAGCAGCTTGCGAATCTCTTGCAAAATTGCATTGGGGAACTGATGGCTATTCGGCATTGGCAACTGATCTGGGATGTAAAGCTGGATTCCATCCTGCTGGCGATCGGGGGTGAATTTTAGGCAAGTAAGATCGTCTAATCCCAGACGTTGACGGTAATTTCCTGCCTTAGCTTCTTCATCTACAGATGCACCGATCAAAACCACTGGCTGGCGTTGCCAAATCGGAGCCATCATTTCTGCCAAATTAACGGGAGCGCATCGAATGGTGAGCTGACCTGACTCGCGGTTAAGCTCTAGCCAGGTCATGCTGTCATCGCAATTTGAATGCTGTCGAAAGTCATGCCAGGCAATGGGTAATGCGTCTAATCCCAGAGGGGTTTCTGCTAATTGCCCATAAAGTTCAGTGAGTAGCGTTTGTTCTTCGGTGTTAGCTAAGTAGCAGCTGTAAGGGTTAGCTGGATGCTGGAAGGCAAGGTGCGTTAGCTTGACTCGTAAATCTCGAATCGCAGTTTGTTGCGATGGATATGCTAACCCCAGCTGATGCCAATCGGCGTCATCAAGGCTATGGGTAAGTTGAGCCCGTGACCACTCAACTAAGGAATCAATACCGTCAATGAGAGTAACGATTTTGGGTGGAAAGGCATTGGCAGTAGGATGTAGCTGTTGGGTTTTGTCTGTAGCTAGCAACTGAGCTGAGAACCAGGCATCGGGTGTGGTGATGAGGATGCCTTGAAATGTTGCACTCGGCCATTGATCACCGATTTGAATAGACTTGATGGTCGGTACAGTTTGCAGAAGAGTCGGAATCTCATCTTGGATCAGCTGTTGATGGATCGCATGGGATACAACCAGGACTAGCGGCCCAGGCCATACGAGAGCAGGCATCAGATAGCTCAGGCGATAGCGCCCTCGATAGGCTGCGGTGCTACCCGTTTGCAGTAGAGCGCTACGACCTAGACGCAGAGCTCTGGCCACCAGGCGTGCCATCGTTAAATGATGGGGCCACTGCATATGGCCCTGCTGGCGTAAAAAATCCCGAAGTAGCTGGTGAACCTCTGCCTCGATCACGTTTGCTGTGACTCTTACTATGACTGGATAAATGGACTAAATGCAGTTGCTATTGACGAGAATATCGCTTTGAAATAGCTTCTATTAATCAGAATTCCTCAGAACATGTATCTTGCAACTCGGCAACATCGCTAAGTTGTGTCTCATTGTGACATACTCCCTTGAAGTGTTTGGCTGTTGCCTGTGGATAGGCTATAGGCTAGCGACGGTTTTATTTTTCCCCATTGGTCACACATTGAGTTTTTGCCCCATGTCACCGATACCCATTAATGCCAAAGCCCAGCGGACGTACACTATTGGGATTGTGGGTTTGGGATTGATTGGAGGTTGCTTGGCTCTGGATTTGAAGCGGCTGGGTTATACCGTCTATGGTGTGGCTCGACGTCAGGCTACGGTCAATGCTGCTATGGAGCAAGGCATGGTTACCAAGGCTGACTGCGATCTTGCTGTTATGGCTGATGTGGACATGGTTTTTGTCTGTACCCCGATGGCAGTGATTTTGCCGACCATAGAGCAGCTAGCAGTTTATTTATCTGAGTCAGCAATAGTGACGGATGTAGGCTCGGTGAAAGGGAAAATAGTGGCACCAGCCACCCAGCTGTGGCCTAATTTTGTGGGTGGCCATCCGATGGCAGGCAAATCAGAGTCAGGACTGGCGGCAGCTGAAGCCGGATTATTTCGTCAACGCCCCTATGTGGTTACACCGATTGAAACGACATCGTCAATAGCAGTAGACCAGGTAGTTGAGATCGCAACCCAACTTGGCTCTCGCATCTACACAGCAACACCCACCTCCCATGACCAGGCAGTGGCAGCCATTTCCCATTTACCGGTGATGGTCAGTGCTAGTTTGCTGCACACATGTTTGAATGAGCCCGATATTGATGTACAAGCCTTGGCTCAGAACTTAGCTAGTAGTGGTTTTTATGACACCAGTCGAGTAGGTGGAGGAAATCCCGAATTAGGAACCATGATGGCGCAGTATAACCGTGTTGCCCTTCTGCAGGTACTACATCAATACCGTCATCAGTTAGGCAGCATCATTGACCTGATTGAGGCTGAAAAGTGGGATACCTTGGCAGCTCAGCTCAATGTGGCTCAGCAAGAACGTCCCAAATATCTATAACTTCAAGGCATTCAATTTATGCAGGCTGTTTTCCTTCGGTCTCTGCCATAATTACGGGCTCCTGATACAAAATGGCTGTAAACGTAACTGTGGAACCCAGACCTTCGCCCATGCTGATAAATTGCACCTTGCCTCCCATGGCTTCAATAAGACGCTGGGAAATTGCCAGCCCCAGGCCAGTGCCGCCATATTGTCGGGTTCTTTCCCCATCCACCTGGCTAAAGGTTTGAAATAGCCGATTTTGCTTTTCTAGTGAGACGCCAATACCTGTGTCCTCGACGCTAATCTTAATGTGTCCAGGCCACACTCGGCCTTGGAAGCGCACATTTTGAGATTTGACCTCCGCTCTGATGGTCACCCCCCCCTCAGGAGTAAATTTAATAGCGTTGCCAATGAGGTTGAGTAGGACTTGTAAAATCCGTTGATAGTTACCATACAGCTTGATTTCATCCAGCGTGGCAGGCAGTTTCATATCGAAGTAAAGTCCCCGTTGTTCTGCCTGGGGCCGGGTGAAATTTTCTACATCGCAAAATAGCTCCTGCAGACTGATGGCACTCAGGTCAATTTCCATTTTGCCTGCTTCAATCTTGGCGATGTCCAGGACATCATTGATGAGATTAAGAAGGTGTAGGGCCGATTTATGAGCTTCTTCGATAAATTCTTCCTGCTCTTCTGGATCATCGGCCATGCCATCGAGTACCAGTCGCAAGAAGCCAATCATGCCATTGAGCGGTGTCCGTAGTTCGTGAGATGTATTCGCCAAGAACTCACTCTTAAGGCGAGAAGCCTCTTCTGCATAGCGTCTGGCTTCTTCTAGCTCGTCATTTTTATCAATGAGTTTTTCGTTAGCCCGTTGCAAATCATCTGCCAGCGTGCAGCTTGCTTCAAATAACTTAGCGTGGGCAATGGCAGTGCCGACTTGATCAGTCAGCTCATTCACAAGCTCAATTTCTAGGGGGTGCCAGGGACGCTCCGGTGGCATTTGTAGCAATAAGACACTGTTGGGCTCATCACGATAACAGGTGGCCATGGTCAAAACAGTGTAAGGCCCGTCATCAGTATCCTTACGCTCAAAATCTGAAAGGACTGGTTTGAGCGTGTTGATGGTACAGCGAAAATCTGATTTATTAACCAAATCAAAAGTTTGCCCCAAACATGGCTGTAGTTCAGGCTGGTGAAATTCAGCTACCACATTGAGGGTTTGCATCGCCACTGAGTAGTCACATACTAAGCAACGGTGCAGATCTAAAAGACTTCCTAATCCGTCTACGGTTTGTTGCCAAATTGTCTTGAGTTCTAAGGTTTTACGAATATTTGAGGCGATGTTTGTTAGAACGCCATGATAATTTGACAGGTTTGCTAAGAGCCCGGCCTGACCATTGGATTGTGGAGGGGCCACAATACCCATAGTACTTAAGTGTTGAGGCATGCTTGCGCTACCAGAAACCGTAAGGATGGACCCTTGTCCTTTGAGATATTTACGGTCAGGTTCGTTAGGCACCTCGACTAGAAAAAGGCTAAAGTCCAGCCCTACTGGATGTAGACCACAACGCACAACACATTGGAAACGCTGGGGTTGGCTGTCAGCAAGTACCTGGGCAACACGTTGGAGATAAGGCGCAACGGCAACAGGGCCAAATAACTTACTAATGGATTCATGCAGATAGCGATCAGAGTCTGCTTGAATCGTATGGGGCCAATGGATAGCAACGATTTGGCCATGAGAATCATGGATGACTTCGAGGGACGAATTATCAGGCGAATTATCAACTGTGGCGGGAACGACCATAGGTTCTGAGTCAGCTGTCACTTGCGATCGCATAATCCGGAAAATCGTGGGCCCTTTCTTTAACTGCTTACGAGTTTGCCCTATCTAGATCAGAAACATCTATACCAATATTGGTTTGTCAGTGATATTACAGATCCTCCTCCGACTCCCTGGAATACCTTGAAATTAAGAGGTTAGTAAATGCTGTTGATTTAAGTAGTATCCAATATGTCAGCGTTGTCTGTAAGTAAGCCATCAAGGTTATCTTTCATCTTGTCACGGGATTTATCAATGGTCATCCCTTGGCAGTAACCTTTTCAATACACAGGGGCAATGCACGGATGCGATATGCAGGTAGATTTAATGTTGACATAGCAACATAGATTTAATAGACGATCAAACTCCCTGAAGAGAGCCCGTTAAAATACCTGAGTCGTTTTCAAGATAAGCAAAGTATTGAGGCAAAGCATTAAGATAAGCTAAGCGCTTCCATAATCTGTCATTCGAGTTTCTCTTTCCATGACCGACGTACCCGTATCTCGCATTCGTAATTTTTCGATTATTGCCCATATTGATCATGGAAAGTCCACCCTGGCCGATCGGTTGCTGCAGGATACCAAAACCATTAGCGAGCGGGATATGAAAGCCCAGGTGCTGGATACCATGGACCTGGAGCGGGAACGGGGCATCACCATTAAGCTGCAGGCGGCTCGGATGAATTACAATGCCGACGATGGTGAGCAGTATGTGTTGAATTTGATTGATACCCCTGGACACGTGGACTTTACCTATGA
>JBCCXQ010000017.1:0-49029 GCA_039191365.1 Cyanobacteria bacterium P01_F01_bin.13 | reverse complement strand
TAGGTTTCACGAGCTTTGGTTTGAGGGATGACTATTTTTCAGAACCATGGCTAGACATGCTGTTTCGTTTTGGGTCATCCCTCCTTTCTTCTCGATGCTTCAGAAATTACAGACAGCCCATCAGCATCGCATAATTTTATTCGCGGAGAAAAGCTGATGAGTGCCATTTGCGGCATCGTCCATCTTGACGGACAACCTGTGGCAGCACAAGCTCTGGAGCAGATGATGGCAGCCCTGGAAGCCTATGGTCCAGATGGCTCACATCTCTGGCAAGAGGGCTCAGCAGCCCTAGGGCATCAGATGCTGCATACTACCCCAGAGTCTTTGCATGAGAGCGTACCCTGGCAGGACGGGTTAACCGAACTGGTGATTACAGCAGATGCCCGGTTAGATAATCGAGATGAACTGTTTACGGCCCTGGCTATTCCCCCAACTGTGGGCCGACACGTAAGCGATACCCAATTGATTTTGCGGGCTTACATCAAGTGGGGCGATCAATCTCCCCAGCATTTGCTGGGAGATTTTGCCTTTGCCATTTGGGATGGCCGCCAGCAGAAACTTTTTTGCGCCCGTGATATTTTTGGGGTCAGACCCTTTTTTTACCACAGTTCACCAAGGTGCTTCCTATTTGCCAGTGATCTAAAGGCCCTGTTAGCTACTACTGAGGTGCCACACCAGTTAAATGAACTCCTATTGGCTGCATTTCTGCAGCAGGAAGACATTACGTTTGCCCAAAAGAGTCTAACCTTTTATGAGGGCATTCATAAACTACCGCCAGCTCACTGCCTTACGCTTACCCCTACGCAACAAAAAATTCAATGCTACTGGTCTACTGAGGCAATACCTGAAATTCGCCTTGAATCTAAAGCCGACTATGCAGCAATGCTCCGCGACTTACTGGATCAAGCCGTTCATTGTCGACTCCGTTCCGCTTTCCCGGTCGGAGCACACCTGAGTGGTGGACTAGACTCTTCTACGATAGCCGTCATTGCGGCCCGTGCCTTGCGCACCCAGGGGCAAGCCTTAAGAGGATTTTCCTGGTCGCCGCCGCTGACCACAGATATAACGACTCCAGAGGATGAGCGACGGCTGATAGAAGAGATTTGCCACCGAGAAAAGATTGACTGCCATTATGTCGCCTTAACGGGGCAAGACATGATCAATGTTTGGTCTCGGAGCTTTATTACTGAGCCCACGGAAATGATGCATTTTGAGCAAAAAGTGCAGGCTGAGATCACGAATCAGAAGACGCGAGTGGTACTTTCAGGTTGGGGTGGCGATGAAGCAATTTCTTTCAATGGCCGAGGATATTTTGCCGAACTGTTTCTCCAAGGGCATTGGTGGACTCTGTATCAAGAATTAAAACACCGGGGCGAGTTACATGGGTTAGGCATGAGACAACAGGTTGTTGACAAGATACTGTTGCCGTTACTACCCGATGCCTTAGTGACTCGATGGCCTTTAATGAACCATATTGGTTATCAACCGGCCGGACAGTCTGCCTATATTCACCCTCAATTACTCCAGAAAGTTCAGTCTAGTGAAGAAACGTTGCCTCAACTCCCTGTCCTTTTGCGAGAGCGAGCAGGCGTCCGTACAAACCAGCGCCTGCTCCTGGCGAATGGCCATCTTACCAATCGAATGGAGTCTTGGGCCATCAGTGGTGGCCAGACCCAGTCGGTGTATAGTTACCCCTTGTTAGATCGACGAATCGTGGAATTTGCCCTGGGTATTCCAGTTGATATGTTCTTTCAGGAGGGTTGGAAGCGCTATTTGTTTCGCTTAGCCACAGCAGATCTGCTACCTGACCAAGTTCGATGGAATAAAACAAAGCAAGAAGTGGCTGTAGATGCCCAATTAAGCACCTCTCAAGCTGACATTGCAGAAACCTGGAAAAACATAATACGAACTAAATTTCAAGCGAATCGCCAGGCGCTACCGTTGACTGAATGGGTAGATATGGAACGGCTGGAACGGGTATTGTTTGAGCAAGACGTGATTCAACCAGGATTTTGGCCTGCCCTTAGGCTTTTGACTGCGTTTACTGGGACTAGCCGTGGTGCTCAGAAGTGCGACCGTCAGGTCATACCAATGGTGTGATTGAAGAGAACCGATAGGACAATCCGTTAATGGCCGCAAAAAAAATATTGTTCTCAACTTTGTTAGTACTACCAATGGTTGTTCTGTTTCCGGTACTGGACAACCTGCTCTTTTGGTCTAAGCCAACCGAAACAGAGAATGCCCTGGTCAGATTAGGTAATCCTCTTGCTTCAGATGGTCACAGTGGGCGTGCTCTCAACGTTTGGGACCTAAAAGCTTTTGACGATAAGATTTATGTTGCCGGAGGGAGTACAGTAGAAAATAGCGGACCAATTAATATTTGGGCTTACAATCCAGCTACCCAGCAATTTGAACAAGAAGGTAACGTCAACGAAGAAGCAATTGAGCTTTTTCGTATCTTTGATGAGCAACTCTATATTCCGGCAGCTGATGCGATTGAAGGCGACAGCCATAAATTCTATCGTCGCAATGTCGACGGTAATTGGCAGCTCTTGCAGTCTACATCTGTGGAACTAGCCCATGTACGAGATCTGATTAAATTGGATACAGGCAAGGTATTGCTGGTGGGTAATAATCGCCATACCAAAGACCTATCCAAGCCAGCAATGGCAGTGACTGATGATTATGGGCAGACCTTTCAGAAAGCGGGTATCGAAAATCCACCAGATGAAGAGTTTAACTGGTTTTTCTCTGTATTTCCCTATCAAGGGAAAATTTATGCACCTACATCGTTGCTAAAAGACTCAGCTAATGAGTCAGGGACAATTGCTGTTTTTAATCCTGAGACAAACGCGTTTGAGTTAGATCCCACACTCAGCAATAGCGAATTTATTCCTCAATCCCACTTTGAACAGCAAGGGGGAAAACAGGGTTTTTATGTGATTTACCGTCCCTGGCATCCCATCGAGTATAAAGATGCCCTTGTTTATCCAGCGCGCTCCTACTCCTATTATGATGAAAATTACAAACAAGCCTATATGAACTCTATTGGCTTTTACGTCAAGCCAGCACCTGGGGTCGCGCCATTCGAAGTTAGCTTTCCGGATGGTAAATCAGTGGGTGAAGATGTGCTTGTTATTGACGAAGCACTCTATGTTGTGGCCAACCGGAAAATTGCCAACAATAAGTTTGTTGTGTATGTGTACAAAACTGACAACCCAGTTGAGCCTGGACGTTGGCAAGAAGTTCTTAAGTTTAAAAGCCGCAACCGAGTCCGTGCTTTTGAATATTTGGATGGCAATTTTTATTTTGGCTTAGGTCAGAATTATGATGAGCCCATAGGTAAGTCAGGAGAGATTCTGAGTTTACAGACCAACTTGTAACCTGAACGTGTGGTCCTGAATTTTCAGCTACAGTTTCAGGTGGCCTACGAGAACGATTATCATTTTTTGCCAATGATTAGATGTGGAAAACCTGTCCGTGAACTACCGGGGTGTCTTGGCAGGGTATCTCGGCATTGGAGGCGATCGCCTGTCGGGGACGGGGCCTGTTTTGTGGGGCTTCCCTATTATTTCGTAGTTTACGCATATACTATGGGCCAAATAGCTAAATAATTCTGAAACGATGACCTAACAACGTACATTGGTAGTTAGACACAACGCTCTAAACTATTTCTAAGTAATACAATGACAAGTATTCTTATCGCTGAGGATGACCCTGTAATTGTAACTTTGTTATTGAAAAGGTTTGAAAAAACAACGCATCATACTCAAGTAGCCAGAGATGGTCAAACAGCGTTGCACTTAGCTCTTTCAGGAGAATTCGATCTGATCGTATTGGATTTAATGTTACCGAAACTGGATGGCATGTCTGTCATCAGCGCAATTCGTGCTCAGAGGCTACAGGTACCCATAATTGCAATGACGGCCTTAGACGACGACGATAGCCGCGATCAGGCCTTACTTTTAGGAGCAAATGAATATGTCACCAAACCCTTTGCTCTCAATCATTTGCTAACCTGTATCCATGCATATATTGGTTGATAATTAAAATCGTCTCAAGGCTAAACTTTTAAGCATCTACACAGGTATCCACTCAAGCCGAGAAATTTTGGTTAAGTAGGAATGTAGAAGATAGGAGTTAGAACCTAGAAGGGGCTAGACTTCTAGGTTCTAACTCCTATTCTTGGGGAAACGTGCAAAATGATGTGTACTTCGGAAACGTTTCGCTTTGAGTTGGTGCCCATCTATACCTTACTCTGGCACAAATTCACCGTAAGAAATTGCTCTTAAGGAAAAGAGATTCAATTCTGCAAATATATTTTTGGACCTGATAAAATCCTTATTTCCTAAGTCAGTAGATGACTGAGACTCATATGACTGTTTCAACATTGTTAAATGCGCATCTACGGGTAACCGATATCATTAACTGGCAACATCCAGACATTCTCGACCTGGCTAAGCGTTTAGGTAGCAAATCTGAGACTGCAAACGAAATTGCCAAAATCTGTTTTCAATGGGTGCGGGATGAAATTCGCCACAGTTATGACTATCAGACAAATCCATTAACCTGTAGAGCCTCAGATGTATTACACTATCGGACAGGTTACTGCTACGCCAAAAGTCATCTACTAGCGGCTTTACTGCGGGCTAATGGAATTCCCACCGGGTTTTGTTATCAGCGTCTAAGCCTAAATGAACAAGGTGCCCCCTATTGTCTCCATGGGTTAAATGCAGTTTATTTGCCTGAAACTGGCTGGTATCGTGTGGATGCTCGGGGCAATCGTGACGGTGTAGATGCACAGTTTATACCGCCTCAAGAACAATTAGCATTTAAGTTAAAGTTTTTTGAAGAGGCAAATTTTCCAGCAATTCTTGCAGAGCCCCTAAAAATTATAGTGGAGGCATTGCACACATACAATACCTGGGATGAGCTGTTGAACAATCTCCCAGACATTTCTCTGGATGTAGCAGAACGCTATGGTCTTTGGAAAACACCTGCAGAAACCAACATCATTTAACCTATTTAAAGACTACAGTCAGTGAATCCCCCCTCACCTCATAATTTCTTCATTTTTTAGACATACATTGGTAGCATAGGCAAACTATAAACGCCATGGGGCTATCCGTTCGAGCCAATTGGCGTATGGTTTTTTGTTGCCAAACGTCAACAGAAATGGAGCTAGGTATAATGGTAAGTTTAACCAACCAAGCGCGCAAAACTATGACCGATGCCTGCTGGCGACCAACGGTGCCTAATAAAGCCTTACAAGCAGCCGTTAGTGATCTGCAGTCTGTGAATTTTTGGGTAGGTTTTTGGCGCTTTATGGTTTTAGGAATCGTGGTTCTCAGCTGCATGACCCTGGCATGGACAGCGCACGTTGAGATCGGCTTTTGGGGATGGACTGTGCTGGCTGGAGTGTTTTATGCATTCTGGCTAATTTGCACCCACGATGCGATTCACCATACTCTTTTGGGCTGGCCGATTGTCGAGGAGACATTGGCGCGCATTATCTCCTGGCCTATCCTGTGGCCGGTAGGTGTGTATTCAGAACTGCATCGTTTGCACCATGGTTGGAATGGGTTAGATTTACGCGATCCAGAACGGGTGCAGTGGACTGAAAAAGAATACCAGCAAGCATCGCCCCTGGTGCAATGGTATATGCGCCATCAGTGGGTGATTGATATCTTTATTTTGGGTGGATTTGGGATTATTGTGAAAACGTTAATGGGTGGGCGGCGATTCCAAGATCTGTTGCCTCGGCTCAGGTTTCAGCTGGTCGCCGATCTGTTGGGTATGGGAATAGTACAAGCCTGTCTGATCGGGGTTGTTATTTTTTCCCATGGAAGTGTTTGGCGGTATTTGTTGTTTTGGCTTTGTTTAGAGCGGGTTGTTGGGGTAATCGCTCAAACTCGGGCACATTTAGAACACTATGGTCTATGGCGTCAGATAGGTAGTCATAAACTGACGCAGCTATATTCTTCTCGAAATTTGCAGGCCGCACACTGGTTTGGTTGGTTAATGGGCGGGCTTAACTATCATGCGGTGCACCATGCGTTTCCGGGTATTCCCTTTGACCACCTACCAGAAGCCTATGGGCGGATTCAGGCGGTGCTGGATGAACATGAAATGCCTGCCATGGAGATGGAACCAGGGTATCCAAGGGCGATTAAGCGGCTAATCAATCGTATGACTCTGATTTCTGACTAAGAAAATCCGGTAAGACGTCACCGCCATTCAGCTAGAAGGCAAAGCTAGCCAGTGTCAAAAAACTGTTTAATTCGCTACATTTTTGTGTTAATTTTTAAATCATCTACTGAAAGAAAACGTTGCTACCAGGGTTTGCTTGCTATGAAAGGCTACTTCTCCGCCCTTACCGACCGTGACCTCCGACCCAGTGCTGCCAAAGTTGCCCTGATCGTCGGCACCATCCTTTTTAGCATCAACCACGGTCCTGCCCTGGCCAATGGCAAAATGACGCCCACCCGCTGGCTGGCTGGATTGCTTACCTACGCCGTGCCCTACTCCGTCAATATTCATGGGCAGTATGCGTATCGCAAGCGGCGGTCAATGTCATAGCAATAATTAAAACGCTCGTTCGGTAACTACACCACTCAAAATCTGTTGCCCAATTATTGGATCGTAGATGAACCAGTAAAATCCGCTGGCTGGCTGGTCGGTAATCCAATAGATTAGTTCGGCTTCACTCATACCGTTTTGGTCCATCGCGAGTAAAGTACAGCATTCTCTTCGGAAAACCGAATATGTCGGCTAGGGTAACCGTATAGAGAGGGTTCCAAATAATTGAAGAGACAAAAAAGTAGGGTAACCTCGTCTTCTTTTCCTAAAAGTCTCGCTGCATAATCAGGTTGTTGAGAACCACAGCAAGAGACATCAACCATGAAGACGGCAACCATAGCACATGCGACCTACAGCACTTTTGTTGAGCAGGTAAAAGCCCAAAAGGTTCAGCGAGTGACCTTGAGACCCAATCGGATTGACTACAGCCTTAAGCCTGCCTTTGGGTTTAAACGTTTCTACACCACCCAGCCTGTGGGCAATACCGATAATATTCCTGCATTGCTGCGTCAGTATCAGGTGGATATGGTTACCCCGCCGAATAATGCCAGTGCTGTGGCTGGTTTAATGGGGTTGTTGCTCTCCACTGGGGCCTTGGTGGGCACTCTGGCCTGGGCACTTAAAAATAGCCCTGGCGGCAATGTGATGGGTGTAGGCAAGACTAAGGCTAGAACCTACAGTCCCAGTCCTACCAGACCCAAGCATGGCAGCAAAACAACTGTAACGTTTGCCGATGTGGCTGGTGTGGATGAAGCTAAGCAAGAGCTAAAAGAGGTGGTTGATTTTCTCAAGGATGGTGCCAAGTATCGCAAAATTGGTGCCAAGCTACCCAAGGGCGTGCTGCTTGTGGGACCACCGGGAACAGGAAAGACCCTACTGGCTAGGGCAGTAGCCGGAGAAGCCAATGTGCCATTCTTGAGCGTAGCTGCATCAGAGTTTGTAGAGCTGTATGTGGGTGTGGGTGCCTCCCGTGTACGTGACTTGTTTAACAAAGCAAAGAAGCAGGCTCCCTGCATTGTATTTATTGATGAGCTAGACGCTATTGGTAAGTCTCGCGGTGGGGGAAGTCCCCACAGTGGTAACGATGAGCGGGAACAAACCTTAAACCAACTGCTAACGGAAATGGATGGCTTTGATGAGAATAGCGGTGTGATTCTTATCGGGGCGACAAACCGGCCTGAGATTTTGGACCCTGCTCTGAAGCGGGCGGGACGGTTTGATCGCCAGGTATTGGTGGATCGTCCTGACCGCAGCGGTCGGTTGGAGATTCTGAAGGTGCATTCTCGGGGAGTATCTCTGGCAGAGGATGTGGATTTAGGTGCGATCGCAACCCAAACCTCTGGCTTTGCCGGTGCTGATCTAGCCAACCTGATCAATGAAGCGGCTCTACTGGCAGCCCGCAACGATCGTGAAGCCGTGATTATGACTGACTTTTACGAAGCCATGGAGCGAGTAATTGCCGGGTTAGAGAAAAAATCGCGCATTCTCTCCCCCATTGAACGCCAAACCGTGGCATACCACGAAGTGGGCCATGCCATCGTTGGGACCCTTATGCCCGGCGGGACTAAGGTTGCCAAAATCTCCATTGTGCCTCGTGGTAAAGGTGCCCTGGGCTATACCATGCAGACTCCCGAAGAGGACCGCTACCTGATGTTAGAAGATGAACTGCGGGGGCAGTTGACGACACTGTTAGGTGGACGCGCCGCTGAGGAAGTGGTGTTTGGCAAAGTATCCTCCGGAGCCAGTGACGATATTCAAAAGGCGACAGACCTGGCAGAGCGGGCAGTCACACAGTATGGCATGTCTGCAGACTTGGGTCCCATTGCCTTTGCCAACAACCAGTCAGAGTTTCTCGGTAGCGATACTACCCGTCGTCCCATGGGCGGTGAGGTCGCCGCAGAGATTGATCGGTTGGTGAAACAGTCAATGCATCAGGCCTACGAGGTGGCCAAGGCTATACTCATGCTTAACCATGATCTGTTGGACGCCATGGCCCAGACATTACTAACAGAAGATATCTTAGAAGGAGAGCGGCTGAAAGCGATGTTGGCCCAAGCCCAAGCCCCGGTGAACACACAAATTTGGTTAGCAAAAGGACAAATGGTATAGGCCGTGTAGAATCAGGCAGAAATATTTCCACCTAATCTACTATGTAAGGTAGTTAGCTAGGTGGAAATAGTTTTATGACACCAAACACCCACGTTGCCTTGCTCGCCATGAGCTTCTTTACCTGGTAGAGATAAGCACAAGCTTTCAATAGATCTTAAACTATCAATATTTGAAAATGCTAAATTATTCTCAGACGATACATGTCTCAGGTATTAGACAAAAAGCTTAAAGAAACATTTCGTCAGCAACTTTTGGTAACTGCGCAGGAACTGCTGTCTGATTCAGCGGTACTGAAAAGCAACACTGTGGTTCAACCACTGGCTACATTAACAAAGCTAGTGGTACGCCATCGAGAGACGATACGAGCGTTGAAACTGTCTTCTCCTGCCGTGGTAATCATTTTAACTGGGTCTAAAGTTTTATATGCCAATGGGCAATCACAAACGTTTGTAGCAGGGGACCTATTTGTTATGCCCCCGCACATAACGTTCGATGTTATTAATCAGCCTACAGCTCACGGAGAATACATTGCTCTGATTCTAGAGCTATCTAACGATTTACTAGAGCGGGTTCGAAAAGCGTATCCAGAAATCGCTAACGCCCAATCAACCCATTCTATTGCTAACGATTTTTCAATAACAGATTTTCGCATTTCGTTATTATCTTCCCTGGCCGATGCATTACTCCATTTGGTGAGAGGCATAACCCACGCTCAAACCACAATGCTTAATCAGCATCGTCTGATGGAAGTGGTTTTACTCCTGCTACAGAGCAATGCGCGAAACCTGCTATTACAATCCATTTATCCTGACTTTTCGACCCATTTGCGATCGCTAATCAGCAACGATCTTGCCTATGACTGGACCCTGGAGCGATTAGCTCAAAAACTAGACATCAGCGTTTCTACCCTCAAACGTCGGCTACAAAGCGCAAACCTGAGCTACCGCCAGTTGCTAGACGAAGCCCGCATGCAAAAAGCCATGGAGCTATTGGAACAAGGCCATCAAAATGTTGCCCAGGTGGCTCTGGCCTGTGGATATCAGTCTCAGTCTCGATTTGCCACCCGGTTTCGTAAATACTATCAGTTAAATCCGTCAGATGTTTTGTCTGGTAGGGTGGACCCTATTCACTAGTATTTAGCAAAACCACAACCTGAGCTTTTAAGGCGCAAGATTGAGCTGATCGGCATCGATACAGACCCTTAGCTGACTCGATAATCAAAACATCGAATTCTAAAAGGCTTTGGTTCCTATGCTAAGAAAAACAATAGTATTTGGGTTGGCTTTGTTTGGTGCTATTAGTTTTAGATCTGTTGCATTGGCTAATTCATTCGAACTCACCAGTCCCCAAATATCTGAAAACGCAACATTACCCCAGTCTATGGTCTTCCAAGGCTTTACTTGTGAAGGGGGAAACCAATCTCCAGAACTAAGCTGGACCGGAGCACCCGCTGGTACCAAAAGCTATGCAATTACCATCTATGATCCCGATGCACCCACAGGTGTGGGCTGGTGGCATTGGCTTGTTTTTAATATTCCAGCAGATGTAAACGGCCTGCCCCAGGATGCTGGCAATCCCGCTGTTAATTTATTGCCCACCAACACTCAGCAAGGTTACACCGATTATGGCGCTAGCGAATTTGGCGGTGCCTGCCCACCTGTCGGGGACACCCCCCATCGGTATATTGTTACCGTTTATGCTCTGGATGTGGAGAATTTACCCACTGGCCCAGAAACGACCGGTGCCAAACTGTCCTTTTTAATGCGGGGTCATATTCTGGCGGAAGCAACCATCACGGGACGCTATGGGCGATAGGTTGAGAGTTCCCATGGTAATTGGTTTCTAAGAAACCGAACATGCCAGTGAGGATTACCAGCCTATCCACGAAATGTACTACAACTATACTTGTGGCATCTGTCAGGTTAGTCGCGATAGTGGACTAACCTGATTTAGCAATCGGTCCATGGATGGATTGGTTGATATCTGTTTAGTCATATCCCAAATTAATGATGACATTCTCTCCTTGGTAACTTTCTAGCTCCCAATCGCACCAATCTCAAGCCATACCTGGACTACGGGTATGGCAACAGTTTTGTTCGTGGATTCCGCCTCCCGGTCCGGCCTGTTTGTGCTGGACAAGAACAACGATGGGAGACATTCACGATGCGATTGATAATTAAACAAAAAACTGTCAGGACGGTGATGGGCTTGACCCTGATCTTCCTGATGATTGAACTGTTGGATGAGTTGGTCGGGGGCGTACTGGACCCAGCCTGGCCCCTGATTCGCCAGGATTTAAATCTATCCTACGCTCAGATCGGTTTGCTGTTGGCAGTGCCTAATACGATCAGTCAGCTGGTTGAGCCTATTCTAGGCATCTGGGCCGATATGGGACATCGGCGGCGATTGATCTTGGCTGGTGGGTTGGGGTTTGCCTTAAAACTGCTCTTTCTTTCGATGGGGCAGACCTTTGCCTGGTTTTTAGTGGGGTTAACGCTGCTGGGGCCTGCTTCTGGCTGTTTTGTGAGTTTTGCCCAGGCTACCCTGATGGACCTTAATCCTGGTCGCCATGAGCAAATGATGGCGCGGTGGACACTGGCAGGGTCCGTGGGTAATGTGTTGGGACCTTTTGTTTTGGCCGGTGCAATCGCACTTAACCAAAGCTGGCGCGGGGCATTGCTTGTACCGGCGGTGCTGATTGGTTTGATGTCGCTGCTGCTGTGGCGGTCTCGCGGTGTTTTTGCGATCGCGCCCCTTGCGACCGCATCCCACCATCAGGCCCATAGTTTTATGCAGGGCATCCGCTGTGCGATTGCTGCATTACAGCGTCCTGATGTAGTACGCTGGCTGACACTGCTGCAGTTTTCCGACCTGATGTTGGATGTATTCCGTAGTTTTGTAGCGCTTTACTTTGTCGATGTGGTGGGGGTTGATACTACCCAGGCTAGCTTTGCGTTTGCTATTTGGTTAGGGTTTGGCCTGTTGGGCGATATTCTTTTGATTCCCCTACTGGAGAGAATCAGTGGATTAGACTACCTGAAGGTTAGTGTTTTTCTAGTGTTTCTGCTTTATCCTGCTTTTCTAACAGTCTCCTCTCTAACGATCAAATATGTCATTTTGGCAGGTCTCGGTTTCCTGAATGCAGGCTGGTACTCGATTCTTAAAGGACAGTTGTACAAGACAATGTCGGGACAAAGCGGTGCCGTTGTTACCCTTAGCAATCTGTTTGGTCTTGTGGGAGGTTTAGCACCGTTGGTGCTTGGTTTTGTTGCCCTCCACATCGGTTTAGAAAGTGCTATGTGGGTATTGATTGTGTCTCCGATTGTCTTGTTGTTTGGGTTATTAGCTAGTCCATTTTAGGAAAGGCTAAGGATAGTAAAGCAGAGATGTCCTCTGAAGAACGAAAAAGCATCCTTAAAAGCCTCTACCCTAGCCCATCGGATGTCCACCACTATTCCTGCCTGTCCAAGCTGTCACTCTGAATCGGTTAGTTTCAATGGTCATACTCGTCATGGCAAACAGAACCACAAATGCCGTGATTGTGGCCGTCAGTTTATCGTCAATCCTCTAACGGTTCAAATGGATGAATTGTGGTCGTTTGTCGATGACAAAGACCATGACCAATGGGTGTGGCTAGCGTTGGATGCCGAAACTCGTGAGATCGTTGGATGCCTATATTGGTGATCGCAGTGGCGAGTCTGCTCAAGCGCTATGGGGATCGTTACCTCTCGTGTATCGGCCTCGATAATCATATTGCTGCGATTTGGAATTTTATCCATCACTACAACAAGCAATTACGGCTTTAAATCATAAAAAGTCCTGCTTTCTTCCAGAAAACAGGACTTTTGCTTTGATGATGGATATTTCTAGAGCTTTAGAACTGCTAGCCTGACTAGCAATCGACGTTTGCATTTACCGATTGTAGTCCAGCCAATCTTTCGGTTTACTTACGCTTACTTGTCCAAAAGGCCCCTGCAGCTCCCAGGAGAGCAAATACTGTGCCAGGTTCAGGCACAGAAGTGGACGGCTCGGAACCAGGGCCAGGATCATCAACAGCTGCAGCTGTAGCATCAATTCGGAATGTGCCAAATTCATCCCTAACGCCAACGTCAGCGCTCAATATAGAACCTGGCTCGGTTACAAACGCACCTTCTAGAATTAAGCTCTCACCTACATCAATAACATCATCTACTCTTGCATTAAAAAGAAAACCGATGACGCTATCTGAAACTGCAAAAATATTTCCACCAGTCGGTTCAAAAGTAACACCTGAGAAATCTTGCAATGGAAGAAGCGTGTTGCCAATGACTCCAGCCAAATTAATCGAACCACTTACGGAAGTAAAGTCACTGTCATCCGAAAACACAAAATCAGTTGTGTCGTCAAATTCTAGACCGAGTTCAAAACCAGCTGCAGGGGTAACTCCGCCTGATTCAACTATCAGATCCACACCTGGAACTGATGTCAGAATATCCTCAGCTGTAAAACTAATTAAGCCATCAATAAGCTCAAAAGTCGCAGCGCTAGCCGCTACTGGAAATAATGCTGCACCTGAAACCGCTGCAGCGGCAGTTGCAAGCTTGAAATAAGAGTGAGACCAGCGAAATGTCATATAGCCAACCTTCTTACAAGTATGATTTCAGAATTCTGAAAGATTATTAACGTCCAAGCGCTGATATCCTTCGAATCAGTCTGAACGAGTAGCAAACCGTAAACAGAATGCGAAAGCTGGAGTGTCCCTTATTCCAGCACTATCCCTGGCCTAATTACTTTCAAATACCTCCAACATCATTGTTGCTAATCAAGCATTTGCACAGAAATACAACTGCATTAGAGCCAGAAAAAGAACAGCATCGAGTAAATTTTCAAAAGCAACAATATTTTATTAAAATTTGAAGCTTATGAAGCTTACCCTTACTGCAAAATAATCCTATCTATACAATGCGGTTAATTCTACAGCTGTATTGTCATCTTTATCGATTCTTTATAAAGACTCTGCATAAAGAAAAAATCACAAATTCCAGCTTCATACATTGTGTCCCGTAGCCTTGATATACAGTGCTTCTTAAATAATTATAGGACTTACGTAAAGTAGGTCGGAAACCGTGAGCCAGTCAGCTCTTAGAATGGGTTCGTAAAATATTGTAAAGGAGTGAATATCCCACCTTTCGGCCTTGTATGACCAGCAGTGTTGTTAATACTGGAGGAAGGTTATGAACCGTCTTCCTTATCCCTCAGATTTAAGCGATGACGAGTGGGACTTAATTGAGCCATTAATCCCCGTCCATCAGGGCGTCGGTCATCCTAAAGAAGTCAAATTATGAGAGATCGTGAATGCCATTTTGTATTGGGTCGATAATGGTATCAAATGGCGTGCGATGCCCCATGATTTGCCCAACTGGTCAACCGTCTATGAGTATTATCGTCGTTGGGTCAAGCTGGGCTTGTGGGAGAAGATTAATGAGCACTTGGTAAAGGTGGTAAGACTCGTAATTACTTGACGAACAATTTCTTTGCGTTGTGTATGGGTTGTTGTTTCGGTAAACCACAAGGTGGGAATGCATTCTGAGAGTTGAAGAATCTGTTTCTTTTCTTCATCCGTGAGCTGTTTAGGTTGTTTATGAGAAAATCTCTCATACTCTTCTTTGAGCTGTTGTTCTACTTGTAAGGCATTCTCCCAGTCCTGATCCAGTTGCCTAGCAACGAGACGATTTTCAGGCTCTACGAGATGATAATGCCGACCAGCGTGCTCTGACTCAAAACTGGCACGTTCTAATCGCTGATGCCATAGCTTGTCTAAACTCCAGTTCCGATCTACAACCGAGAATTCTGTACCCATTAAATGGACCATAATTGGTGCAATGGGAGGGCGTTCTTTCAGACGTAATAGCTTCCAGAAAAACTCTACAATCCATGCTAGTGCCAATGCCAGCTCTCTAGGTATGTTTCGATCTCTGGGAAGGAAGTCGATGGGCTAAAACTGTTGAGATGCGACGGCTGCTGGCGCAAAAAAAGCAGCTTGAGTGATTGGCTGCCAACGTAGTCCCCGAGGCAGAAGAGGTCAATAAAAAAGTAAATAGTACAAATAAACTAATTTCACTGACGGTATGGGGGGATGGTCGTTCGGCTTGAAAGATGTACGCAAAGCCATAAATTTAGCAATTCAGCCTGAGGCTGTCTGAAACTTGTATAAAAAGTTCTTGTAAGGTTGATTTAATTCCGGGGTGATTTGCCTATAAATCAGGCCAGCTTTGGGTAAATTGAGACTAGCAAACTTAGTTGATGCTAGCCTTACTGCTATCAGTGGGCCTTGCCTACTCATGTACCGCCTTCTTTGAAAGCCTATGGCCTCCAAAAAGCCTAAAAAACGCTCTAAAAATCGCGCTGCCGTCACACCGGACCAAAGTACCGAACAGCCCCTTAGTCGTAAGGAGCAACGGGCCAAGGACCGCGAAGCGTCAAAGGCTCGTTCGCAATTGATTCAGTTTACGATTCTGGCATTTGTGGGGGCAGGCTTGGTAGGTCTGCTATTGGGTCTGCTTGTGGATCCTAAGCTGGGGATAGCGGCTGTAGCCAGTTTGCTCTGTCTGAGTCTGTCTTTTAAGTATCAGCGGCAGGCGCTCTATGCATTCATCATTTACATTCCCTTTTCAGGCACGGTCACGTACATGCTGGGGGGCAACTCGCTGCTACAGCTGGCGAAAGATGCTTTCTACATTCCAGCATTGATCGGTGTTGTCCAAATGTGCCGTAAAAAGCGTTTGGATATTCTACTACCAGAGACTATCAAAGTTCCGTTGGTACTGGTGGTATCGGTTTTGCTGCTGAATCTAATGCTAATCAATCTACCTCAGCAGTTTGATGCCAGCGGATCTGAAAAGCCCTTCTTGATGGGAATTCTTGGTCTGAAAATTTTGCTGGGGTATCTGCCGGTGATTACCTGCATCTACTATTTGATGCGAACGTCGGAGGACCTTTATTTTTTGCTGCGGATACAGGCGGTATTGGTAATTACGGCTTGTATTATGGGGTTTGCACAGTTTTTGATGTTGAAAACTGGAGTTTGTGCGGGTACAGAAGGGACCGGTGCCCAGGGAGTGGACCTGTTTAAGGCGTCGTTGCAGTCCCGCTGTTTTGTGGGGGGGGCACTGTTATATAGTCCTTCCCAGGGGCAGATTAGACTGCCGGGTACATTTGTTGCTCCCTGGCAGTGGGGCTGGTTTTTGATCTCTAGTGCGTTTTTCAGTTTTGGGACAGCGTTTAACGATCGTTCTCCATTTTGGCGATTAATTGGCATTATTTCTCTGGTGACTGTATTTGTCATGGCGGTGGTCTCCGGTCAGCGGATTGCCTTGTTTCTAGTTCCCATTGTGGTGGGAGTGCTGAGCATTCTGACCGGGCAGGTGGCTAACCTCAAACGATTTGTGCCCATTGGCGTTATTTTGGGTTTGATATTGCTAGGACTAACCGTCCGAAATCCCGAACTACTGCAGGCGCGGATTGATAGCTTTCAAGCTCGATGGGATGCCTCCCCACCCCATGAATTTGTTATGCAGCAATTTGAAGAGGTGTTTGAGGCTCAGGAAGGGATTTTAGGCAATGGTGTGGCTCGGGCTACCAACGGGGCTCGTATTTTTGGGAATGTGCGCCTGATCGAAACCTATCACCCGAAGATTCTGTACGAGTTAGGTCCTTTAGGATTGCTCTCTGTTTTGGTGTTGTATACGGCACTAACGGTGGCTACGTTTAAGGCCTATCGAAAGACTAAGGACAAAAACTTGAGGGGATATGCGGCTTCTATGTGGGTATTTATCCTGTTTATTAGCTATTTTCCCTATTACTATCCCCTCGATGTTGACCCGGTGTCTGTTTATTACTGGCTAGCAGCGGGTATTGCTTTAAAGATTCCCACTCTAGATAAACAGCAGCGCGAGTTAGCCAATCCGAAGAAGTCTAGACGGTTGCGATCGCGAAAAAAATTATCGGAGCAGACACCCCAGGATGAACCACAGTTTGTCTGAGGGGGTATGGCAACGGTTATGTTTGCCAATTTAGTAGTTTATGACCTATGACTAAAGTGCCAGAACTATTTATTTCCGTTGTTATTCCCACCTATGGGCGAGAAGCCGTTCTCTGCAGCACCATTAAAAACGTTTTAGAACAAACCTATCCAGCTTTCGAGGTGATTATTGTTGATCAAACCCGTGAGCATGAGACCCCCACCACAGAGTTTCTCAACAGCCTAAAAACAAATCCCAAGGTAACGCTTTACACCGTTGACTGGGCCAGTTTGCCCGCCGCTCGAAACTATGCTGTGGAGCGCTGCCATGGCGATATTATTCTGTTTTTAGATGATGATGTCGAGCTGCCCCCAGGCTTTTTAGCCGCCCACGCCCACAATTATCAAACCCGTGCAGATATTGGTGCAGTAGCTGGGAGAGTGTTTGACCGGATGAAGCTAGCCGAATCCAACTCAGCTAAGCGGATTGAAACGCTACCGCCGGAAGCTATGGACCCGGGCATTGCCTGGTACCACATTGACCTGGTACACACGGTTAATGCCCAGCAGGTGCTCACAGCTAGAGGCTGCAACATGTCATTTCGGCGGGATGTGTTTGCTGTCCACGGCCTGAGATTTGATGAACGATTTCGGGGCAGTGCCGTGCGCGAAGAGTCAGACTTTTGTCTGCGTTTTCGTCGGACGGGTCTGAAAATCTGGTACGACCCGGCGGCTAACCTGATTCATTTAGGAGAGGAGACCGGCGGCTGTCACGACATTAGTACACGCACACTAAAGTATCAGCTGACGTTTTATCACAATCATTTTTTGATGGCGTTAAAAAATCTCACTTCCTGGCAGTTACTCAGACTCTCAGGTCGGTTGTTTGACTGCCACGTTCTAGGCAATCCTCCCTGCAATAAAAGCGGTTCTCCGATTAAGGTGATCAGTCGTTTTGGGTTTTACACCCTGGGATTTCTACAAGCATGCTGGACTCTAGTAACAACCTTTACCAGCAAAGGCCGGGTATTTAGCCTGCCCGTTCATCCCATGCCCGAGGGTAGACCGTCTTCACCCTCCGCCATGCCCCCTGCCATGCCCCTGCGCACCTCTTCTTAACCTTTGTAAAGTGGGCACGACCCACTGCCTACCCGAAACATTAACCCATGAAAGTTTTAGTTGCCAGCCACAGCTATATTGTGGAGCTGAATTGTGAGAAGCTGCGGGCTTTGGCCCATATGGGGCACGACGTGACAGTGGTGGTGCCAAAGCGATGGAATCCGGGCGGAGTACAAAATCGGATTGTTGAACCAGAACCACGTCAAGAAGGATCGTTTCGCGTGGTGCCAGTTGCTAACTTTAGTCAGAACAATCAAGGGCTGCTCAGTTTTGGCTGGGGAATTGTGGACCTGCTCAAAACATTTAAGCCCGACATTATTCAAGTGGAGCAAGGGTCAAAATCCCTGGCCTATGCTGAGCTAATCACCCTAAATCGACTATTGGGTGACAAGGCTAAAAATCTCTTCTTTACCTGGTGGAATTTGCCCTATGACCTGACCTTTCCCCTGTCGCTGCTGGAGGGGTACAACCTGCGTCATACCGATGGTCTGGTTGTGGGCAACCAGGACGGAGCTGATATTTTAAAGGAGCGCGGCTACCATGGCCCTGTGCGGGTGATGCCCCAGTTAGGGGTGGATGAAGGATTATTCCGGCCCCAGGCACAGTCAACGCTACGCCAGCAACTGTCAATTCCTGACAAGGATTTTGTCGTTGGTTTTGTCGGTCGCTTTGTGCCTGAAAAAGGGCTGTCTACCCTATTCAAGGCGCTGGCAACCCTGGTAGATCACCCCTGGACCCTGGTACTGCTAGGACGTGGCCCCTTGAAGGAGACACTGCAGACTGAGGCCCAAACCTTAGGGATGGCTGAGCGCATTCGCTGGATTGAGAGCGTGCCCCATGATGCGGTCCCCGACTACATCAATCGGATGGATACCCTGGTCCTGCCATCTGAGACCACCTATGAGTTTAAGACCCTGACATCCGTTGGCTGGAAAGAGCAGTTTGGCCATGTATTAATCGAGGCCATGGCCTGTCAGGTGCCGGTGATTGGCTCAGATTCTGGCGAGATTCCCTATGTGATTGATGATAGTGGTTTGGTATTTCCAGAAGGAAACCACGAGGTCCTTGCCGATCGACTCCGACAGCTAATTCAGCAGCCGGAGCAACAGCAGGCTTTGGCGAAAAAAGGCTATGAGCGAGCGATGAAGCGCTATACAAATAAAGCGCTGGCGATAGAACTTTTAGCGTTTTATCAGGAGCTATTAGCCGCTTAAGGATGGGGATTTAATAGTTTCCGTAATAGAATAAAACCCATTGCATTCCATTAACAACTTGTGTCGCTTCAAATAAAATACGTCAAGATAAGAGCATCGCCAGGGACAGTATTGACGATCGGCGAATAGTTAGTCTCATATCTGTTGTGAATGTTCTTCGCAATTGGCCAAAGCGGAGAGCAGCTCAATTCTGTAGTCCGTATTCCGCCAATAGCGCCAAGCTGTTTCTTGTGGGCTAGAAGTCCCTAGCTTAGACACATCAAACCACTTTAGGAGACAGACCATGATTGATATCCAACAGTTGCGGCATGAATACAACCAAGGCTATCGTGATTTTTCGGGCATTAGCCTGCACAATATTGATCTAAAACAGGCGCACCTCAGCGGTGTAGACTTTAGCAAATGTGACCTCAGCGGGGCAGATCTAAGCGAGATAGACCTGAGCCGCAGTGACCTAAATAGCGCCAATCTCACTGATGCCGATTTAACCAGCGCCGATCTGAGCGGAGCCAAACTTATGGGCGCTAACTTTATCGGAACCGACTTGTCAGGCGCTAGTCTGGTGGGCGCTGACCTGAGCCAGGCCGATCTAAGAATGGCCAATTTGGAAGGGGCTGACCTACGAGGCGCAAACCTGACAGCCGCTATCGTTAGCGGGGCCAATTTCTGTAATGCTAATCTCACCGCTGCCTGCCTAGATGAGACTGGTTTAGAAGACGCCGATCACGATGGCGCTAATCTCTGTCACCTCAGGGCTCCTGTCATGAATGGCAGCACCAGTAATACTCATCGCTGGGTGAGTTGGGGAGCCCATTAGAGTTGTTGAGATCGCACCTGGTTTTCCCAGAAGAGAGACTTTCACCAACGTACTAAAAAGGGGGCCTAAAAGCCCCCTCACCATAAAACAAAGCCTAATTATTCACTAAAGCCAAAGGCCTGAACAGCGCCGTATTCAACATAGAATCAGATTGACTAACTACACAGCTATTTGATTCCGGCATTTCCTGACGACAATCTGGGCAATATAAATAAACTTCGCCATGGCGGATATGACGTAGTAGCGAACTGTTGCAACAAATGCAGTAACTCATAGTGACCTCTCCAAACTGTGGCGCTATGGCGCTAATACTTTGATACTTTAAAAAGTTGAAGATCTTATGAGGGTACTCGCATATTCCCTACTCCAGAAATAATTGATGTAGCGAATTGCGATGGTCTACCGACAGATAGGGCTGCCGTAGATCCAGCCATTGCTGCCACAGTTGTCTGTGTTGATGTTGCAAATAGTCAGCCAGGCTCGGCAATTTTTTGGCCCACTTTGGTCCCAGGGTTTTAACTAAAAACGTCTGCAACACCACTTCGTCTTGCAGTTCCCCTAGCAAATCTTGCATTTGCCTAAAGCCATTTACCTGGGCCCTATACTCTTCACCATAAAAGTCTCTAAATAGAGCCATCTGGTAGCGCACCCCCTTGATGCGTTTACGCAACGCATGCACCTGCTCCAGGTCAGATTTATCAGTATCATCGACCACTAGCCACCCCGGATGGAGCAACAGCTGAGCAATTATAGGCAGCTGCAAATCGGGTAAGGCCACAGCTAGCGGCAGACTCGCTAAGGGTTGATATTGGGGCCGCTCTAGCCATTGTTTAATAGCCTTAAGCGGACGTTTATATGCCTTGCTATGCAATAGCTTGTCCATCTGGACCACATATTTCTGGCGGCGTTTTTTCAACCGTTGATCCAGAATACGCAACACGTTCTTTTCTGACTTTTTCAAGTTGGCCTGATCAACGTATCGTGCTAGCCAGGCCTGCAATACGTCTAAGTCGCGCACCCTGCCCAAAACCTTACCCAGGTGCTTAAGGGTGCGTTGACTCACCTCATCGGGTAATACAAGCGCTGACTCAAAGGCCTCACGAGCTGTACGCAGACGACGTAATCCCACTCGCATCTGATGCAAAAACTCAGGATCGCGATGGGCGAGTACCCCTTTTTCTTGTTTGCGAATATGGTTGACGTACTTTTTAATTGCCTGATGGGCATAGTCTCCCACACACTTGGGTGGATGCTCAGCAAGAAGCTGGACAACGGCTGACGAAATTTGGGGTTTCATGGGATGCCCCCTGATCACATAAGGCCAGTTTCAGCCTATCGCATCGTACTTTGGTCCATGGTCGACGCTTAGAAAATCTCCACCTGATTAGGAAGTTGTAACAGTCGCTTGATAGAGCAAAGGTCCTGATGCATTCTAATTTGTATCCTCAGCATCGATTTGCCCACCACCAGCGGATAGCTCTATGTGAAATGTATGGCCCGTCGACTGCTCTAATGCTTGCAAAAGCCTGAGCTGCAACAGTGCTGGGTTTTTATGAGTTAGCCGGGAGGCATTGGCTAAGCTTCTCAAGGCAGCCGTTTCACCTCGGGCGCGTTCCAACTGGGCCAGCCCTTCCTGACGGGCCTGCACAATCTGGGCGTAGAGTTTCTTGAGTTCCCCCGGCAGCATCAGGTCGCGAATACTAAGGCTGATTAGCCGTACCCCCAGAGGAGTTACTTTACTAGCCGTGGTATCTAGTAGCTGTTGATTCAGTTGGGTATTGCCTAGAAGATCATCCATAGCAACGGTGCTAATTAGTTCGCGCAGGCCAGTTTGCACTGTCAGGTATAGACCTTGACGATAATCAGCCACCTGGTTAATGGCCATGGCTGGGTCGCTAATGTCATAAACTGCTGTCAGGCTCACCTTCAACCCAATACCATCGGCAGTCAGCACCGCCTGCCCTGGCACACTCAAATATTGAGGCCGCATATCCACCTTACGAAGGGTGGTATTGCCAAAGGCCCAAAGCCAGTATTGCCCTGGTCCAAGCACCTGTTTAAATCGGCCCTTAACGTATTTCAGACCGCGTTCATATTCAAAAACCGTAATCCGAATCGGAAACATGCAAAGCTTAGAGCCCCCCGGTGAACCACCACAGCAACTAAGCGGAGGTCTTAACCTGCAGAGCCCAGATGCGTTGAAGGTAGCTCACCGGAGAGCAGATAGGGTTTGAACCTAGTAGATGAAAGCACCATCTGCTAATTGAGGGGGCAATGGGCGAACCTCAGCTGATTGATACCAGCCCGAAGTGCTAACCGTCCCTCAATGGAACTAGACTGCCCAAAATCAGGCAAAGTGCCCTATAGGGAGAATTATGGGAACTAACTTAAAGCAGGAGACTTTCCTAAGAATAGAATTTAGAAGCTAGGAGCTAGAAGCCAGTCCCTTTCTAAATTCTGACTCCTAAAATTTAGATTCGTACCTGACCAGAATTTTCCGACTGATGTTCTACTTAGCAGTTGCTGTCTTGACTTTCTCCGCCAACCCCACAGCCTGCAGTAAGCGAATAAACATCCACACGGGGTCAATTTCCCACCAGCTTTTTTGGAAACAGGCTGAAGATTGACAGGCATGGTGGTTGTTGTGCCACCCTTCGCCATAGGTGAGAATGGCAACCCACCAGCAGTTAGTGGACATGTCATCGGTATCGGTTGGTCGATAGCCAAACTGATGACAGGCGCTATTAACAAAACAGGTACCGTGGAAGCTGACCAGCAGTCGCACAAAAATCCCCCACACGACGAATGGCATCCCACCGGCAAGGTAGAGTAAAACGCCCAACGCTATCTGGAGGGAAATGTAATGGTTGTGGCAAAACTGATAGAACTTGTCATCAGCAATGTCCTTGGTCATCCGGGGCAGTTGAGACCGGGTGGGTACTGTGTGCATTAGCCAATTGATATGACTCCACCAAAAGCCTTTACTGGCGCTGTGGGGATCTAGCTCTTTGTCGGTATGCTTATGATGCAGTCGATGGTAGCCGACCCAGCCATACACACCCCCCTGAAAGGCCAGAGTACCAAGCAAAATTAAAATATGTTCTAGCCACAGTGGTACCCGTAAACTGCGATGGCTAGCCAACCGATGAAATCCAAGGGAAATACCGAGACCTTGGGTTAATGCATGTAAAAAAAGAGTGACCCCAATGGCGCTCCAACTAAAGTTACTTGGCAGCAGCGCAAGCAGGGCAAGTAAGTGAAGAATGAGTGTTGAAATCGTCACCGGCCAGCGTAGCCGGGGCCTAGGCAGAGCTGCTGTAGTCACCAAAAAAGTACCTAATTAAGAATTGTTGAGGTTTGTCACCCTATGGCAGACTAACATATGTCTCTAGTATCGATTTCTAGAATAAAGAGGATAGGGGAAGCGATAAGCTAAAGGAAGCGTGCCTACTTCCCCTGAATGCAAACTTCGGAACCATCTACGGCCACTCCCATCAAACTTGATACCAGCCTAGAGTCTAATACCGTCGGCTTTGATATTCACGAACCGCCCGACCAGTCGCTAATCGATGCCTGTGTTCACTGTGGGTTTTGTTTGACGACATGCCCCAGCTATCGAGTTATTGGGAAGGAAAATGACTCGCCCCGAGGTCGCATTTATTTGATGGATGCCATCAATAAGGGAGAGGCTCCCCTATCCGAGGCGGCCGTGAGTCATTTTGAGTCCTGTTTAGGATGTTTGGCCTGCACGACAGCCTGTCCGTCTGGAGTAAAGTATGACCGCTTGATTGACTCGGTGCGATCGCAAGTCAACCGTAACCACCAGCGTCCCCTGCCCATACGTCTACTTCGGCAGCTAATCTTTTCTCTATTTCCCTACCCTGACCGGATTCGCCTGTTGCTGAGTCCCTTAGCCCTCTATCAGTGGCTGGGGATATCCAAACTCATCCGTAGCACAGGCCTGCTAAATCGCTGGACCCCACAGCTAGCCGCCATGGAGTCGATCTTGCCAACGGTGACTCCCCAGTGCTTCCAGGATAATTTGCCCGAGACCTTACCGGCCCAAGGGGAAAAGCGCTACCGGGTCGGCATGATTTTGGGCTGTGTGCAGCGGATCTTTTTCTCCAATGTCAATGAAGCCACCGCCCGAGTTCTCAGTGCCAATGGCTGCGAGGTGGTCATCCCCAAAAGCCAGGGGTGCTGCTCGGCCCTGCCTGCCCACCAGGGCGAAACCGAACAGGCCCAGGCATTAGCCCGTCAGATGATCGATAGTTTTGCCGACACTGGGGTGGACCATATCATCATCAATGCGGCTGGCTGCGGTCACACCCTCAAGGACTACGGCCATATCCTCAAAGACGATCCTGATTATCGCGAACGGGCCATTGCCTTTAGCAATAAAGTTTTGGACATTCAGGAGTTTCTTGCCGATGTGGGACTCACAGCAACACTCTCTGCTGTGACCGAAAAGCCTCTCAAACTCGTGTATCAAGATGCCTGCCACCTGCGCCACGGTCAGGGCATTACCCAACCTCCCCGCCAGCTGCTTGCGCAAATTCCTGGAGTAACCGTTACTAACCCCATCGATGCTGAACTTTGCTGTGGCAGTGCTGGCGTTTACAATATGCTGCAGCCTCAAGTTGCTAGTCAGTTAGGGCAAATGAAGGTAACTAATCTACTCAACACAGGGGCAACCCTGATAGCCTCGTCCAATCCCGGCTGCGCTCTCCAGATTCAAAAACATTTAGTTCAACAGGGCAAAAAAATTCCGCTGATGCACCCAATTGAGCTACTGGATCGAGCAATTACCCGGGAACAAGTTGATTAGATATGTAAGTCTTCCTAAATGTTTGTCGGTTGTTTAAGACAGGCGAGCGCACGCTTCAGGGTTACCACATACCAATGCAGTAGACCAATCCAGGGTAATGGGTAATCTCGTGAACTCTATTCTCTCCTCAAGCCGGTTTTCCCACGTTCACTGCTATCAGTGGCAGATGCCCCTGATGGGTCTTCATGTGCTCAGTAATGTGGTGATTGCCCTGGCCTTTTTCTCAATTCCACTGACGCTCTTTTACATTGTTTACAAGCGTCATCATGATGTGGCGTCCACCCGAGTATTCTGGCTGTTTAACACCTTTCTTACCCTTTGCGGCATTGGTCATTTGCTGGATGTGCTCACCGTTTGGCATCCTACCTATTGGCTAACGGGTATCGTCCACACCTGTACCGCCTTAGTCTTAGCCTACACAGCATTTGAGGTGATCACCCTGCTCCCCGAACTGCTGGCTCTCAAGACGCCGTCAGAACTTGAAGCCATCAATCAGCAGCTCAAAACTGAAATTTACCGTCGTCGGAATGCCCAAACCGCATTTTACGGACTCGTTAGCTGCACGTCCCTCGCTACAGGGTCAGAGTACTTTTCCACCTTAGTGGTGAGTCTGGCTATGATTCTCAACGTTCCGATGGTGATCGTCTCTGAACGGGTTGACCCAGATTCTCTGGAACTGCAGACCCTGGCAATTTGGCACAATGACAAACTTCAAGAAAATATCAACCTATGTGCAGCCCACACCCCCTGCGCCCACACCATCAAAACAGCTAAGGTCCATTACTGTTCAAATCTTGAGCTGACACCGGATCATCCCATGGCTGAATTGGGTGTCAACACCTACCTGGGAGCCCCCCTACTCGATGGCAAAAATAACGTGATCGGCACCCTATGTCTGCTTCACAACGGTCCCATGGAGGAGCTGGAACTGGCCAAATCGTTTTTGCAGGTATTTGCATCACGTTCAGCCGCAGAACTAAAGCGTCATCAGGCAGAACAGGCATTGTGCAGTGCCTACGATAACTTGGAAGCGCGTATTCAACAGCGCACTATCGAACTCCAACAGGCAAAAGAGACCGCAGAAGTAGCTAACCGAGCTAAAAGTACATTCTTGGCAAAAATCAGCCATGAACTGCGCACTCCCCTCAATGCCATTTTGGGATTTACCCAGGTGATGGCCCAGGATGGTGAGCTTTCTGCAGAGCAAAACCGCTCCTTAGAGATTATTGACACCAGTGGAGCCCACCTGTTGGATCTGATCAACAACATTTTGGAATTTACTAAGCTGGAAACCGGCTATGCCAGCTTGCAGCCCAGCGATGTAGAACTCCCTAAGTTGCTCCAGGGACTGGGTAGCATGATGCAGCTCAAGGCCCAGGAACGAGGGCTGGAACTTAAGATCGCCTGTGCCCCCAACACCCCCCAACACGTCAGCATTGACGTTAGTAAACTGCGTCAGATCATCCTCAATTTGCTTGATAACGCTATCAAGTACACCCATCAAGGCCAGGTAATCCTCAGGGCCTACCCAATTATTCAGACCGACACTGTCCAACTGGGGGTAGAAATCTGCGACACCGGTCGCGGCATTAGTCCTAGCGAGCAGCAAAAAATGTTTAACCCCTTTTATCAGTCTGGGGCATTATCAACAGTCCATGACGCTAGTGAACAAGGGGTGGGGTTAGGGTTAGCGATTTGCCAGGGACTGATTAAAACCATGGGCGGCACTCTCCGCTACCAAAGCAAGCTTGGTGAGGGTACAACCTTCTACATTCATCTGCCCGTAGCCATCTCGCAGCCTGCTCCGCCACCGGACACCTCACCCCCCGGTGCTCTACATCCCAGTCCACCACCAGCAGGCTGCGAGATTTTAGTGGTCGAAGATGCTCCTACCAATCGTTTGTTGCTCAAACATATTTTGGGCCGCGCTGGTTTTGAGGTGCGCGAGGCTGAAAATGGTCAACAGGCCATTGAACAGTGGCAGTCCTCTCGTCCGGCGCTGATTTTAATGGATATCCAAATGCCCGTTATGAATGGTTATGATGCCACAGCGTATATCAAACAGCATGATCCCGAGCTGCCCATCATTGCCCTAACCGCCAGCACCTTTGATGCCCAGCTTGAGGAGATTTTCTCAGTTGGCTGTAGTGCATGTATTCATAAGCCTTTCGACCGAAAGCATCTGTTACGCACCATCAACGAGCACCTGGCAAATGCCCGTGCCGCCCGCGAATCAACACCACAGCAGACAATGAGTACAGCCGCAGTCAGCAGGAATTGAGAAAACGATTTAAACTGCATTAGGAAACAGACCTACCATTCTCGCATCCATGGCCGACTGGAAAATTAATCTGCTCTATGACGGTGATTGTCCCTTGTGTTTGCGCGAGGTCAATTTTTTGCAAAAGAAAGACAATGGTCGCGGTCTAGTTGCCTTTACAGATATTGCTGATGATGGTTATGACCCTGCTGCCAATGGGGGGATTTCCTTTCAGACTGCTATGGAACGTATTCATGCGGTTCTTCCCGATGGCACCGTGATTCAAAATGTCGAAGTCTTTCGCCAGGTCTATGCTGTACTGGGTATTGGCTGGATGTATGCGCCTACTCAGTGGCCTGTGCTCGGGCCTGTGGTGGACAAGCTATATGACATCTGGGCAGACTGGCGCTTAAAACTGACCAGTCGCCCTGATTTAGCGACGATCATCGCCCAGCGTAATCAGCGCTGTCAGCCTGAAGACGCCTGCCAGTTATAGACAACCGCAAAACCTATGCCCATCGATCTAAGAAGCGATACGATCACCCAGCCTACCGCCGACATGAGAAATGAGATCGCAACCGCTGATGTGGGAGACGACGTACTGGGGGATGATCCCACCGTCAAACAGCTGGAACGATATGTGGCTGCTATTTTGGGTAAAGAGGCTGCTGTTTTTATGCCCTCTGGCACTATGACCAACCAGATTGCCCTGCGCACCCATACAGAGCCTGGGGATGAAGTTATTTTGGAGTCCCAGGCCCACATTTACTACTACGAAGGCGGTGGACCTGCCGCCCTTTCAGGGGTAATGTGTCGGTTGATCAAAGGAGAGCAGGGGATTTTTACCGCTACGGACCTGGAGCAGGTGCTACGCCCTAGCGACGTCCACTTTCCTAAAACCAAACTGGTCTGCCTTGAAAATACCCACAATCGCGGGGGGGGCAAAATTTATCCCCTCCGAGAGATTAAGGCCATCGCCCAGGTTTGCCAGCGCAATGGTCTGAAACTGCATCTCGATGGTGCCCGTCTCTGGAATGCCTGCGTCGCTACCAACATTTCTGAGGCCGACTATGTCGAATTGTTTGATTCTGTCAGCGTGTGTTTTTCCAAGGGGCTGGGAGCCCCCATCGGCTCTGCCCTGGCAGGTTCTCGAACCTTTATCGAGCGGGCTCGGCGATTTCGCAAAATGTTTGGCGGTGGCATGCGTCAGGCAGGTATGATGGCCGCCGGAGCCCTCTATGCCCTTAAACACCATCGCGCCAAGCTAGAAGACGATCACATTAATGCTCAAACCCTGGCCCAGGGACTGCAGTCGATACCCGGCATTGTAATCGACCCCAAAACTGTGCAAACCAACATTGTTTTGTTTCAAACTCGGTCACTTCCCGCTCAGGTCTTAGTAGAACGTCTCAGATTAAAAGGGGTTTATGTCCTGGCTGTGGGACCTAATTCAATTCGGGCCGTAACAAACTTAATGGTGAGCGATAAACAAATTCAACAGGTGCCAGATTTGGTTGAGCTGGCGCTTAATGATGGATAGGCGAGAGATTAGGTCCACCCACTTACCCATTAAGACAACGTTTGAGAGAGCGTCTGGTGAGAGAGCGTCTGGTGAGAGAGCGTCTGGTGAGAAAGCGTCTGGTGAGAAAGCGTCTGGAGAAAGTTGAGCTGGGCCTCTCGCATTTCGATAGCGGGATTGGCATTCAAGATTGTGTTGAGAGCCTGTTTATAGCTGCTTCCCTGGTTTATCAACAGAGCCGCCAGGACTGTGCCTGTGCGACGTCGACCGCTGGAGCAGTGAATGACAACAGCATTGCCGAGAGAATTTTGGCTGTCAACAAAGATTTTAATTTGATTGAGCTGGTCCAGTGTAGGGGCGGTACCCCCCAGGATTGGCACCCAGATATGGGGAATGGTGTTCTGTTTATAGAGGTCCAAATTAGAGTCATCGCTGAGTACTGAGACGATGGCGCTGATGCCATTTGCTTTTAGTACCGTCAACTCTTCTGCTGTAGGCTTGTGGAAACCGGCAAGACGTTTGGGAAGGACCCACCATGGGAGTACGGCGGGTGAGGGAGGCTCTGGCATAGCTACGGTCGAGAACGGATACAGCGGGGATCGGGTAATGTGGCTTTTTGGGGTTCGCGGGAAAACCAAAAGGCAGTGCGCTTACAAAAGGCCACTAGCATTAGCATAACCGGTACTTCGATCAGCACACCGACAACGGTCGCTAATGCTGCACCCGAGTTGAGGCCAAACAGCATGACTGAGGTTGCGATCGCAACCTCAAAATGGTTACTCGCCCCAATCAGCGCTGCCGGAGCTGCATCCTCATAAACCAGCCCCAGCTTTTGAGCGGCTACATAGGTAATCAAAAAAATAAAATTCGTCTGGAGAAATAGGGGAACCGCAATCAGCACAATATGCAGCGGATTGCGCACAATCAGTTCACCCTTAAACGCAAACAGCAACACCAGGGTGATCAGCATGGCAATAATCGCCACCGGTCCCAAGTACTTTAAAAACACCCCCTCAAACCAGACCTTGCCCTTGTGTCTCAGGATCCAGGTACGAGAAACCGCCCCAGCCAACAACGGCAGTCCCACATAGATCAGCACCGACAGTACGATGGTTTCCCAGGGCACAATCAGATCGTTGGCAGAGAGCAGCCAGCCCCCTAATGGCGCATAGAGAAACAGCATGGCCAGGGAATTAACCGCCACCATCACCAGGGTGTGCCCCTGGTTGCTATAGGACAGATAGCCCCACATCAGCACCATGGCTGTACAGGGAGCAATCCCCAACAAGATTGCCCCAGCGATGTAGGAATTGGCTAGGGTGACCTCGCTGCCACGAATAATCTCGGTCCCTGTTAGCAGTGGCTGAAATAGCCAGCCCAAAAAGAACTGAGTCAGCACAACCATAGTGAACGGCTTGATTAACCAGTTAACCACCAGAGTTAAAATTACCGGCTTTGGCGTTCTCGCCGCTCGCTTAGCCTGGGAAAAGTCAATTTTCACCATGATGGGATACATCATGAAGAAAAGACAGATGGCAATGGGTATGGACACCTGGTAAACACTCATGGCATCTAGGGTTTCTGCCACTCCCGGAAATGTCCGTCCCAGCAGGATTCCAGCCCCGATACAGACGGCCACCCACAGGGTTAGATAGCGTTCAAATATATTGAGTTCACCTCCTGCCTGGGGCGGTACCTGGAAATAGTCGCTACTCATGGGATACTCCTGACGAGGTTAATGCGTTGGTGTAAATCGACTGACAAAAGATTTTTCAGCAGAAAGTGTTTTGTACGTCTACAGCGTTTCTCACAACAAACTACTCACCACTTTCTGGGCCAGCTCAGCCATGCGGCAAGAGTAGCCCCACTCGTTGTCGTACCAGGCTAGTACCTTTACCTGGGTGCCATCGACCACCATGGTGGACAGGGCATCAATAATCGAAGATCGAGGATCGTCTTTATAGTCAATCGACACCAGGGGCCGCTCTTCATAGCCCAGTAGTCCTTTGAGTTCTCCTTCTGCTGCAGTCTTAAACAGCTGATTGACCTCCTCTACGGTGGTCGGTCGAGACACTTCAAACACGCAGTCTGTTAAAGACGCATTTAATAGGGGCACCCGCACAGCCAGGCCGTTGAGCTTACCCTGAAGCTCGGGGTAAATCATGGTAATCGCCGTTGCTGAGCCGGTGGTGGTAGGGATCAGGGATAGTCCAGTGGCCCTGGCCCGACGTAAATCCTTGTGGGGTTTATCGACGATAGTTTGGGTATTGGTTTGGTCGTGGATAGTGGTAATCACCCCGTGTTCGATACCTAAGCCTTCTTTGATGACTTTAACAACGGGGGCAAGACAGTTTGTAGTACAGGATGCCGCCGTTAGCAAATGGTGCTCCACTGGGTTGTAGAGATGGTCGTTAATACCGTAGACAATATTAAGCGCTCCTTTTTTGACCGGAGCGGCGACAATCACCTTTTGGACACCCCGCTTAAAGTAGGGTTCCAGCAGTTCGGGGGTGCGAAACTGGCCAGAGCACTCTAAAACGATATCGATGCCCAGCTCATCCCAGGGGACGTCACCGGGGGTGGCATAGTCACTAAAGCTAACGGACTTACCATCGATCAGAATACTATCCTCGCTAATCGCTTCCACGTCTGGAGCCCAGCGTCCATGAACGGAATCAAACTTAAGTAGATGGGCAGCAGTGACGGCTCCACCTTTGATTTCATTTATATGGACACAATTTAGTTGAGGCCAGCCCGCTCGCAGGACGAGTCGACCAATACGGCCAAAGCCATTAATCGCAATTTTTACCATCGCCTGATCCAAACCGACTCACAACATAGTGTACTTATTATTTCAATTTAGATTGAAATAATAAAGTCGGCTACACGACAATTGGCCAAATTCAATTCAGAAGAAACTCATTCACTGGCCTCGTTACTCTTTTGAAGAGACTGAATTTTTTGAATCGCATAGTCTTTTAGTAAGTTAAATCCAATCTCCTCGCCAATATTGGCAGCCGTTTGCAGGCTATTAACTGCTTGTTCGGTCTGATTAAGGGCTAAATAAGCATCGGCAATAAACATACATAGGTTTCGGCCCTGGCTGTAGCGATCCCCAATCTGCTCGTAGACAGCTTGAGCAGTGCGATAGGCGTTGAGCGCAGCTTCCGGATCGTCTTCTAAGCTACCTAAAGCTTGGAGTGTATTGGCTTCGCCGAGGCGATCACCCACCTGGCGATAAATCTCGATGGCCGTCTCGTAGTTCTCTAACGCCTCTCTACTTCGTTTGAGAAACTGCTGTACGTCGCCAATAGCTTTGAGCGTATTGGCTTCGCTCAGGCGATCACCCACCTGGCGATAAATCTCGATGGCCGTCTCGTAGTTCTCTAACGCCTCACTACTTCGTTTGAGAAAATAGAGTGTTTTTCCAATCTTGACTAAACCATCGGCATAGCTTGCCCGATCATCTAACTCTTCAGCAAGGGCTAGTCCCTTTTCATAAAATCCTTTAGCCCGTTCAATATCTGACAAGCTGAAGTAGGCATCACCTAGTTCAAAGTAAATCGTTAAACAGGTCTCTTTTTTATCTGACGCAATCTCTTGACCAGAGGGAGCATATTCTGTAAGAAGACTTTTGAGCTGCTGAATTCGCTCTTGTTTAACCGGTTGGGTATTGCTGGTAAATAAGCGATCATTCCGTAGAGCCTGAGTTTGAAGTATTTCTACCCGCTGGCGAGCCGTCCTAAACTTAAATCCACCCGACATCCAGGACCAAAAATCAGGTGCATAGCGAGCCAGTCGGCTAACCGCATAATCGGGCAGCACAAATACCATCGGATGCGGCACCTGGCGAGGATACACATCCCGCACAAAATTAAGATCGGTGAGAAAGGGAGGATACTCTTTAATAACGCCAATGGCGTTTTCAGTGCCGACGAGCAATAATACAAGCTTTTTGCTGTTGTCCCGCTCAATCTGTTTTAGCGCCGTTTTGATCTCTTCTAGCAAATATTGCAGATTTAGATCGGCAAACCTTAACACCTCAAACTGAATGTCCTGGCATCGAGGATGCTGTCGTAGGGCCGTAATAATAAATTCAAAGTCTTGAGCAAAATTAACCTCCGCAAACGCCACCGTAAATCCTTCAGAAAAGTCGGCAAAAACGGCCAGTTCATTTAGAGGTTCTAGATTAAGACCCAAAAATTCAGCTGACTCAGCATCAGGATTGGGCTGCTGCCAGGGCTCGTTTGTAGAGTTCACTGCGTCTCACCAGGGGGTTAGGATATATCCAGCGACTGTTGCCGTTGTATTCCAAAATGGCAGTTGTAAACAACAGCTGTTGACTAATGTCGTCTTCGGGCAAATCTTTCTCAATTGATAAATGTTGACCATCGGTACAATATCCGGTGGGTTATCAAAGCTGGGACTAATACCATTTAGCGCATAAAAAGACGCAATGGGTACAGTGTAAATAATCGAACAGTTGAGTTCCTGAAGCTGGTTAGCATAGTCAAAAAACAATCGATTTGCCACGTTAGGTGGACATTTGTCCAGGTTGTCCAGGATGATTAAAAATCCTTTTTTTTCAGGAAATTTTTCGAGCAGTTTGTCGCACCCATCCTGAAGCAGCAAGTTAATATCTGCTTTCATGCGAGATACCTCTCGACTGAGTACCCGACGAATCCTTTTTTTATCAGTAGCGGACCCTCTGATTTGAGCCAGAATTTTAACCAGAAATTTTGCCAAAAACGGTGCCTCACTGCCCAGGATAGCTTCTGCTTCTAAGTTGACGGCACGGGTAACGGTTTCTTCGCGTTCTTCAGTGATTTCTAAAAACCATTGTTCAAATCCCTTTTCTAAAGAGGGTTTGAAACGAATCCCTTGCTGACGCAGGGCATATTCAACCTGTTTAATAATTACCAGGTATAAGTCCGTATACTCCAGATCATTGCGATCAGACTCTTCATCCATATTGATAAAGAGCACCGTAAATTCATCTTTCCAGCGCTCAGCAATACGCGCTAGTTCAGAGCTTTTACCAGATCCCACATGCCCAGAAAATAACAGCGCATTTTTTCCTTGGGGCGTAGGATATTAAGGCTCGAATGGATATTAATGATAGATTCCTGCCGAGCTTCGAGGGGGACATAGTAGCGTTCAATGTCATCGCCTTCTAATGGCCTGACATCACATGCACGATAAGCATCTTTGAGTGTAGTGGCTAACCCCTGTTCCACAGTACGGCTCCTTTCGATGGGTTCCTAATGATAGCAACCCTTTCTCAAGGGCTAAATCTTATCAAACTTCTGCTATCTGAATTCTTTGGAATTCTAGATCCTAACCCAGCGACTGCTGTTCGAAGAGGCTATGCTAATAACTTTTCGGCTCGAAGGGGATGCTAAGCCATCATGGGAGCCCCCTATATACCTGAATCTCTCACCTTGTACTTAATTTCTTCTATGGGCAGATTCTCACAGTTCCAATCTCCGTATCGCAGCTGCAGCCTGCGCTCCTTAGCATACTCCACCAGCCTGCCGCCGTACTTTTCCGCCTCAGTCCCCAACCCCTGAATCCGAATCGTGCCATTAAACACCGTTGCCCGTGCCAGATAAATCACCAAATCATCCCGCGAAGGTCGATTCACCGTCACACTGGCAGTCAGGTGGGCCACTCCCCGCTCATCTAGCTCCTGGGGTAGCGCCATCGCCGTATTGCGAATCCCCCGAATCGCCACAATGACCGAAGCGACTGCCATAGTAATATCCACCCCGTCATCGGTCAGAATTCGATTGTTCGACAGATATTGAAAATTTCTCTCCCGCAAATCATCCCGGATACGACGGTGGATTAAGTTGTGCTGGTTGTAGTGAGTCAAGGCCCCAACAATGGCCCCACAGGCATCCCGCGGTTCTCGCCAGGGAGACTCTCGTGTTTTGCCATAGATTTGTTTGTCCCCATCCCGCAGTCGACCCACATGAGTCTTTAAATCAATCGCCACCAGCGATATAGACTTTGAATTACCCGCATACACCCGCTGCTTTAGCTGTTCATCCAACTCGTGGGCCACAGTTACATGGGCCAGGGTTGCCCCATTGTCCGTTCCCCCACCCGCCGGGAAAAAGGCCTCTAACTTCAGTTCACCAATCTCTGAGAGGGTGGCAAACCGGGAAGCGACCACATCCCGATAGCGTTTGGTGGCCTCCCCCTGGTGGATGCGATCGCCACAGTTGGTATAGGCCAATGTGGTCACCACGCTGGGCAGACTCATGTCTGCGCCACAGGCTTTGATGTCTGTCGGGCTAGCTGCCGCAAACTGGAGCTCATCCCGCAAAATTTGCAGCCCTTTGATCAAGGCGTAGCGATCGCTAACAATCTCATTGAGATAATTATGGTAAGCATTGCGTTCCATACCAAAGCTAGCGCCTAGCCGCCAAAAGTTGTCTATTCGCTGCTGTGTGGCCTCTGAATCAAACGGTAACGTCATTGACCAATCTTAAACTCATCGAATCGAACTACTTGAGACTGGGGTTGTCGGGTGTCAAAGTAATAGCTGCTCACCAGGCCTGTTCCGGTGTCCAGGATGCTAAAGGCGGTGACATCATTGCTAGCAATGTAGGGCATGGGCCTGCCCGTATCATCCAGTAGGGGAGCCAGGGTGGGCATGATGGGTCTGAGTCCATTGGGATCGCCAATGGCTGCGTAGGTTTCTTTGTATCGTTTGTCCTTTGGTACTGGCCTGGGGTTGTCAGCCGTATGGGCACCATAGGAATTCCCCACATTGGAAGATTCTAAAAATTGCACGCCACTGTCACTTTCAAAGCGGTTCCAAAGGTGAGAGTGACCATAAAACACCAGATGGGTACCAGCCTCTTCTAACAGTGGTAACAAATGTTTAACAATGTGGTCTTCTTGCTTGGGGTACTCGTAGCGGATGCCAGTAAGATTGCCATCGTCGTCCTGATCGTACACTGGCACAGGGGTGGTAAATGCAGGCACAATATTGCCGCCGAGAGAATGGGGCGGATGGTGCAGCATAACAACTTTGTACTTGGCCTGTTGAAACGCTTCGCTGGCGAGTTCTTCTTTGAGCCATTCGTACTGAGGGTTGCCCGGTTCGATACTTTCAAAGATCATGTGGCCATGGCCCCAGTTGGTGGGATTATCGAGGTCAGCAATTCGTTCCTGATAGCGGCCCCGCGTTTCGTCGTTGATGACATACTTGCGCCAAATCTGGGTCACATACAGAGACACTAGCCGCACATCCCCAAATGTGGTGGCATAGTAGCGTTGGGTTTGGCCGTCACCACGGGGAGTTTTTGGGAGAGAAAAAATCTCGTTATAGGTGTCTATGTTGAAGGAATGATTTTTAAGCCAACGCTGCTTCACCTGGATAGTGTTAGTGGGGTTAAACGCCTTTTCATGCTGGTTATATAAGGATTTGGCTGCATTCCAGGGGACCGGGTCGTTAAACTGTTCCCCCAACCCGACTGTGGTACTGTAGCGCCCCATCACCTCATGGTTGCCCAGGGCGGTAAACAGGGGGGCAGACTGAATCAGCTGACCGCCTTTATAAACAGTGCGGGTGTTCCCCTTTTTTAGGGTGTAGCGACCACGCCCTTGCAAACAGGGGAAAAAGGCCCCTCCCCGCACATCGTCAAACCATTCTGATGCCCGGTCGGGGATATTAACCAAGTCCCCCGCCAGAAAAACACCGTCCACCTGACCTACGGTTTCTTGTACCTTCTGCAGATTAGCGGCCGTCATCGGCATCAGCTGATGGTCTGAGGTGAGCAGGATCTGGAGCGATTGCCCTGCCGGTGGCAGCGCACCGAGGGTAAACTGATTGCTGCGAATAGGATTGCCGTTGACGGGAGTACTCACGACAAAATAAGGCACCCGTAAACCAGAGCGTAGATCGGTAATGTTGGCCTCGTGACGCCAAATCGGGCGTTCAGTCACCTGATCGTAGGGTTGGGCCGTTTTAGATTGGGCATCTTCGCGGGTGCGGCTAAGCTGAGTTGTCGTCGCCACGACAGTTTGATGGGAGGGGCCGTAGATTACTCTATGATCGCTGCCTTCGAACTCGGTAAACCAGACCACACGTACCGATGACTTAGTGGGGGCTTGTAAAAATGGATCCGTTAGTAACGCAGTTTGGGATGACATAGACGGTTGCTTAAGGGGGGCTACTGGCACAGTGGTTAACTGCACATATAGCACCACACTCAGGCAAAACAATAGGCCCAAGGTTACTAAGGTTCCTATTTTGACTCGAGCCATAGATAATTTCTGTCCACAGATATTTCTGGTTACAAGCAATAACCCCGTTTCAGTTTAGATAGTCATTTACCAATTCAAAAATTGTCTAAAGCACTATCTAGTTTTAATCTTTGCGAGGAATGATGAATAAGGAAGCAAATGTGAGGATAAATAACAATAGAGAGAAATTTCTTAAGAGTGAGGATTGTGTAAATTCCAAAAATTTAGCTGGTGAGGTGTTGAATACAGCACCTGTACTGTTAAAAATTTAAGTCTATTAATTAATTAATTTTCATACCTAGGGTAGATAGTTGTTCGGTCTAATTTTTAAATCGGTATTTTGACCAAGTATTGAAACTTTCTAAAGTAATTACAGCGCCCGTTGTATGGCTAAGTTTTATCGGCCAAAACTAAATAGCTGGGTGATGGCACTGGTGTTGGCGTCTATTGGGTTGCATGGCCTGGTGCTGGCGCTACCTATGCCAAACCTGGAGGAAACGCTGGTTGAAGAGCCAGAACTGATTAACCCAGAGGTGATTCAGGTGGTGACATTGCCAAAGCTAGCCACATCTCCTGAGTCGGTGGAGCCTCCCCTGCCAGAACCGTCAGAACCGCCACCGCTAGAGGAGCTGCCACCAGAGCCACTGGCTGAGGAAATTATTATTGCTGCCCCGGAGATATTAGACGAAATTGAACCTGAGCTGGATGTTAGTGAATGGGAAGATGACCTGGATATTGAGCCCGAACAGCCCGATATAGAGAATGACTCGAATATTGAAGACATCGAAGAACCCACCCTCGATCAGCGCTTAGCTAGCCTGGATAGCTATAGCAACTATGACGGTACGCGCGTAGGGAATGGCGCTGTCACCGAAAGGCTTGGCGAAATAGTCTCCCAGGGGGGGATGTGGCCCTCCCCGTTGCGAGAGTTAGAGCAGACCCTATCGGCCATTACTATCCCATTTAATCAATGTATATCTGAGCCACCGGGGGATTCGGTGAGTGTCATGGTTGAGGTAGGTGCCGATGGCACATTGATTGGGGAGCCGACGCTTTTAAATAGTGCTGGTCACAGTGTGATCGATGAAAAAGTCCTGGAAATTGCCCGTGGAGCGGACTATGGAAGCCATCATCCAGTGGGTGAAACTAAGGCGTACTCCTTTGCTGTTCAGATTGGCTATGAGGCCTGTAGAAATGCCATATGGTTCTGGCCAGTCTACGGCTAAGCTACAGGCGGTTTAGCCAATCCCTAGACGACCGGCCAGGGCAGGACTCAAGGGTAGCAACGTTGCCAGCATTAGAAATAGACCGAGCAGGGCCAGGGCAGCTCGGGCATCGTCGGGCTCGCTGATGTCATTGATACAGGGGCGCTCGTCACCGCGCTGTAGGAACAGAATTAGGGCCGCCCAGTAGAGGGCCAACGGATTGGCCAGAGCAACAATGGTTAAAATCACAAAGGTAACGGCAGTGGCTCGTCCAGCAATTTTGCGACCGTAGATAGCTTGCACTATGCGGCCACCGTCGATGCGCCCAGCGGGCATAAGGTTAAGGGCAGTGATCACCAAACCGAGCCACCCCGTCAGCACCAACAGGTCCACATCCACCAGGTCCACGTTTTGGAGGGTATCCCCCAGAACCGTCCTGGCCAGGGTGCCAACAAGGATGGATTCTTGAAAAAATTCTACGGGCAGCTGATAGGTGCTACCGGGATGAGAAATCACTAAACCCAGCAGCAGCATGGCGACGGAAAATAGCCCCGCCGCCGCCGGACCGGCAAAGGAAATATCGAAAAGCACTGAGCGATTTGGCAGCAGGGACTCAAATCGGGTGAGGGTTCCAAAGGCTCCGATCTGCCAGGCGGGCAGAGCAAAGGGCGGGCTTAGTTTGATCTGATAACGGCTGGCCTGCCAGCGATGCCCCAGTTCATGGACAGCCAAAATGGCCATTACAGCCAGTGCTACAGGCAGCACTTCTGGCCAGCGCCCCGGCTCGTCAAACAGGCTAAAGCTCTTGAGCAGAGCACCGGTTTCCAGGCTGGTGATAAATGTTGCGATCGCAAGGGCCACTGCCACTATCTTCTGGGGTAAATTGGCCGGTCTCGGATCCGTATCACTAGGTAGCACAATCACAGCAGGCCTATCCTCAGGACCGTTGATCAAAAATAGGCGATAGCGATCGTCAAAGCGATTTTCCAGCTGGGCGGTCAACGCCTTGAGGCTAGGGTCAGGCTCACCGCGCAAATTCCCTCTAAAGAAAACCCCCGCTGCATAGGGCACCGTTTCCGTTCTAAAAAACGTATCCACGCCAAAAATAGCTTCAATGTCCGCCAGATCCTCTGGGGGAATGGCGGGGGGAATAGCGGGTTTAGGTTCAGCGCTTGCCCCATCCGTTTCCGGAGTAGTCTCGGCAGCATCGGTCGCAGCCGGGGTCTCTGGAGGCGTTTCAGCGACTGGTTTTTGGGACGGAGGAGCTGCTTCAGCCAGAGTCCTCAGCTGGCGTCCCAGATAAATATATGCTCCAGTTGAAAGCACTACCAGTGTCAGCACCCAGGCCAGGTTAAGGTAGATGCCAAAAATAAATAACCCAAAAAACGCTAGCCAGGGCACCATGAGGACCACTGTTTGCAACCAGGCAAAAATCCCCAACTTGCCATCGGGTCGGGCTCTTACAAACCCCCAGGCAAGAATGCCAACCGCCGCTACTAAAATCAGAACCGTTACCATCGCGTAGAACCACCCGAAATACCGGGAAAACCATTAAAACTCTGCTGATAGTTTAATAGCAGACGTCCCTTTCGGGCTAAACTCGACTCCATAGAGCCTTTGGTGGATTACCTGCCTGCTTTTGAAGACGTTCTAGCCTGACGCAATACCTGACGCAATATTAGTATGAGCGCCCAAGATCCCTTTGATCGTGCTGCTGAGGATACGTCAGCAGAGCTGCTGTCTCCACAATCCGAACGGATGCCCAAACAGGCTACGGTATCGGAACGCTTTACCGTTGATTACAATCCAGACCCTGATTTTGCGTCGTCAGCAGAACCCCATTCAGAAGAATTGGCGGTGGTGCCCGCCCGTGTGTCAATGAAGGTCCCAGTGCCGCTGTTGATTGCGATCGCATCCACTCTGATCACCCTCGTCGGTCTCGGTCTAGACAGTTTCTGGCTGATCTCCTTTGGTTCGCTGGTCGCCTTAACCATTTCCATCCGGCTGGCCTTGCCCACCCTGCGGGCAGTGGTCAACGATCTGTCTCCAGAACAGCGCTCATTGATTATTGCCACCCCTGGTTTAATTTTGGGGATTTACGGCCTGATGCAGGTGAGCGGCATCAATGCTCGACTGCTGTTATGGGGAGCCACCCTACGCTGGGATGCCATTGGTGCTCTGGGGGACTTTCTCGGTGCCCTGGGCCAAATCTTTATTGCCATTCTGGCCTTGTATGTCGCCTGGCGACAGTTTATTATCTCCCGCGATCTCACCACTCAGCAAAATCTGATCACCCAACAGCAAACCATTGACGCCTATTTTCAGGGCATTTCAGAACTAGTGCTGGATGATGAAGGGCTGCTAGAGGACTGGCCCCAGGAGCGCATTATTGCTGAAGCCCGTACCGCCGCTATCTTGGGCAGCATCGACGGCGATGGCAAGGCCAAAGTGCTACGATTCCTGTCCCGCTCTAAGCTGCTCACTCCTTTGGCCCGCGATCAGCGCTTGGGACGACCCATTTTAGATGGCTCAGGTGGGTACGCTGAGGACCGACTCAATGGCACTCGGGTAATCGATTTGGGGGTGATGCTGGCCGCAGGCGATCTCTCAGGTAACGATCTGCGCTGGGTAGACCTCAGCGGTATCAATTTGATCCGCGCCGATCTATCCCAGTGTGACTTGGTGCGGGCGGATCTGGCTCGCACTGTGCTTTGTGATGCTGATTTATCTGGGGCTGACCTGATGGGTGCCCGATTCTTCTACGGCGAACCGGACGCAGCCACACCCAGGACCCGCAACGATAAGCCCGATTATGAAACCGGCGAGTTTACGGGAGCTGTAGTAGAAGGCATGGACCTCTCCAACGTTCAACGGCTGTCCGAAAGTCAGCGCTGTTATCTGTGTACGTGGGGTGGCAGTAGAACTCGGGCCACGGTTCCTGGCGGATGTCGGGATATTCCGAATCGGTTGGGGCGTTAGGATTAGGGGAGAGGGGGAGCGGTTCTATAGGGTATTAAAGAAGGCTAGGTGGGTTAATCCATAGCGCTTGGTGCGCTGTAGCTCTAGACCTTGCATTGAGGCTGGCTGCCAGTGTTTCGGGGTGTACTCGGCGGCAATACTAGCGTCAGTCGCCAGTAACGACCGTTGGACTAGGGTTTTGAGTACCGTTTGGTAGAGTCCGGCGGCGTAGGGCGGGTCAAAGTAAACCAGGTCAAACGGTGGGGTATCCAGGTTTTGCAGCTTTTTGGTAACGTCGCCTCGGATAACTTGAAAGGTTTGCTGAGGTGTGGCAACGGTTTGCCAGTTGGTTTGAATAATGCGACAGGCTGCCCCAGATTGCTCCATCCCCACTACAGTGTCAGCCCCACGGCACAGGGCCTCAGCCCCCATGGCACCGCTGCCTGCACACAGATCTAGCCAGCGACAGCCCTGCACTCTCCCCTGCCAGATGTTAAATAACGCTTCACGCACCTTGGCCGGTGTTGGTCGAGTGGCCTGTCCCGGTAGGGTTTTGATGGCCCGGTTACCGTAGATGCGAATGGACATGCCCACAATACTCCCAGACTAAATCCCACATTAAAGGTAAGAACACCAATCGCTCCAGCCACCGGGGTAAAGCTTACCCATGGGTTTGCCTGCAACCACCTGGGAAAATAAATTTACACAGGCGGTTACCCCGGAACCGCAGTAAACAATCACTTCATCGGCATCGTCAATGGCTCGCCAATGGTGGGCCAGTTTATCTGCTGGTTTGAGTAGTCCGGCTTCTGTACTAATGTCTTTCCAGAAGTAGTTCACTGCCCCTGGAACAGAGCCAGCAATGGGGTCGATGGGTTCACGCTCACCACGAAACCGGTCTGCTGAACGAGAGTCGATCACCATGGTGCCAATGTGGTCTTTATGCTGTCGCACATGGTCAATGTCGACAATCCAGTTAGCCTGGGGTTGGGGCACAAAACGACCCACCTGGGGGTGCGGTATTTCGGTGCTGAGGGGTAAGCCAGCCTCGATCCAAGTGTTGATGCCACCGTCCAATAATGCGATATTCTCGTGACCCAGATATCGCAGCATCCACCAGAGACGGGTGGCAAAGGCAAACCGCGAAGCATCGTAGATAACAATGGGTGTTTGCGGTCGAGACTGGATACCCAGCAGGTTTAGATTATCGACAAACTTGGGCCAGTGGGGCAGCGGGTGGCGGCCACCGTGGGCCTGGGCAGCCCTGGAGAGATGTTGATTTAGGTCTAAATAGTACGCACCCGGAATATGGCCTGCTTTGTATTGTTGTTGTCCCAGGTCTGGCTCGGGTAATGAAAACCGACAATCGATGATGATTAGGCTGCTGTTAAGGTGATCGGCTAGCCATTGGGAGGAAACAATGTGGGTATGGGTCAGGTTGATGGGGGATTGTTCTAGGGGGGCAGACAAGATTTCAGTACCTGCGAAGACAGTGTTTATTATAGATAACGCCTCCCTATAACCCGCGTAAAGAGGGTTGTCAACTCTAGCGCATTGGGTTGGGAGATGTCGGTGGAGCGGTTTAGAATTTTGCGCGCGGCGACAAAATTCTAAACACGGGTGTTCATACGGAATCTATTTCAGACGCTATCAAAGGCGCATTCGTGGGCAGACATCTCTTAGGTCGGTTATCCTCTGAGTCAGCAGCGGCGTTTTAACGTGAGGGTTGGTGGTCACTTGAACGATTCATCCAATGGCTTGACTCTGGAAATCACAGGGGATGGTTCAGCCACGTTCTACTCAAAGGAGTTTGGGGAATGGTTTCACTGTCGCAGTGGGGCCTATACTGACGCCCAGCGCAACTATGTAGATGCGGCCAATATTCCGGAGCTGGCAAAGGCTGAGCGGCTATACATTTTAGATGTTTGCTACGGTCTGGGATACAACACGGCAGCGGCGCTGGATACGATTCAGCAGGTGAATCCTGGCTGTCAGGTGACGATTCGGGCGTTGGAAATTAATGCGGCAGTTCCGAAGGATGCGATCGCAAATAACCTGATCCATCACTGGACCCCATCCACCCAGCGCATACTCAACGCCCTGGCCACCCAGTATCACTACCAAAGTGCGACATTAGACATTCAGCTGCTAATTGGCGATGCTCGCCAAACACTGCAGCCCCTCGCTGCCCAAGACTGGCAGGCGGATGCCATTTTATTTGATCCCTTTTCGCCGACACGCTGCCCCCAGCTGTGGACCGTGGAGTTCTTGACCCTGACGGCTAGATGTCTGGCCAATAGTGGCATCCTGGCTACCTACTCCTGTGCAGCTGCGGTGCGGTCCGCCATGGGTCTGGCGGGTCTCAACATTGGCTCCTTGCCCGGTACGGGTCGCCATTGGCCCTGTACCGTAGCCACCAAGGACCAGCGCCCCCTGCCAGATTTATCCCAGCAAGAGCAAGAACATCTGCGCACACGAGCCGCCATTCCCTATCGTGACCCCACGCTGACGGCTACTGCTGCTGCAATTATGGCCCAGCGGCAGCAGGAACAGCAGCGATCTACCCTGGAATCTACCGGGGCATGGCGCAGACGCTGGTTAACCGGATAGCGCCCCTACCTAAAGTAGGCCAGCGCACTTGGGCTGTCTCACCGCTGCGCGGTATACTCACCCATGATTTTTGTAGGTTTTGAACGCTTACTCTTACTCTCGCAATTACTATGACTAATTCATTGGCGGTAGCAGTATTAGCAGCAGGCAAGGGGACCCGAATGCGATCGCGTTTGCCCAAGGTGCTCCATCCCTTGGGATGCCGTACACTGATTGAAAATGTGCTAGCTAGCCTGGACCAGGTGCAGCCTGAGCGCCAAATTGCCATTGTCGGATACCTGGCCAATGAGGTCTGCGAAGCCTTAGCTCACGTTAGCGAGTTAGAGTTTGTTGAACAAACCGAACAGCTAGGCACCGGTCACGCAGTGCAGCAGGTAATCCCGACGCTAGAGGGGTTTGAGGGAAACTTACTGGTACTAAATGGAGATGTGCCCCTGCTGCGGCCTGAAACCATTGCCAAAATGGTTCAAACCCATGTAGACAACAACAATGCAGCTACAATTTTAACTGCTCAGTTTGATGACCCTACGGGCTATGGGCGGGTCTTTTGCGACGACAGCTACATTGTTTCTAAAATCATTGAGCATCGTGACTGCACCCCTGAACAGCGCAACAACAAACGCATCAACTCCGGTATTTACTGCTTTAATTGGCAGAAACTGATGACGGTGCTGCCCCACCTCAAATCTGACAATGATCAGAATGAATACTACCTGACCGATGTGGTCAAAGATCTCTCGCCCGTCATGGCGCTAGATGTAGATGATATTGAAGAGATTTCCGGCATCAACAACCGCAAACAGCTATCGGATGCCGCCACCATTCTCCAGCATCGTATTAAAGATGAGCTGATGCTGTCTGGTATTACCATGATCAACCCCGACAGCATTACCATCGATGCAACGGTCACCGTTGAGCCTGATGTGGTGATTGAGCCCGAAACCCATCTGCGCGGTACGACCACTATCGCTGCAGGGTGCCATATTGGTCCTGGCACCCTGATTGAAAACAGTACCATCGGAGCAGACACCACCATTCGCTATTCTGTCGTTAGCGATAGCACCATTGAAGGTACAGGTAAAATTGGACCCTATGCCCACCTGCGCGGTCAGACCATCATTGGCAAAGACTGCCGCATTGGTAACTTTGTTGAAGTCAAACAATCTACGATTGGCAACAAAACCAATGCAGCCCACCTATCGTATTTGGGGAATGCCACCCTGGGTACCAAGGTCAATATTGGCGCAGGCACTATTACCGCCAACTATGACGGTGTCAACAAGCATCCAACTATAATCAAAGACAATACTAAAACAGGATCAAACAGTGTTTTAGTAGCTCCACTCACCCTGGGTGAAAATGTTACTGTCGGGGCCAGTGCCGTAGTTACAAAAGACGTGGATGATAACTGTCTAATTGTGACCCGCGGAGAACGGCGAGTAATTAAAAACTGGAAACCTAAGTTTACGAGTAACAAGACTTCCCAGAGCTGAGAGCTGCAAAAACAACAAGGTGCTTAGCAGTCTAAGCACCCGACACCAGGATGCCACCTGCAATGATGAGCCCAGCACCTACCAAAAGTTGAAATGGATTAACGGCCCGCCATTCTGAAAAGATCACCAGGGCCAGCCCTGAGGTTACAAGCGTATTCATATTGTATAGGGGGACTAGCTTGGCCAGTGGTGCCTGATATCTCAGCAGTCCCAACACAACACAGCCGGTTCCCAATCCCCAGAAAAGCCCCTGCATCGACGATGAGGTGACCGCAAATAATGACGGTATGTTCCCCGGCAAAAGAACGTTAAATAGCAGCCCAGTGAGGCTAATGGCAATTCCGATCACAAATAAATGACCACCCACCGACATACCAGCATTGGTGCTACTTTTGGCAAATACGCTGGAAATGCCATAAAACATAGCTGGCAAAAGCCCCCCAACAATAAGTCCCAATAAGTTTGATGTCATCCTAGCCTTCCTTATACAAGAAATTATCTGTAGCATTCGTCAGATTAGTATAGAAACGTTATAGTTAACGGTTTTTAGAAACTCCGGCAAATTTCTAGCGTAAACCTCAATTTTTAAGGAATATGCTTTCTATGATGACTAATTAGAAAAATTTGGTTAGTCTGGGAGAAGCCCCCTTAAACCATTGCCAGGATGGATTTTGACAAGGATCTGTTCATTAGCTACGCTCATATCGATAACCAGTCCCTAATGCCTGAAGAAGAGGGTTGGATATCGACGTTTCATAAAGCATTAGAGATTCGACTATCGCAGATTCGAGGAGTTGCGCCACGTATTTGGCGCGATCTAAAACTAGACGGCAATGATTACTTTGGCGATGCCATCCTGGAAACGCTATCAAGTTCTGGTTTATTGGTTTCCATTCTGTCACCACGCTATCTGAAGTCCAAGTGGTGTATGCGAGAATTGCAAACCTTTTGCCAGGTAGCAACTGAGCAAACCGGTGGCTTAAAGGTTGGCGATAATAAATCCCGATTATTTAAGGTGGTCAAAACCCATGTGCCTAGGGAACAGTTCCCGACAGAGTTTAACGACTTTATCGGATATCCGTTTTTCGAATTTGGTGAGGCTGGGCGACCCCAGGAATTTGACAAAATCTATGGACCAGAACTAGAACGCAAGTTTTATGCCAAGTTAAATGACCTGGCCTATGACATTCATCAAACCCTGGAAATTTTAGAAGCATTATCTGAAAATAATCAGCCAATACCTACTGTAAATTCATTCCTTTCTTATCCGTCTGAGGAGCAGATTCCTGACAAACACGCTGCCCATCCTTCTGAATTAAGCAAAATAATTTACTTAGCTGAAACTACATTTGACCTCAACGACGCCAGGGATAATATTCGTCGAGAGTTAATGATGTCAGGACATCAGGTGCTGCCGGACCAGCCCCTGCCTTTTACCCCCGATTTTGGTCAGCGGGTACAAGAACATCTGGCCCAGTGCGTCATGTCGATCCATTTAGTAAGTCCACAGGGAGATGGGTCTCAAGGAGCTGAATCCCCTTCTAGTCAAGCACTACAAAATTTACTAGCTGCTCGTAGTCAAGAGCAAATTGAAATTGCGTCAAACTGCTGCCAGGAGCATCAGGACATTAGCCGGATTCTATGGATGCCGCCAACTGCTCAGATCGGTGATGAGGATGCCTTCTTACAAGAACTTCAGCGCCAGTCAGATTTCATTAGTACCCCTCTAGAAGACCTCAAAACCCATATTCAAGATCGGTTAACCAGACCAGCAACAGTCATCGAACCTGCCACAAATGGAAACAGCAAAGTTTATTTAGACTGCGATCAGCGAGATTTGAACGCGGCTGAGATTGAACCCTTATATGAGTGGCTCGATCAAAAGTTCGAGGTGGTGCTACCGGACTATGACGCCAGCAGCCTCAGTCAATCAGAAGCATTGATAAAACAATGCCAGGCAGTGTTAATTTACTATGGTCAGGCCAATGGTCTTTGGCTAAAGCGACGGTTAAATGCTTTACGCAAAAGCCTCTATGATCGACCTCAGCCACTCTTAGCAAAAGCTGTGTATGTAGCAGGACCAGAGCGGCCTAATAAGCAAAGCTTTTCAGCGTCAGATGTACCGGTTATTGATGGTCTTCAAGCATTTAACCCAGGACTATTGGAACCGATTCTGGCTCCGCTGGCAGTAGGTGCGTAGATCATGGTGCAAACAATGCGAAACAATCCTTTTCCAGGCCTACGCCCATTTGACCTAGACGAAGAGCATTTATTTTTTGGTCGAGAAGGGCAGGCAGATGAGCTGCTGGTGCGGCTAAATCGCACCAGATTTTTAGCCGTAGTGGGCACCTCTGGCAGTGGTAAATCTTCCTTGGTACGTGCAGGTTTACTACCCTCGCTATACAGTGGCTTTTTAGCAGATGCCAGTTCCGGTTGGCGGGTGGCAATCTTGCGACCGGGGAATTCCCCCATCCAGAATTTGGCAGAAACATTGAATGGCCCAGAGGTTTTTGGGATCGACTCGGCCAGTGACGATGCCATTATCCGCACAGCGCTAACAGAGAGCACACTACGACGAGGTGCACTGGGACTGGTGGAAGTGACCCAGCAGGCACGGATGGAGCAGTATGAAAATCTTCTGGTAGTGGTGGATCAGTTTGAGGAAATTTTTCGCTTTAAGCAACAGGCTCAATCATTAGAAGCAGAGAATGAGGCCGCCGCATTTGTAAAGCTACTGCTGGCAGCGGTAAAGCAGCGAAATGTTCCCATCTTTGTAGTATTGACCATGCGGTCAGACTTTTTGGGAGACTGCGCCCAATTTCGAGATTTGCCCGAGGCCCTGAATGAAAGTCAATACCTGATTCCTCGCTTAACTCGCGATCAGCTGCGTCGAGCAATTGAAGGACCAGTAGCGGTAGGCGGTGCCAGCATTACCCCACAGTTAGTCAACCGCTTGCTCAATGATGTAGGGGATAACCCAGACCAGCTACCCATTTTGCAGCATGCACTCATGCGCACCTGGGATTATTGGGAAGATCGCTCAGTCCCGCAAACCCCCATTGATATTCAGCATTATGATGCCATTGGCGGTATGGCCGAAGCTCTATCGCGTCATGCTGACCAGATTTATAATGAGCTGCCTGACGATCAATCACGCTACATTGCCGAAATCATGTTTAAGCGCCTGACAGACAGAGGCGCTGATAATCGCGAAGTTCGTAGACCTACCCAATTAGATGAAATCTGTGATGTTGCCAATGCCGACTTGGAAGAAGTGGTCGCCGTCATTGATGCATTTCGAGCACCCCGGCGTTCCTTTTTGATGCCGCCAGCGGGCACCCCTCTTTCTGAAACGAGCGTTATCGATATCTCCCATGAGAGTCTAATGCGCAACTGGCCTCACTTAAAAGAATGGGTCGCCCAAGAAGACCGTTCAGCAACCATCTATCGACGGCTATCTGAGACAACAGAACTCCATAAACAAGGCAGAGCCAACTATCTACGCGATCCAGAACTCACTATTGGTCTGACCTGGCTAAAGGAAAGGACGCCTAACGCTGTGTGGGCAGAGCGGTATGCCCTTAACTTTGATGAGGCGATTACCTTTTTGCAAGACAGTGCCGAAGCCCGCGACATTGAAGTAGCTGAAAAAGAGAGAGCTAAAAAGCGAGAAGTCAACCGATTGCGCACGTTTATAGCTTTGCTGGGTGGACTGTCTTTGATGACGGGTGGAGCTTCAGTGTATGCTTTCAATCAACAGCAGAAAGCAAATGAGCAAGCAAGTATTGCATTAGTGCGTGAAAAAGAAGCAGAAGAACAGCGACAAGTTGCAGAATTACAGCGAAATGCAGCCACAGAGCAAGAAGGAATTGCTTTAGCTGAAAAAAGGCGTGCGGAAGTTGCTCAACAAGAATCGGAAAAGCAGAAACAACAAGCAGAAAAATCTCAAAAAGCCGAATCTGAGCAACGTCAGCTCGCCGAGAATGCCCTAAAGCGAGCAGAAAAGGGGGAAGCTGACGCCAGACAACAGGCCACAATTGCCGAAGAACAAACCTTGATT
>JBCCXQ010000016.1:0-50524 GCA_039191365.1 Cyanobacteria bacterium P01_F01_bin.13 | reverse complement strand
TTGCATTGAGTCTTTGTGTGTCCGGCTGGGGTATTGGGCTTGTGTTTGTGCCAGCACTCCTTGACTAGCCGCCGGTGCACCTGGGGGGGTATATTTCGTGGTCCATTAAAAACCTGTGGTCTGTTTTTTCGGGCACGACTAGATAAAGAGATCGCTGATTTCGTCTTTGTAGGTTTGCAGCTGGCCGCAGGCTTGCCAGATGTCGGCGGTTTCGTCAGCTGGGTTCTTGAGTTCGAGGACGGCCAGGGGTAACCCGTTGATAAAGACGACGATGTCTGGGCGGCGGGCTTGCTTGGTGCCGGCAACGGTGAATTGGTTGACGACTAGAAAGTCATTATTGCCAGGGTTTTGAAAGTCGATCAGCTGGGCGTGGTCGGCGTCTTTGTCGCCATCGGCATTGGTGAATTGGACGGGGACTCCCTGCAGCAATAGCTGGTGAAAGGCTCGATTATTTTGCCGTAGGCTGAGGCGATCAGGCTTGGTGGTGGTTTGGACTGCTGCCTCGATGGCGTCTGCGGGCAGTTGGGGATTGAGCCGGGTTAGGGCATAGGAGAGCCGTTGGTTGAGGGTGACATCGCGGTAGTCGGCCCGGTCTGGTGTGGCACCGTCGGGGGCCAGGTCTGGACCATGAACATATTGCCAGCCGGTTTCCTGGAACCACTGGATGCAGAGGTCTTCGAGCTGGGCTTCGGTAATCATGGTGGGCCGACCGTAGGGCAGTTATATCAAGTTCCATTCATTTATACGGTTCCCAAGTCCGGATGGCTATCATGCAGTGATCGAAACCGACATTATCATAGAGATATCGGCATCAGCACAGGCAGACCACCATGACGATTGCCCGCAACCCAGCCACGACTCAAAAGACGCCTCGGGTTATGACCTTAGAGGAGTACTTAAACTATGACGATGGTACCGACACACGCTACGAACTGAACAACGGGATACTGGTGGATATGGGTGCAGAGAGCGATCTCAATGTGATGATTGCCGGTTTTTTGGTTTCTGTGTTGTTAAAGGTTTTACCCCATTACTGTATTCGTCGCGGTACCGAAGTAGAGGTGTTTGGTCCAGCGGCCAATACGCGCTATCCAGATTTGATGGTGCTTAGTGAAGCGGGGGTGGCGGCTCTAGCGAGGCAAAAACGCTCGTTGGTGCAGCTTTCTATGCCCGCTCCTCGGCTGGTGGTGGAAGTGGTTTCTAGCAGTGATACGGATAAGACATCACGGGACCGGGATTATGTGGAGAAACGTCAAGAGTATGCCCAGCGAGGGATTGCGGAATATTGGATTATTGATCCGATGGCGGCGGTGGTTTTGGTGTTGACGCTGGTAGATGGAGCCTATGAGGAGCAGACTTTTGTAGGGGATGCTCAGCTGGTGTCGGCTGCATTTCCTGAGCTGGAGCTGACGGCAGAGCAACTTCTGGCAGCAGGCCTGTAAGCTAACGCTACCTGTAGCGTCTGTAGTTAAGCCACTACTAAATATGGATTTGTGGCTCATGGGTGAGCGACAAAATGATTTGTAGCTCATATTTTCGATTTCATGAGCCGCAAATTGAGATTCGTTGTCCAATTGTGCGACAGGCTTGGGGGATTCTAGGCTAGTGGGCCAGGGCTGCGCCGATGAGGGGAATGAGTTGGACCAGATCGAGGGTTTGGGGTGGGAACTGGTTGAGATGATAGGTAACCGCCATTAGCTCAGGACCTCCTCGGTTTGGACCATGGCGTCTGGAATGGTGAGTTCGCCGGAGAGGAGTTTGGGGAGAAGCGTATCGCGGAGTTGAGCTAAAGTTTGTGACTCATTACGATTTTGTTGAGTCCGATCAAACAACACTGAACATTGATTATGAAAGCTCCGCATTACATCAGAGCTAGGCATAACAAGATCAAAATCAGGGACGACATCAGGTCGGACCGCTGGATAAGCACCACCATCAGCTAAGTGTGATAATCGTTCAATATTTTCATCTGATGTTAAAGCGATGTAATTAAATTCTCGATATTCAGTTTTTTTAGGAGTCAAAACCGCGAATCCTGTACTACCTGTAAGTTGTGTACTGTTATCAGGAATAAGTGCAAAAGAACGGTTTCCAGGGCGCACCGTGCCTACTATCGTGTCACCCGAAGTGAGTATTCGACGTGCCCTGCTAGGAGCATCAGACCATTCAAATTCTTTGACTTCAAGAATTTCTCCATTTTTAGTATTTGCGAGATCGACATAAATAACATGATCAGGAGCAGTAGCTTTTTTCCAAGAGAATTGATTTAGAAGACATAAATTACTGAATTTGCCCCATTCCCACCCTTCAGGGATAAGTCCCAACTCAGACTCAACCAACCGCTCAGGAAACAGGGCCGCTGTCTCTGCCAATGAGGCCCGCTGCACTGCTGGGAGCTGCTCAATCTCTGTTGCTGGCTTGCCACTGAGGGCCATCATTGCCGCCAGCTCCACCGATTCTCCCGCTGCCTTGGCCTGCTGCTTGGCTTTCACCGGTTCAAAGTCCACAAACCAGGACTTGAAAATCGCCTGGGCCATGGCCTCCAGTGTCCGATTCATCTGTCGATTCAGTTCGATTTTGTCATCGAGGGAGCTTACACCTTCTTCAATTGCTTTTCATTCTGCTTCTGGAGGAAGGATTATTGGGACATTCTTAACATCTTTCAAATTTAATGTTTTCTGAACTGTAGTATTGGCACGAGCGTCTAGAAAATGCTGGGCTGAGCCTGTCTGCAGGCATAGATGAATCCATTTAGCGCTAATATTTTTCTTCGGTTTAATGACAGCTATTGCACGAGCAACATTCCACCCCTGCAAGGATTCTGGGACAACTAAGCTTTGCCCAGCAGAACCAACAAGAGTTAATAAAACTTCCCCTCCATGTAATTGAGTTCTAGAGTATTTTTGCTCAATTTCTGTAGCTACATGGAGTACGTCTTGGAGATCTAATCTCCCATCTCGAATGTTGTTGACTCTCACGACAGGGACTCCATCAGGTAAGTGTTTACCTGGTTGGACAATCTCATATGAGATATTTCCATCAACTGTACATTCAGAAAGCGTGAGCGTTTCCCACCTTGATGGCAAGCCGGATATCAGGTTTTCAGACCCCATAGCCCAACCCCTCCAAATTCTGCTTAATCGCCTCCTCTAATCGCGCACTCTCAGCAAACTGCCCCTGCAACTCCGCTGTCAACCGCGCCATCTTCTCAGCAAACGGTTCCCCATCATCCTCTTCCGGCGGAGCCCCGACATAGCGCCCTGGCGTCAGCACATAGTCATTCTTCTCAATCTCATCCAGCGTCGCCGACTTGCAATAGCCCGCCTCATCCTCATACCCTTCACCCCGTTTCCACTGGTGAAACGTCCCCGCAATCCGGTCAATATCCTCCGGAGCAAAGTCCCGCAACACCCGATCCTTCATAGACCCCAGGTTCCGCGCATCAATAAACAGCGTCTCCCCGGCCCGGTCCCGAAACCGAGTCTCACCCTGGTTACGTGCCTTTTTGTTCTTAGTTAAAACCAAATACAGGCCGGAATCTGCGTATTCGTAAATAGCTGCCCCGGCAGTGCCACCATGCATTCCACCAGGTCCGCCTTTAGCAACGCCTCGCGGATATCACCCTCACCCCGCGTATTTGAACTCATCGAGCCATTGGCCAGCAGCAACGCCAGCGAACCATTCGGAGCCAGGTGATACAGCATATGCTGCAACCAACCAAAATTGGCATTGCCCTTAGGCGGCGTGCCATGCTCCCAGCGCGGGTCATTATCTAACTTGCCATCCCACCATTCCTTCATATTGAACGGCGGATTGGCCATCACAAAATCCGCCCGCAGGTCCGGGTGCTGGTCATTGGTAAAACTATTGGCCGGTTCCTTACCAAAATTAAAATCAATGCCGCGAATGGCCATATTCATCGCTGCCAGTCGCCAGGTGGTCGGGTTCGACTCCTGCCCATACACCGACAAATTACCAATGCGGCCCCCACGCTCTGTGATGAACTTCTCACTCTGCACAAAGAAGCCCCCCGAACCCATAGCCGGGTCATACACCCGCCCCTGGTAGGGCTCGATCATCTCCACAATCAGCGACACAATCGACTTGGGCGTAAAATACTGGCCCCCTTTCTTCCCCTCTGCCAGGGCAAACTGACCCAAGAAATACTCATACACATGGCCCAAAATATCCTTGGCCTTTAGGCTCTCATGCTCAAACGGAATCGTCGCCACTAGGTCAATCAGGCCCCCTAGACTGGCCGTCGGTAGCTGCAGCTGGGTATAAGTCTTATTCAAAACCCCCTTCAGCTTGGGGTTATCCTTCTCCACCGCATCCAGGGCATCGTCTATCAGCTTGCCAATGGACGTAATTTTGTAGGTATGAGTCTTACCGTTCTTGACCTCAATCTCAGTCCCCGAGGGTAGCTTGGCACTATCCTGAATCCGCTTCCACCGGGCCAGGGCCGGAACCCAAAATACATTGCGCTCGGTATAGTAGTCCCGCACCTCTAGCTCATCTTCAACTTCCGTATGGTGCTCTTCAGGCGACTCAAAATCCTCGGGATCTAAAAAATATTCATGGTCTGGGTCTGCAAACTGAGCAATCAGTGACCGCCGCCGCTGGTCAAATGCATCGGATATATATTTCAGAAAGATTAGCCCCAGCACCGCATGTTTATACTGAGCCGCATCTAGATTAGACCGTAGCTTATCTGCTGCCACCCACAGCTTTTTGTCTAATTCTGAAAGAAAAACTTGACCAGTATCCGTCATGGGCAGGGTGATTAACAGCAGCAACCCTTTATAGCGTACATCACCTTTTTAATAGAGGTGATAGACAAAAAATATCTACACTTCTTCCATATCTAGAACTGTGCTTTTAATTTCTTGTCCTGATATCGGAATCAGTGGTAATTAACCACAGCAATTTAGCAGAGGATTCTCCGAATATCTTACGTTGCAAACGAATTACCTTTTTTTGTAGAGTGCAGTCCTCGCAACTACCGTATTCGCACACGTTGATACGCGAATATTGCACAACTAATGTAGTCACTATTCATTAGCACTATGGACATAAAAACTGGTTTCACTCGCCGCTATCTCACAGTCTGGACGACCCTTCTGCTACTTGCAGGCACCACAGTCGCAGAGGCTCAGGTCGTGGAACCAATTTTCCCATTACCCAATAGCACCAATGAAGCGTCCGACCAACCCATTGAACTCAAACTAACCGAACAACCTCAGATCAAAACAGATAGCATTCAGGTCCAGCTCAACGGTGCTCTCTTGGAAGGTAGCCTCTCCATTGACACCAGCGATCTATCCTTGGAGTTCCAGGCTACACCGCCAAACTACAATTTGGGTGACAACCTATTAACTGTACAGTTTGAAACCCAGTCTGGCGTCCAGAGTCAGTTTAGCTGGCCGTTTACAATCGCGGCTGTTGCTACTCCTGCAGAGACTCCTGAGGCTGAAGCTGCGCCCGAGGCTACCACTATACCCTTAGCCCCTGAACTGACTACCCAATCGATCGAAGGGGATACTTTAACCTTGTCTGGGCAGACACAACCAGGCGCAACTGTTACTCTCAATGTCACCGCAACTATCCCAGCGTCTTCCCTGGTAGATATTGGTCCTTTTTCAATTACGACCGAAGCGCCTGAACCCAGGGAAATGTCTTCTTCTGCTGTGGCGGATAGTGACGGTGTTTTCAATGTGGAGTTTGATGTGGCTAGCGATCCGGCGGAAACGGAATATGCGGTGGAAGCGATCGCAACTCAAGGAGACTTACAAGAAACGACGACCACCACATTGCAACGCTAACCTGACGCACCAATGTCCTTATGCATGAGAACATTGGCCATAACACGAAAAAGCTGAATTGAGTAATTAGCGTAAGGGTGGGCCGTGTGTCTACCCTTTTGTTTACCCGTTTATAGCAATCAGCATCTCCGACTCCCAGCTTGACCCTTGTAGAGTAGTTCAAATGTATGCCGATCCGTAAATTCTTCAGTAGCTTCTAAAATAAGCAAAAAAAAGGGGAGCGCTAACTCCCCCGAGGTTCCTTGAAACAAAACTTGTATGTCACTGGCCATTGTACAAACCAAATCTCATTTTGGAGTACTGAATTTAGCGGATTTTCAGAGTTTTTTTGATACCCGTGTATTAAACTTCAAAAAAGTGACACTGCGTAATGTTTCCATGAAAGTTCCAAGGATTTTTCGGAAGTTGTTCAGTATGCTGTGTGATTTTTCTTACGCTCAAAATTAATCTATCGATTTAGCCGATGTTGTTGCCGTTGGAAAGCTAGGTCAATGGCTAGCTTGATGGCGGCGACCATACTGTCGGGGCGAGCTATCCCTTGTCCGGCAATATCAAAGGCGGTGCCGTGATCGGGGGACGTGCGAATAAATGGCAGGCCAATGGTTGTGTTGACTGCCTGGTCAAACGCCAACATTTTGACTGGGATTAATCCTTGATCGTGATAAAGTGCCAAATATCCATGGTGAGCCTGTCGCCCAGGCTGATTCCAGGCCTGGGCAGGACTTACCCAGAGCGTATCCGGTGGTACAGGTCCTTCTAAAGTAATGTGGGGAAATCGCTGACGTTGGCTGTTGAGCCAGGGAATTAGCCAGTCCACTTCTTCTCGGCCAAGCTGTCCTTGTTCTCCACTGTGGGGGTTTAGACCTGCGATCGCAATCCTCGGTGTCTTCAATCCAAAGTCCTGCTCCAAACATGCTAAAAGGAGTTCCAGCTTTAGGGTCATTAGCTCAGGCGTCAGGGCTGTTGGCACTTGTCGTAAAGGAATATGAGTGGTGGCCAACAGTGTGCGTAATGTCCACTGAGTGATCGGTGAGCGTGCTACAAACAGCATGCCAAATCGTTTGACTGCAGCCATTTCTGCTAGCAGCTCGGTTTGGCCAGGATAGTGATGTCCGGCTGCTAACCAGGCTGATTTAGCAATGGGGGCGGTAACCACGCCGTCGTAGTTATCCTTCAGGCAGTAGCGAATGGCCGTCTGCAAGCTACGAAAACTGAGGTCGCCGCTGGCAGCGCTGCCCTGTCCCAGTTGGATAGTCTGCTCTGCACCTAAGGGCACATCAATGATGGGATAGTCCGGCAGGGGTAATTTTAACTGTTTGCTGAGGGCAAATAGTTGTGACCGATTCCCCACCAGGGTGATGTTCGCAGTCTGGAGCAGGGATAAGGCTTTTAGTACTACCTCTGGCCCAATGCCCGCCATATCCCCTAGCGTGACTAATAGCTTGACTGGTGGCTCCATTGCCCAACTCCTTTGCGTTTTCTCCTGTGGACTGTGCCCAACTTTCTCATTACCCAACGATAAAGCAAAGTGTTAGCGTGAATGAGTTGCTAATGTCGGTCCTATGGCATGCAAAAACGGTTTAATGCGGAAGGTGACTGTCGCTGCTTTACTGGTGCTAGTGAGCTTTGCTGCGGCGACGGCTTCGGCCCAGACTTTAGAGTCTTTGGAACGGCAGCAAGCAGAAGCGCCGCCCACAGAAGCTGAGATTGAGGCTGCTGAGGCAGATTGGAGAGCACGTCAGGATCAGGTCAATCAGGTTCTATCGTCGATGGATCGGGCTACCTTTATTGGCGAATCTCCCACGACAGGGAATCCGAATGCTGCAGTGGTGGTAGTTAAGTTCTCTGATTTTGAATGTCCGTTTTGCGCGGCAGCAGCAGATCATATGCAGGCGTTTGTTGAGCAGCGAGGTGACGAGGTGCTGTATGTGTATAAGCATTTTCCCCTCAACAACATTCATCCCGAAGCTGCCTCCGCTGCTAAAGCGTCCTGGGCGGCAGCTCAACAGGATCAGTTTTGGCGCTATCACAACGGGTTATTTGCCCATCAGCATCGTTTGGGCGACCCTCTATATGAGGAGCTAGCAGAGCAAATGGGATTAGATTTAGAGCAGTTTCATCGAGATCGCAACAGCGATGCTGCCCAAGCGGCTGTAGATGCCGATCTGGCCCTGGCCAGACAGCTAAACCTACGCGGTACCCCCAGCTTTTTGATGGGTGGTTTGCTGATTCCTCCTGGGTTTCCCCCCGAGAGATTTGGTGAATTACTGGATAATCTTAAGGCTGCTCAAACACCATAAGGTGTCCATCGCCTACTTGCTAAGGGCATCGTTATATTCGTCCTAATTCAGCTCAATCTACCACTTACTCCATGTCTGATTCCCGCCGACCCAAAATTATTGTTATTGACGATGACCCCACTGGTTCCCAGACGGTCCACAGCTGTTTATTGTTGTTGAAATGGGATGTGGTTACTCTAAAACAGGGACTGTTAGATGACTCTCCCATTTTCTTTATTCTGGCAAATACTCGTGCTCTCACCCCTGCAGACGCCGAACGTACAACGCTAGAAGTCTGTCATAACCTTAAACAGGCCCTCATTGAAACCGATACTCAAGAATATTTAGTCGTGAGTCGTTCAGATTCCACCTTACGCGGCCACTATCCGTTAGAAACAGATGCGATCGCAACAGAGTTAGGGCCTTTTGACGCTCACTTTATGGTGCCAGCATTTTTCGAAGCGGGACGGATTACCCTCGATAGCACTCACTATATCGAGGCCGATGGTGTGCGCACACCCGTGCATGAAACCGAATTTGCCAGGGACTCAGTGTTTGGCTACAGCTATAGCTATTTACCCGATTATGTCGCTGAAAAAACGGGTGGAAAGATTGTTGCTGATCAGGTAGAACGCTTTACGTTGGATGTGCTACGACAAGATACGACAGAGCGGTTGATGGCCCTGACTAATAATGTATGCGTCGCAGTTGACGCCCAGCAACAAACGGATCTGGATCGTTTTTCTCAGGATCTATTGGATACAGCGGCACAGGGTAAAAAGTTTCTCTTTCGCAGTGCAGCTAGCCTGCTCACTTCCCTGGCAGCACTGCCACCGCAGCCAATTTCCGCCAGTGACATGGCCCGCTATAGCCGTAACAATAAACCGGGGGTGATCCTGGTGGGCTCCCATGTGAAAAAAACAACGTGTCAACTCGAATACCTTTTACAGCAGCCAGGTGTTGTTGGCTTAGAAATAGAGGTGGCTCAGCTCAATGAGAACCCTGTCCAGGCTGATGCTATGGTTGCCAATGCATTAACTCAAGTACAGCAGATTTATGACCAGGGACACACGGCAGTGATCTACACCAGTCGCCAAGAACTTGTCTTTGCAGATATCGCCACTCGTCTCGCGTTTGGTGAAGCAGTATCCAGCCTATTGATGGATATCGTTCGCAGATTGCCGCCCGATGTCGGATTTCTCATTAGTAAGGGCGGTATCACCTCAAACGATACCCTCAGCAAAGGGCTGTCGCTCACCTCAGCTCGACTCCTAGGGCAGGTTATTCCAGGTGTATCTGTCGTCACGACTGGGCCCGCTCACCCCCAGTTTCCAAATTTGCCCGTTGTTCTTTTCCCCGGCAACGTCGGGGGGGATGATGCCGTGGCTGCTGCCTATCAGCGTATGGCTGGTTAGACTAATGACTGCTCGTGTCCAGCTAGAGCAAATGCATCAGGACATTTGCATATCAGGCCCGATTTATATTTTCCAGTTTGAGTTCTGACAGTAAGTCGGTTAAGATATCGCACTCAGCTTCATACCGATCACCACAAAAATGACAGACGGCTTCGGCGGGTTCGCGTTTGTCAATCATGTCCTGGAGTTCATCTTCCCCCAACAGCTTGAGCGCAGACAGCATACGTTGACCATCGCAATGGCAGTGAAACCGCAGGAGCTGACGTTCTTGGAAAATGTGCAGACCCATATCGCCAACCAGATCCTCAAAAATTTGAGGTAGGGTTTTCTTGGCCCTGAGCATGGGAGTAAACCCTGTCAGCGATGCTAGTCGAGATTCTAGGATAGTTATCAACCGTTCGTCGGTAGATACTTTTGGCAAGACTTGGAGCAACAAGCCTCCTGCAGCCTCAACACCGTCTTTATCCACAAATACACCCAAGACCAAGGCTGAGGGCGTCTGTTCTGAGGTGGCCAGGTATTGTGTCAGGTCGTCGCCGATTTCGCCAGAGACTAGCTCTACGGTACTGGAGTAGGGGTATCCCAGCCCCGAATCTCGTACCACATAGAGGTAACCGTTGCGCCCGACTGCAGCACCTACATCAAGTTTGCCTTGAGCATTGGGGGGGAGCTCTACAAATGGTGCAGACACATAGCCTCGAACGTTACCATCCAACCGAGCATCGACAAGAATGCCGCCAAGGGGACCATCTCCCTGGATCTGGATATTAATGCGTGAATCTTCTCGCTTCATGTTGGAGACTAAAAGGGCTCCAGCTGTTAGAGTTCTGCCAAGGGCTGCCGTGGCAACATAGGAAAGTTCATGGCGAGTTCTGGCTTCTTCGACTAATCGGGTAGTGATGGCTCCCACAATTCGGATCCCGCCATCTGCTGCTACTGCTCGAATGAGCTGGTCCGCCATGATTTTGCTTCACTTTATAGTTGTTAATATTTAATATTGTAGTGGTAGAGCCGTTGTGTCGGGTTGTTGTTATGTTTGGGATTTATCAGCAAAGTACCCTACGGATTGAAATTGATGCCACCATGGCTCAACTGCGGCAATGTTTGACTAAGCCCGACCAGCTAAGCCAGTGGCTATGGCCCCAGCAGTTTTCGGATAACTTCAAAGCGCCATTAGATGTGGGTCAGTCATTTTCGAGCTATGTTGGCCCTATCCGCATTGATCACACCGTTGAGGAATGCTCTGATCAAGCCATCCGATTTTTGCTGCATCGAGGTGTGGATGGTTTTCACGAGTGGCATTGGGGCGACGGCTGGGTACAGTCTCGCTTAGAGGGGGTATCCACACTACCGCTGAATATTGCTCAGACAGCAAGCTTACTCAGGCTACGGCTGTTTTTAACGCTGCAAAACCGTCAGTCCGGCTCATAGTTCTTGTTCTTCTACACGTAGCCTGACAGAATCTCCGTGGGAGGACAAGCCCTCCGCCATTGTGAGGGTATCAATAGCTCCAGCAACATTCACCAGGGCAGCTTTTGAATACTGAATTATGCTGGAGTGCTTCATAAAGGTTTCGGTACTTAGGGGTGAAGCGTAGCGAGCAGCACCAGATGTCGGCAGCGTATGGTTCGGTCCGGCAAGGTAGTCTCCGACCGCTTCTGGAGTGTCATGTCCGAGGAAAATTGCGCCCGCTTGGGTGATTTTTTCTAGTAATGACCAGGGATCGGTAACTTCTAGCTCTAAATGTTCGGGGGCAAACTGGTTGGATAGTTGAGCTGCTTCATCCAAAGATTCCACAACAATAGCAATGCCGTAGTGGGCAATTGCTTTCTCCGTTAATATCTGGCGAGGATGGCCTGTGAGCTGACGATCTACTTCAGTGACTACTTTCTCGGCCAGGGTACTATCGGTGGTTAGTAGGATGGCGGCTGCCAATGGGTCATGCTCGGCCTGGGCTAATAAGTCGGCTGCAACGTGCACTGGATTGGCCGTATGGTCAGCAATAATGAGGACTTCAGACGGACCTGCTAAAGAATCGATGCCAACGATGCCGTACACCTGTTTTTTGGCTAGAGTGACATAGATATTGCCTGGACCGCTGATGATATCTACCTTGGGAATTGTTTGGGTGCCGTAGGCTAGGGCACCAATGGCCTGGGCTCCACCCACACGATAAATTTCCTGCACACCAGCTTCTTGAGCGGCAACTAGCACTGCCGGGTTGATGTGGCCTTGAGGGGTAGGGGTAACCATGACCAACCTCTCCACACCAGCCACTTGTGCAGGAATGGCATTCATAATGACGGTGCTGGGATAGGCAGCGCGACCACCAGGTACATAGATACCGGCATTGGCTATGGGAGTGTAACGTTTGCCAAGGACAACGCCATTCTCTTCAAAGGTGACCCAGTTTTTGGGCAGACGCTGTTGGTGAAAGGCCTTAACATTTTTGCAAGCTAAGCGGATAGCATTGAGCAGTTCGCTAGAAACTTTTTGGTAGGCGGTATCGATTTCGGCACCGCTGATGCGGAGGGTGCCAGGGGTGAGAGTTTGCTGATCAAATTTGGCGGTGTAATGCAAGAGGGCCTCATCCCCCGAACGTCTCACGGCATTGAGTATTTCTCGAACGGTGGTTTCTTGCTCAATCACCTGATCGGTGTGGATGCGATCGCAGATGCGTTGAAGTTCGGCCTGCGCTTCACTGAGCTTGTACAAAGTTCGCAACATTGAGGCGGGTAGCGAGGGTGGGAGGAGTAATGACTGTTATAGCTTAGCGCGGATTATTGGCGGCAGTGGGATTGACTGAACAGCTTTAACAACTCAAGAACTGAATCAAACGTTTTGATGCTATAATTCGAGACCCTGACAAAATTTACAGTGGCAACTAGTGGCAAATATTAAATCTGCGATGAAGCGCATCCAAGTTACGGAGCGCAATCGTCTACGGAATAAGTCATACAAGTCGGCAGTGAAGACCCTGACTAAAACTTACTACGCTGCATTAGGCGAGTATGCTGTTGATCCTTCCGATGAGAACAAGCAGGCCGTTGATGCATCTATGTCAGCAGCCTTCAGCAAGATTGACAAGGCGGTGAAGCGCGGCAGTATTCACAAAAATGCTGCTGCTCGTCGCAAGTCCAGGCTTGCCCATGCCCGTAAAAAGCACGAGACGGCTTCATAGCACAATCCATGCAGCTGGTTGATACCCACGTCCACATCAATTTTGATAGTTTTCAGCCGGACCTAGATGATGTAGCCTATGCCTGGCGTCAAGCAGGCGTCACACATCTGGTCCACTCGTGCGTGGAGCCATCAGAGTTTGAGGCTATCCAAGCGATTGCTAATCGATTTGATGAAGTATCGTTTGCAGTCGGTCTACATCCTTTGGATATGGATAAATGGACGCCCCCACTGGCTGAGCGGATTCGTCAGCTAGCACTGTCGGATAGTCGAGTAGTAGCTATTGGCGAGACGGGTTTAGATTTCTTTAAAGCGACTGACCATGATTGTCAAATTGAGGCGTTACGGGCTCAGCTAGCTGTTGCCTATGAGCTTAATTTGCCGGTGATCATTCATTGTCGAGATGCGGCAGTGGCAATGCGTGATGTGCTGCAGTCATTTAGCAAAGAATATGGCCCCGTTCGTGGCGTGATGCATTGCTGGACAGGTACACCTGAGGAAACTCAGTGGTTTTTAGACCTGGGGTTTTACATTAGTTTTAGTGGCATTGTGACGTTTAAAAGTGCTACCCAAGTGCAGGCGTCGGCTCAAATGGTAGGGTGCGATCGTATTCTTGTCGAAACCGACTGTCCGTTTTTATCACCAGTGCCTAAGCGCAAGCAAAAACGTAATCAGCCTGCCAATGTAAGGCATGTTGCCGAGTTCGTTGCAAAGCTTCGAGGTGTTTCTTTAGAGGTTCTAGCAGCGCAAACTACAGCTAATGCAAGAGACCTGTTTAATTTGCCTGATGCTTCATTTACACCTGCAAGCTAGTACCTAAAGAACACAGCGAATTTAAAGTTTAATTTAGCAAGCAAAGTATGACCGAATCCCATTCCTATGGGAGGCACTGTCACAATCAAAATACAAAGTGACAAAAATATTAAATTTCGCTGCTGATTTGTGATATACTACCTCGGCTGTACGTTAGCCTTTAGTTGACCAACTAAATTAGTCCTAATTAAACCTTTGTTCTTACGCCATGCAAGACGTTGGTGCCTGACAGTTGTTTTCGAATCCAAATATTGCCCACCACGCCCATATTTAGCTATCGAATGCTAACAAAACACCTGAAAAATATTGGTTTGACTGCATTGCCTTTAGAGGAAGTGTAGTCTTTCTTGTGTTTGCAACTTAGCACCATTTTTCATTTCGGTTTAACCAAATCCTTTTATACCCCATTTATTTAGGCCCGACCTGCTCGAGGAGACGAATGACTGACCTAACCATTTCCCAATCCTCCTTTGTACTGCCTGATCTAGTTGAAATTCAGCGTTCTAGCTTTCGCTGGTTTTTGCAAGAAGGGCTAATCGAAGAACTTGAAAGTTTCTCGCCGATTACCGACTATACGGGCAAGTTAGAGCTGCACTTTCTGGGTAAAGATTATAAGCTCAAAGCCCCTAAATATATGGTCGATGAGGCCAAACGTCGTGACAGTACATACTCAGTTCAAATGTATGTGCCCACGCGTCTCATTAACAAAGAAACCGGTGAAATCAAGGAACAAGAGGTATTCATTGGTGATCTTCCTCTGATGACCGACCGTGGTACCTTCATCATAAATGGTGCAGAACGAGTCATTGTTAATCAGATTGTTCGTAGTCCGGGTGTTTATTACAAGGCTGAAACCGACAAGCATGGTCGCCGTACATATAATGCCAACCTTATTCCCAACCGAGGGGCCTGGCTGAAATTTGAAACAGACAAAAACGATCTGGTTTGGGTCAGGATTGATAAGACTAGAAAGCTTTCTGCTCAAGTGCTTTTCAAAGCTTTGGGCTTAAGTGACAGTGAAATTTTTGATTCTCTGCGTCACCCTGAATACTTTCAAAAAACGATTGAAAAAGAAGGGCAATTTAGCGAAGAAGAGGCCCTATTAGAGCTGTATCGTAAGCTTCGTCCTGGTGAGCCACCTACAGTGTCAGGGGGGCAACAGCTATTAAACTCTCGTTTCTTTGACCCTAAGCGCTATGACTTAGGTAAGGTAGGGCGTCACAAGCTAAACCGTAAGCTGCGGTTGAATGTGCCAGATGCTGTACGAGTTTTGACTCCTCAGGATGTGTTGGCGGCCATCGACTATCTAATTAATCTGGAGTTCGATATCGGCATCATTGACGATATCGATCACTTGGGTAATCGCCGTGTACGTTCCGTCGGTGAACTATTGCAAAACCAGGTGAGAGTCGGTCTAAATCGTTTGGAGCGAATTATCCGTGAGCGGATGACTGTATCTGATGCCGATTCCCTAACACCTGCATCATTGGTCAATCCCAAGCCGCTGGTCGCTGCTATCAAAGAGTTCTTTGGTTCTAGTCAGCTTTCCCAGTTCATGGACCAAACCAACCCCCTGGCTGAGTTGACCCATAAACGGCGAATTAGTGCACTAGGGCCTGGTGGTTTGACAAGAGAACGAGCAGGGTTTGCGGTGCGGGATATTCACCCATCTCACCATGGTCGTATTTGCCCTATCGAAACACCTGAAGGGCCAAACGCGGGATTAATTGGTTCACTGGCTACCCATGCCCGTGTTAACGATTTTGGCTTTATTGAAACGCCCTTTTTTCAAGTAGACAATGGGCGTATCCGTAAAGACTTGCCATCGGAATATATGACGGCCGATGAGGAAGATGATTTCCGGGTGGCACCGGGTGATGTGCCTGTTGATCATGATGGCAATATTGTTGGAGATTCGGTGCCAGTGAGGTACCGGCAAGACTTTATTTCCACTGCACCATCTGAGGTGGATTATGTCGCTGTGTCACCGGTTCAAATTATTTCGGTGGCCACGTCTCTTATTCCCTTCTTGGAGCATGACGACGCTAACCGCGCTCTTATGGGGTCTAACATGCAGCGTCAGGCAGTTCCCCTATTGCGTCCGGAAAGGCCCTTAGTGGGTACAGGATTAGAAGCTCAAGCCGCCCGTGACTCTGGCATGGTAGTTGTCAGTCCGGTTGATGGAGAAGTCACCTTTTTAGATGCCAAAAAGGTAGTCGTCACCGACGCCAATGGCCGTCAGTACGCCCAAGAGCTGCAAAAGTATCAGCGCTCTAACCAAGATACTTGCTTAAATCAGCGGCCCTTAGTTTTCGCTGGCGATAAGGTCGTCGCTGGTCAGGTATTGGCAGATGGATCGGCCACAGAAGGGGGTGAAATTGCCCTGGGTCAAAATGTTTTAGTGGCCTACATGCCCTGGGAAGGCTACAACTACGAGGACGCGATCTTGCTAAGTGAGCGTCTGGTTTATGACGACCTTTACACCTCAATTCACATTGAAAAATTTGAAATTGAAGCACGTCAAACTAAATTAGGTCCCGAAGAAATCACTCGTGAAATTCCTAACGTTGGTGAAGATGCCCTGCGTCAGTTAGATGAGACTGGCATTATCCGCATTGGAGCCTGGGTAACATCGGGTGACATTCTTGTCGGTAAAGTCACTCCGAAAGGTGAATCCGATCAGCCCCCCGAAGAAAAACTATTGAGAGCGATCTTTGGTGAGAAGGCCCGTGATGTGAGGGATAACTCCCTACGCGTACCCAACGGAGAAAAAGGACGTGTCGTTGATGTTCGGGTATTTACCCGTGAGCAAGGAGATGAACTGCCTCCTGGAGCCAACATGGTGGTGCGTGTCTATGTCGCCCAGAAACGTAAGATTCAGGTGGGTGACAAGATGGCAGGCCGCCACGGCAATAAGGGTATCATTTCTCGCATCTTGCCTATTGAGGATATGCCCTATCTGCCCGATGGTACCCCCATCGATATTGTGTTGAATCCTCTAGGTGTACCATCCCGTATGAATGTAGGGCAGGTGTTTGAGTGTTTGCTGGGCTGGGCTGGCGAAAACCTCAATGCCCGCTTTAAAATTACGCCCTTCGATGAGATGTATGGTGCTGAGGCTTCTCTGCAAACGACCCATGGCAAGCTACAGGATGCTCGGGACTCTACGGGTAATGGCTGGGTATTTGACGCTGACGATCCAGGCAAGATTCAGCTCTATGATGGGCGTACGGGTGAGGCGTTTGATCGGCCGGTTACTGTCGGTAAGCCCTACATGCTCAAACTAGTTCACCTGGTGGATGATAAGATTCACGCTCGCTCTACTGGTCCTTACTCGCTGGTTACCCAGCAGCCTTTGGGGGGTAAGGCCCAGCAGGGCGGTCAGCGTTTCGGTGAGATGGAGGTTTGGGCCCTTGAAGCCTTCGGTGCGGCCTATACTCTCCAGGAACTCCTCACTGTCAAATCTGATGATATGCAAGGTCGTAATGAGGCTCTCAATGCCATTGTTAAGGGTAAGGCAATTCCTCGACCGGGTACCCCTGAATCCTTCAAGGTGTTGATGCGCGAGCTGCAATCCCTCTGTTTAGACATTGCTGTTCATAAGCTTGAGACTCAGGAAGATGGTACCAGTCGTGATGTTGAAGTTGACTTGATGTCAGATTCTATTAATCGACGCTCTCCATCGCGCCCGACCTATGAATCAATTTCTCGAGACGAAGCACCTGAGTCTACTCCCCCCGCTGTGCCAGCCGCTGCTCCTGGTGTTGAAGAACCTCAGCTTTAGCCATTAACAAGCTAAGCGTTTAATGTTTTTTGTTTCTACACGTAGTGTGCAGAACCTAAGAAATAATTGAACGCTTAGCTAATTGCCCGAGGTATAGGCTTAAGCCTTTGAGCTATGACAACCTCGCTCCCAAATCCATACCTATGTCCTGATGTATAGGCCGCGTATAAGGAATCAAGAGAATGCCAAAATTAGAACAGCGCTTTGACTACGTTAAAATTGGCTTGGCCTCGCCCGATCGGATTCGTCAGTGGGGTGAGCGTACGCTACCCAACGGTACAGTTGTTGGGGAAGTAACCAAGCCAGAAACAATTAACTACAGGACCCTGAAGCCTGAGATGGATGGGCTGTTCTGTGAACGTATTTTTGGTCCCGCGAAAGATTGGGAGTGTCATTGCGGTAAATATAAGCGTGTTCGTCATCGTGGCATTGTATGTGAGCGCTGTGGTGTAGAAGTAACTGAATCCCGAGTGCGACGTCATCGCATGGGATATATCAAATTGGCAGCTCCAGTGGCTCATGTTTGGTATCTCAAGGGCATTCCTAGCTACATTGCTATTTTGCTCGATATGCCCTTGAGAGATGTTGAGCAGATTGTCTATTTCAATGCCTATGTAGTCTTAGATCCGGGTAATGCCGATAGCCTTAACTATAAGCAACTGCTTACCGAAGACCAATGGATCGAGATAGAAGATCAACTTTATGATGAAGAGTCTGATCTTTCGGGGATTGAAGTTGGTATTGGTGCTGAGGCACTGCAGCGTTTGCTACAAGATTTAGAACTGGAATCAGTAGCTGAGCAACTACGGGAAAATATTGCCACTGCTAAGGGACAAAAGCGGGCGAAATTGATCAAACGCCTGCGAGTGATTGACAACTTTATTGCGACGGGCTCTCGACCAGATTGGATGGTATTGGATGTAATTCCTGTTATCCCACCCGATCTACGTCCGATGGTTCAGTTAGATGGTGGTCGGTTTGCTACATCGGACCTCAATGATCTCTACCGTCGAGTTATCAACCGTAACAATCGTCTGGCACGACTGCAGGAAATTCTAGCACCTGAGATTATTGTTCGTAATGAAAAGCGGATGCTTCAGGAAGCAGTAGATGCTCTGATTGATAATGGCCGTCGTGGTCGAACGGTTGTGGGTGCGAACAATCGTCCCCTGAAATCTCTGTCGGACATTATTGAGGGTAAGCAGGGACGCTTCCGACAAAACCTATTGGGTAAGCGTGTTGATTATTCTGGCCGCTCTGTAATTGTGGTGGGTCCTAAGCTCAAGATTCACCAATGTGGTCTTCCCCGTGAAATGGCTATTGAGCTATTTCAGCCGTTTGTAATTCATCGCTTAATCCGTCAGGGGTTGGTTAATAACATTAAGGCGGCCAAGAAGCTTATTCAACGTAACGATCCCAGTATTTGGGGGGTGTTAGAAGAAGTGATTGAAAACCATCCCGTAATGTTGAATCGAGCGCCCACACTTCACCGTTTGGGTATTCAAGCATTTGAGCCCATGCTGGTGGAAGGCCGTGCGCTGCAGCTTCACCCCCTTGTCTGTCCTGCCTTTAACGCCGACTTTGATGGTGACCAGATGGCGGTTCACGTACCTCTATCCTTGGAAGCTCAGTCTGAAGCGCGGTTACTGATGCTAGCGTCCAATAATGTTCTATCGCCAGCAACCGGTCGGCCGATTATTACACCCAGTCAGGATATGGTATTAGGCTGCTATTACCTCACAGCAGAAAATCCTTATGAACAAAAGGGTGCTGACTCTCATTTTGCCAGTATGGAAGATGCCATTATTGCTTATGAGCAAGGAATGGTAGACTTGCACGCCTGGGTATGGCTCCGTTTTGATGGGCCAGTAGAATCCGACGGTGATCCCATTGAGGTGATTGATAACGGAGATGGCATGGTGACCAAGCGTTACCAGAATCGCCGTGTCCGTGAAGACAGTGATGGCAATCTCCTGTCCCAACATCTTTATACAACCCCTGGACGCATCATTTACAACCATGCTGTTCACACGGCGCTAGCCAGCTAGAGTCAATTCTTTATTCAGTTTTTTCCATTCAGTTAGCCAATAGCACGTCGAGGCAGAGAGTTCCCCATGGCAGATCAAGGTAACGAACAAGCCAATACCATCATTTTTCGCAATCGAATTATCGATAAAAAGCAGCTTAAGAATCTAATCTCCTGGTCATTTGATAATTACGGTACGGCACGTACATCTGCCATGGCAGATGAAATCAAATCTCTTGGTTTCAAATATGCCACCCGTGCAGGTGTCTCTATCAGTGTTGAAGATTTACAGGTGCCACCTAGTAAGCGGCAGTTGTTAGATGCTGCTGAGCAGGAAATTCGCGATACGGAAGAGCGTTATACCCGTGGAGAAATTACGGAAGTAGAGCGCTTTCAAAAGGTGATTGATACCTGGAATGAAACCAGTGAAGAGTTGAAGGACGAAGTTGTGCGGAACTTCAAGGAAAATAATCCCCTCAACTCTGTTTACATGATGGCGTTTTCAGGGGCTCGCGGTAACATTTCCCAGGTGCGTCAGCTGGTTGGTATGCGAGGGCTAATGGCTAATCCTCAAGGCGAAATTATTGACTTACCGATTAAAACTAACTTTCGCGAGGGATTGACTGTTACCGAGTATATTATTTCTTCCTACGGTGCCCGCAAAGGCCTGGTAGATACTGCTCTACGTACGGCAGACTCAGGCTACCTGACACGTCGATTGGTGGATGTTTCCCAGGATGTAATTATTCGTGAGATTGACTGTGGTACTGATCGTTGTATTCCCCTCAGCGCAATGACCGATGGTGATCGGGTCCTAATTTCACTGGAAGATAAATTGCTAGGTCGAGTGCTGGCAGAAGATGCGATTCATCCTAAAACGGGTGAAGTAGTGGTGCCTCGTAATCAACCCATGGATGCTGATATGGCCAAGGCTGTAGACGATTCTGGGATTAAAGAGGTGAAAGTCCGTTCGGCCCTGACTTGCGAAGCAGCACGGTCGGTTTGCCAACATTGCTATGGATGGAGTCTGGCCCATTCCCACATGGTAGATCTTGGGGAAGCGGTTGGTATTATCGCAGCTCAGTCCATTGGTGAGCCGGGTACTCAACTCACTATGAGAACGTTCCATACGGGCGGAACATTTACGGGAGAGTTGGCTCCTCAGGTGCGGGCTAAGGTAACCGGACAATTTAAGATGCCTGATGATGTGAGAAGTCGTCCCTTCCGCACAAGACATGGTGAAGATGTTTCTGTAATGGAATCCAATACGGAAGCCAAAATTATCATGGAAAGTGGAAAGACTCGCGCAGTCTCTTTACCCCAGGGCTCGATTGTATTTGTCTCAGATGGTGCCGCTCTGACTAAGGGGGACTTGATTGCAGAATTACCCACGACCGGTCGAGTTCGTAAAGTTACAGAGAAAGCCAGCAAAGACGTAACTTCGGATATGTCCGGAGAAGTTTTATTTGAAGGGTTGGTTCAGGAAGAGAAAAAAGATCGCCAGGGCAATATTACAAAATTGGCTCAGCGTGGAGGCCTATTATGGGTGCTCTCAGGTGAAGTTTATAACTTACCCCCAGGTGCAGAGCCGACGGTCAAAAATGGCGACATGATTGCTTCCAGCGGTATTTTGGCTGAAACAAAGATTGTTACGGAACGAGGTGGTGTAGTGCGTCTGCCCGATCGCTCTGATAGCAAAGGTAGTCGTGAAGTTGAGATTATCACGGCTTCAGTAATGCTTGACACTACTGAAGTTACCGTTGAAAGCGGTCAGGGACGTGAACATTATTTTCTACAAACTGATAAAGGTGTTCGATATTCCTTGATTGCAACACCGGGTACAAAAGTGACTGGTAGCCAGGTTGTAGCAGAGCTGGTAGATGATACTTATCACACTCAAAGCGGTGGAATTATTAAGTTCTCGGGTGTGGAGATTGCTAAGAAAAGCAAAGGTAAACAAGGGTATGAAGTGACCAAGGGCGGCACCATACTTTGGATCCCTGAAGAAGCCCATGAGGTTAATAAAGATATCTCTCTGTTGATGGTGGAAGATGGCCAATATATTGAAGCAGGGACCGAAGTTGTTAAAGATATCTTCTGTCAAACCAGTGGTGTGGTTGAGGTAACTCAGAAGAATGATATTTTACGAGAGATTGTCGTTAAGCCAGGGGCCATTCACATGGTGGATAGCCCAGATGCAGCTAGCGGTAAAGATGGTGTTTTGGTTAGCGCTGGTGAGGAAGTTATTCCTGGGGTGACTTCGGAAGAACTCCGATATGTTGAATATGTGGAGACACCTGAGGGAGCTGCACTTCTGTTGCGACCTGTTCAGGAGTTTGAAGTGCCTGATGTTCCTACTGTTCCTAGCCAACATTCTGTTAGTGATAGCGACGATAACACTATTGGCATTACTGCAGTTCAGCGTATCTTTTTCAAAGACGGTGAGCGTGTTAAATCAGTTGATAGCGTCGAATTGTTACGAACTCAACTAGTTCTTAATGTTGATAATGAATCATCGCAGTTGACGGCAGATATTGAGCTGGTGAGCGATCAAGATGATCCTGACGTTCAGCGTCTGCAGTTGGTGATTTTAGAAACGCTGGTAATTCGTCGAGACATTGCTGCTGATCAAACTCAAGGCAGTACACAGACCCGATTGTTAGTGGAAGAAGGTCAGGAGATTGAGCCCGGAGCAGTAGTGGCGCGTACTGAAATCCAGTCTAAGGAAGCTGGCGAGGTGCGAGGTATTCGACAGGATGTAGAGTCGGTACGCCGTATCCTGGTAGTCCGCGATAGTGATCTGGTGACCATTGATCTAGCGGGCAAGTCGCCGAATGTTGAGGTAGGTAATTTACTAGTAGATGGTTATCCCCTGGCTGAGGAGATTATCTCTCAAGAGTCTGGTCAGATTGTTGCTGTGAATGATGGCAGCATTGTTATGCGCATCGCGCGTCCCTATCGAGTATCAACTGGTGCAGTATTGCACATTGAGGATGGAGACTTGGTGCAGCGTGGTGACAATCTGGTGCTTCTCATCTTTGAGCGTGCTAAGACTGGTGATATTATCCAGGGCCTACCTCGTATCGAAGAGCTGCTAGAGGCGCGTAAGCCTAAAGAAGCTTGTGTGTTGGCTGAGCGGCCTGGTAGTGCCCAGGTAGTGTACGGCGATGACGAAACAGTAGAGGTGAAGATTGTCGAAGATGATGGCGTGGTGACTGAGTATCCCATTGCACCAGGTCAGCCGATGATTGTGTCTGACGGTCAGCAGGTTAGTCTGGCTGAACCATTAACGGATGGTCCTCTAAACCCTCACCAGATTTTAGAGTTCTTCTTTAAGTACCACCGTGAGAGTAAAGGTGTTCATGAGTCTGCCATGATCAGCCTCCAAAAAGTACAGACCTTCTTGGTGAATGAGGTACAGTCTGTCTACCAGTCCCAGGGGATTGACATTGCTGACAAACATATTGAGGTGATTGTGCGGCAGATGACCTCTAAGGCACGTGTAGAAGATGGTGGCGATACAACTATGCTACCTGGAGAACTCGTAGAGATTCGCCAGTTGGAACAGGTGAATGAAGCAATGTCTATTACTGGCGGTGCTCCGGCGGAATATACTCCTGTACTGTTAGGGATTACTAAAGCGTCCCTCAATACCGATAGCTTTATCTCGGCAGCGAGTTTCCAGGAGACTACTCGGGTACTCACAGAGGCAGCGATTGAAGGTAAATCCGACTGGTTGCGTGGTCTTAAAGAGAATGTCATCATCGGCCGCTTGATCCCTGCGGGGACAGGATTTAATGCCTATGAGGAGCGTTCCACACCGGAAATAGATCCGTCCTTTGATAAGGCATTTCTTTCGGATGACATGGCCTTGCAGGACATGGTCTTAGACGATCGCACTGCTCGCGCTTATGATCGTGAAGGAGGCCTCAATATGTTTACAGACGACATGCTAGGTAGCAGTAATCCACCGAGTGGTGATACACCAGGGACGTCTGAACCTACTCCTGCTCCATCACCATTTTTGGATGATAATGCCTTAATTGATGATCAAACAGCTGCGCCTTAGGTGCTAAGACTCTCATGGATGATGCAGCTTGGTTTTCATAGGTTGCCATAGCTATATATCAAGAGATTAAAAAGGCTGCGAATATTCGCAGCCTTTTTAATCTCTAAGCGTTTGTAGAAATTATGCGTCTAAGTTGAGCTCTGCAGCTTTGACGGTGACAGTTTGTGTCTGATCTCCACGCCTTAGGTTAAGTTTGAGGCGCTGACCAATCTTTGCCTGGTCGACATAGGACTGCAGTTGATTAGCGGTATCAAAGTTTTGTTCATCAATTTGTGTAATCACATCTCCTCGGCGCAGTCCCGCTGTAGCTGCAGGGGTATCAGGGAGTACTCGAACTACTAATACGCCACTGATTTCAGGGATAACCATGCTGGCATTGGGATCAGCATTATTGCGTTTGGCCATCTCTGGAGTTAAATCGGCAATTTGAATACCTAAATAGGGATGGGCGATATGTTCACCACGGGCTAGCTGGGTTTGGATAGATTTTGCTTTGTTGATAGGAATGGCAAATCCAATGCCCATGGCATCTGCACGGATGGCTGTATTAATGCCAATGACTTCGCCTTGACTATTCAGCAGGGGACCACCAGAGTTGCCAGGGTTAATAGCTGCATCTGTTTGAATAAAATCGAGCCGTTTGTCAGGAATTCCCACGGTGGCGCTAGAGCGCTTAAGCGTACTCACAATGCCAAGCGTCACGGTGTTATCTAAGCCAAGGGGATTCCCTACAGCAATGGCCCAATCACCTACGTCTACTGTGTCAGAGTTGCCTAGAGAAGCCACTGGCAAACTTTCGTTGTCCGCATCGATTTTGACGACGGCCAGGTCAGTTAGCTCATCGGCTCCTTCGACGGTGCCATCAAAATGGCGGCCATCTTTGAGAGTGACTGTAACGCGATCAGCTTGGGCGACGACATGGGCATTTGTAAGAATGTAACCGTTGCTATCTACGATGAAGCCGGATCCTTGGCCACTGAGCCTTTCTTGTTGGGGGAGTCTTTGAAAAGTATCAGGGCCAAAAAAGCCTCTGAAGAGTGGATCGTCGTAGAGTAAGTCAGGGACGTTACGGGTGATGGTCCGTTCAGTGTCGATACGTACAACTGCGTCGCCAACGTTTCTGACGGCGGCGGCAACAAAGCTTTCACCGGATAGTTGGGTTGTTTCGGCAGCGGTTTGAGTCAGAGCGGCTACGGGTTGTATCCCAGATAAGAAAAGCATCACCGCTGATAAACAAGTGATTAGCCATCGACTAAGCCGATGGCTAAAGGGATTAGGGAGATCGAAAGGCTGCATAAGGTCACTCTCTGAGACAATAACGGCCCTAAAAAGACTCTTAAAAGGCCTAAGGGAGACCTCGTAGAGGATGCGGACCAGTGGCCAAAAGTTGGTTCTATTGTGACAGTTTCCTTAGAAATCGTGGGCGGGAAACCACCCTGGAAATCATCACCCATAATCGATGACCGATTTTGTTTCTACAGCCAACGGCCTGATGCATTAGTAACATTGGCGTGTCAGGTTAGGGGTGTAACATGAGGATTTTAGGGATACCCATTGTCTTGACTAACCTGACAGATGTTACATGTTTAGCAGTGATGGGTTTAGCGATGTAAGGTAATTATCGTTGTTGGGGCAAAAGGGAATCGATGGGGGCTGGACGTATTTTGATAGTGTGGTTGTCGCTCGGGGCGATGGTTGCGATCGCAAGCTGTCAAGACATCTCCTTAAAGCAGCTGGTTGCCCCCAGCTATGAAGCCCAGCTGGCGGAGTATCTATCCAGTGCAGGCGCAAAAATGTATGGAGCGTATTGGTGTCCACACTGCGCCAGACAAAAGCAGCTCTTTGGCCGTGCGGCTGAGCTGCTGCCTTACGTAGAATGTGATATTCGCGGTGTCAATGCGCAGGTAGATTTATGCAATGCGATAGGCATTAACGCCTATCCCACCTGGCAAATCAATGGAGCCTTCTATTTAGGGACCCAGCCGCTCAACCGTCTGGCTATCATCTCAGGGTTTGAGGAAACGAGTGATCAGGTTGATATAAATAACGATTGGGGAGGGTTTAGTCCGGCCCCATGAAGCACGCAGGCCCGCCTAAGGTTAGATGGGCAAACTGATTTAGAATGTAAAATGTAATTAGAGAATTTAAGTTATAGGGCATCTAACAATGGATGTTCGTTTAGGAGGATAGTTAAGCACCATGGGTGGAGAAATTTTTTCAGTTGCAGTCACAATGTTTGTCATTGTCATGGTGGGATTGGGTGTTGGCTTTCTGATGCTTAAACTGCAAGGTGCTGAAGAGTAGTCGGCCCAAAGATTGGCTGTTTGATACGGCCTAATTTGGTGTCGAGGCCATATCGATCAACGGGTATCCAAATTATTTGATTTATGTAAAAAAAGGACGGAGCCATTAGTATTTCAGGGCTCTGTCCTTTTTTAAGGGCGCAATCGCTGTTTTCGAATCGATGCGACGTCTGTTAAGCTGAGTAAAGTGTTAAGTTTTGTTTATAGTCCTCCATGAGCATATTGGTGGTTGGTGCAACGGGCACGTTAGGTCGTCAGATTGTTCGCAATGCGTTAGATGAGGGATTTGACGTCAAGTGTTTGGTGCGTAACTTCCAAAAGGCTGCATTTTTGCGAGAGTGGGGAGCACAGCTGGTACAGGCGAATCTGTGCGGTCCCAGGTCTTTGCCGCCATGTTTTGAAGATGTGACTGCTGTGATTGACGCTGCCACCTCTCGTCCTCAAGACTCTGCTTACGATGTGGACTGGGATGGCAAGGTCAATCTGATTAAGGCTGCTTTGGATGCCAACGTAGAGCGGTACGTATTTATTTCAATTCTCAACTGTGAGAAGTATCCCCACGTACCGTTAATGGACGTCAAACACTGTACAGAAAAGTTTTTGGAAGAATCGGGGATTAATTACACGATTTTAAGACCCTGTGGATTTCTGCAAGGTTTGATTGGGCAATATGCAATACCAATTCTGGAAAAGCAGGCTATTTGGGTGATGGGGGATGCGGCCCCCATTGCATACATGAATACTCAGGATATCGCTCGGTTTGCGGTGCGTGCGTTGCAGGTGCCTGAAACCAATAAAGGCTCATTTCCGCTAGCTGGAACGCGAGCCTGGGGGGGATATGAACTGGTAAGGCTATGTGAGCGTCTATCGGGGGAAACGGCTAAGGTCTCCACAATGTCCCTAGGGCTGTTACGCGGTGTACGTGGGTTTTCCAACTTTTTCCAGTGGGGCTGGCAATTTGCTGATCGATTAGCCTTTGCAGAAGTCAGTGCCGGTAGCGCGCCATTGGATGCTGAGATGGATGAAGTCTACAGTATTTTTGGGTTGGATAAGTCTGAGACCACTACCGTTGAAGAATATTTAGGTGAATACTTTAACCGGATTCTTAAGAAACTGAAGGAACTCGACTTTGAGAGTGGCCGTGAAAGCAAGAAGAAGCTTCCTTTTTAGGGTTTCTTACAGCAAAGTTGGGTATCAACTCAGCGTAGAGGATTTTCCCAAGAGCAGCATATAGGAGTGAGGAGTTAGAATTGCTGCTCTTGCTAACTCCTATATGCTGAATACTAGATTCTCATCAAGTCGAGAGTTCTTAGCCCAGTTGATGTCCTGACTGGCTTTATACGATTGGATAATTGGCTGTCTCAATGGGTAAGAACACCATCCAAGTTATTCCTTGGTTGGGTCGTTCTCGAACGGTTAGTTTAGCTCCTAGCGCTGTAAACAGCGCCTTAGTAGTTTGTAAATTAAGGCTTAGACCTCCGGTATCGGGCTGAAACATAAGCAGCTTGCCTAAGGATTTAAGGGTTGGGCGATGCTGTTCGCAAATGGGATTGACTTCAGCCTGGAACTCAAGCTTGAGCTGATCGCCAGCTGCCATCACTTGTAGTTGGATTTGACCATTGGCGGCGACGCTGTGGGTAAAAAGTTCTACTAGACCCGTGAGCACCTGCTGAAGGAGAGTTGGGTCACTGGCCACCATGGGTAAGTTTTTAGGCAGCTTAACCTCAAGGGATAGGTTACGACGCATAGCGGCCTGCTCCCACTGGGGAATCGCGGATTGAAAAATTTCACTCAGAGCCGTCGCCGTCAAGGATGAGCGCGGGCCTTTGTGGGTAGCTGCTTCTAACTCGACGGCCTTGAAAATGAGATTAAACCGATCAATTTGCTGGGTGCAGGCATTGTCAATTTGATGCAGTCGCTGTTTAGCTTTTTCAACCAGATCTGTACGGCGAATCAAAGACCGGGTCAATGTCCGAATTGTCGTAAGGGGCGTACGGATTTCGTGGGCCATGGCCTTAATCAACTCAGTGTCGAGACCATGGGGTTCACTACTGGTGATGTGGGTTTCGCCAGAGGGGGTAATGATACGTTCGATGGCTGGATTGGCTTTGGGGGCAGGGAGGGAGGATAGCATCCACCGGCTAAACTGGCTGACAATTCTGTAGTCTGGTTCAGTTGGAGTAAAGGTTTTGACCAGTGGATCGAGGAAGTCTAGTTGTTTACGGGTTGTGATAAAAACTCGCGATCGCAACAGCTGCCATACCTGGTTAATCACCGCCGGTGTAAATGAAAACTGAAAGCGAAGCTCATCGTCTGCATCGCGACCGAGCACCAGCACCACACTAAACCGCTGGGTTAACAGCAGACAAAACCGTTCACCCGCTAATGGATCACCATCCAGTAACGGCAAAATTCGAGCCGCTGACGTTTCTACTAGCGGCTTGTCATCCGCAGGCATCAATTGAGAAAACGACTGAGAAAGTTGCTCTAAGGGTGGCGGTACAAACACCCAATTTGATAGTTGAACAGTGAGTTCCGGTGCATCAAGGACCGGAAACGGGCCGCTTAGTAGCACCCCTGCTGGTCTTTTCCGAGCTTGATGAGATTTAGATGCTGGCTGCGGGTGACCGTTTGTTGCATCTGTGTGAGGTAATGTCTGCCGCAGCAGCTGGCCAAGAGAGAGAACAGCCCCTTGCCACTCGGCTTCGGCACGCTCTGCCTGATAACGATGGCGGGGAGCCTCAAATGGATTTCCTGAACTAAGACCTTCCCAATCAGTGGCCTCAGCCCCCAGTTCTCCTAAGGCCACCAAACTACTAATTGTGGGTAAAAACTTCTCCACCACTGGCCCCTAGATGCATATAACCTGTGCTAACACGTATCAACCGTTGATAGCTGATATGGACAACACATCCTATCTAGAGACTACTGGTAAGCTTCCCCTCCTGGCTATGGTGTAGAACCGAACGTTAAGGGTAGATTTGTAGGCTGACCCTTTTATTGACAGGGATTTGCTAGAACGGTAATCAGCCGCTACCCAATTATGGATAGCGGCTGATGAGGGGGCATTGTCAACATCGACTCATTACTGATGTGTTCAGCAGATTGCTATATTAGCCAAACCAAGTAGAGGGAATCAGAGTTTCTGGTGTGTGGGCAACGGGGCGAGTGAGAACCTTCTGAATACCCTGATGGACTAATTGTCGAATTTGACGGTGTTGCTCTGCGGAATAGCAGTTTCTGGGCAGTTCCAAGGAGCATTCGTTATCGGCTAAAGTCATGTAGCGGGCAGGCAAACGACTCAGTACAAATGTTGCTAGCCGGTCGCGAGCATCAGAGCTAGTAAACGTTTCTCGATAGGATGCAGAGGGTCCAGTTGCCAATACATCATCAATGATTTCGTTGACAACAGGCAGCGCAATGTTAATGAGCGTGTTTGCCATGGTGAGGATCTCCGATTGTGAATGTGAGCTGATGACAATGGTTTATGCTGCAATGTTTTAGCTGATATCTATAGTTAAAACATTGAAAATCAAACTATTTATTGTCATCAAAAGATAAATAAAAAATTGCCTGAATGTAATAGGAGAAGACCTATATCTAAATTCAAGCGAATGGCGGGGATCGCCTTTTCATTAGTGATCCCCGCCTAATCTAATGTTATTTTTTCCCAACCTGAATCAAGGATGTAACATCTTTAATAAAGACTAAATATTTGCCTGAAAAATAAACTTGAAAGTGCTGATCAATAAAGATAATTTACATGGTTTGAAATGTTTTTTTACCTTGCAATCGTTTTGTTGCAGCTTGAGTAAATAGGGTATGCCTATGCAACTCCTGATTTGTCCCGGTTATCACTCATCCGATTTAACCCATGCTTTTTTGCAATCCCTTTTAAAGGTGATCACCCCAGACTGCTTATGGGTATTGCCGCTTTGGGCCTCGCCTGGGGCTCTCCCTTGGCTGCTCACCTCGCAGCAAGCTCCACAGCAAAACCGACCGTTGCAAATCATTGCCTTTAGTGCTGGAGTTGTAGCCATGTACCCGTTGGTGCTGGCTTGGCACGGGATGGGGGGGACGAGTCGAGTGATTGCAGTGGACGGCTGGGGAATGCCACTGCTGGGGGATTTAGAGATTTATCGCATGAGTCACGACCGCTGGACCCATGACACCACCTACTTCCCATCTGTGGCTGAAAGTAGGGGCTATTTTTATGCCAATCCTGCAGTTGAGCATTTAACGCTTTGGCAGTCGCCGCATTTAACATGGGGTGTGGGAGCAATCGGAACAACTCCCCGATCAATGACGGCTCTTGAATTTATGTGCACTGCCTTGACAGCAGGTAATGGTGCGTTGGAATAGCTGTCTATGGTTTTGTCATTGAGTGTTGACACGATTGTCAGCTAGATTGACTACATCACTGAGCGGGTGGGAATTTTGAGGTTAAGAACTTCTTCTCAGAAGTGACAGTAGGTCAGTCCTTTTGCGTTGAATGGATACTCAGAGTGCAATAGAAAGCCGTTTTTCTGTGAAGTTTGACCAATCCTATGGGGCGTGATTGTAAAATAGACAACCATTGATGAACAATTATTGGCTGTATTTCCCTGAACGACGCCCTTAAACGCCATGACTTCGACGTCTGTAAAGCCTCTTGTTAAAGCCACTTCTGCCCTTCAGCGAACCACCGGTGCCTTTGCCTTGATCGATAGCCTTGTTCGCCATGGTGTGCGCCATATCTTTGGCTACCCTGGTGGAGCGATTTTGCCTGTATATGACGAACTTTATAAGGCAGAGCAGCGAGGAGAGCTGCAGCATATTTTGGTACGCCATGAGCAAGCGGCGTCCCATGCGGCGGATGGTTATGCTCGGGCTACTGGACAGGTGGGTGTGTGTGTCGCTACGTCTGGTCCTGGTGCCACTAATTTAGTCACAGGGATTGCAACAGCCCAAATGGATTCGGTACCGATGGTGGCCATTACCGGGCAGGTAACTCGCAAGGCGATTGGCAGCGATGCTTTTCAAGAAACCGATATCTTTGGCATCACGTTGCCAATCGTTAAGCATTCTTATGTGGTGCGCGATCCACGTCAGATGGCAGAGATTGTGGCTGAGGCATTTTACATTGCCCAGTCAGGGCGTCCAGGGCCAGTGTTGATCGATGTGCCTAAGGATGTTGGCCTGGAAGAGTTTGACTATATGCCAGTGGAACCACGTTCCATTGCTATCCCAGGATATAAGCCCACCACTCGGGGGAATCCTCGCCAGATTGGCAATGCGATCGCACTCCTCCATGCTGCTCAAAAGCCCTTACTCTATGTGGGCGGTGGTGCCGTTATCTCCGGTGCCCATGCCGAAATTGCCCAGCTGGCTGAGCATTTCCAAATTCCAGTGACCAATACGCTAATGGGCAAGGGAGCCTTTGATGAGCAAAACCCTCTTTCCGTTGGCATGCTGGGCATGCATGGTACGGCCTACGCTAACTTTGCCGTGAGCGAATGTGATTTGTTAATAGCCGTTGGGGCTCGGTTTGATGATCGGGTGGCCAGTAATTTAGAGCAATTTGCAAAACATGCCAAGATTATCCACATTGACATTGACCCAGCTGAGGTGGGCAAGTGTAAGGTGCCCGATGTGCCGATTGTGGGTGATGTTAAAACTGTGCTAGTCGAGCTTCTGGCCCGTCTTGAAGCCCCAGCTGACTCGACCCAGACGGGGGCATGGCGAGCCCGCATTGACCAGTGGAAAAAAGACTATCCACTGAAAGTGCCTACCTATAGCGACCAACTGTCGCCTCAGCAGGTGATTGCTGAGGTGGGTCGTCAGGCTCCGAATGCGTTTTACACCACTGATGTGGGTCAGCATCAAATGTGGTCGGCTCAGTTTTTGCAGAATGGTCCGCGCAAGTGGATCTCCAGTGCTGGTCTAGGCACTATGGGATATGGTGTGCCTGCGGCCATGGGTGTGCAAGTGGGTGTGGGTGACAATCAAGTTATTTGCATTAGTGGTGATGCCAGTTTCCAAATGAACTTGCAAGAGCTGGCGACGCTGGCGCAGTACAACATCAAGGTGAAAACTGTGATTGTGAATAATGGCTGGCAAGGTATGGTACGCCAGTGGCAGCAGGGTTTCTATGGTGAACGCTACGCGTCTTCTAATATGGAAGTGGGTATGCCGGACTTTGAAAAGCTAGCGGAAGCGTTTGGTGTAAAAGGCATTGTGGTGAAAGAACCGGCTCAGCTCAATCAGGCGATTGCTGACATGCTGGCCCATGATGGTCCGGTGTTGTTGGATGTGTGGGTGCGGCGGGATGAGAATTGTTATCCCATGGTGCCACCTGGGAACAACAACTCTCAGATGCTGGGATTACCTGAACCTGCGACTAAGCGAACCAGTGGAGGTGATTCACTGCAATAACTTCGGTGCGGATAATAGGCAAGCCAAAAGTTTTGTTCTGAGTGTGGCACGAAGCTTTCGATGTAGAGAGTAACATTTGGGGAAGAAAAATTCAGAAGCCTGTGTCTGAAGAATAGTCTAGATGCCTCCCAGGTTTTTCTAAATGACAGTTTTCTCGCGTTAGGGGCATTGCATGCAATGCCCCTAACGCGTTTTAACAAATGCTACTACTGGATAATGCCCCTATCCCCTACAGTGATCCTAGTCGCGTGCCGTTATAAAAATGGGTCAAAATCTCATCATAGTCATGGCCACGTTCCGCCATGCCTCGGGCACCCCACTGGCTCATACCAATGCCATGGCCAAAGCCATTGCCTGCGACTGAAATACTGTCAGGGCTAACGGCCAAGTCAAACTTAGTGCTTTTTAGCCCCAGCTTTTGACGGAAGGTATTGCCCGTAATGGTCAATGTGCCTTCATCCCCAATAATTTTCATGCGATTGACCCGACCCTGGGGAGTGCGGCTGAGCACCTCAACGGCTTCGATGGTGCCGGGATAGCCGATGCGTTCACCGACTTCTTCTAAAGAGAATTGTGTTCGCCAGCTGTAAACTGGTGCATTGTGGTCAAAGTCAGGAACACCCTTTAAATAGGGGACTGCTTTGGACCAGACATGTTCTGAGTTTTCCGTATGGCCACCAGAAGAGGAATGAAATACCGCCTCGATCACACGACCGTTATGGGTGAGTACCTTGCCACGGGTCGTATCAACGGCAGATTGAGTTGAGAGGGCTTCACCCTGGAGTCCTTTGTAAACCTGGGAAGACTGATTGTTACTCAGATCATAAGCTCGACTCTGAGCTTTACTTTGGTGGTAAAGAGCATAGGAACGGGCGGCAATAGCCTGAGAGCGCAATGCCTCCTGAGGCCAGCTGGTGGGCATTTCACTACCGACAACACTGTAGAGATAGTGATCAATGTCGACATGGTTAATGGCCGTCACACCTTGGTCGCCAGGGATGAGTTGTACTGCCCCCCGATACCAACGGTTTCCAATCCACACTACGCCATTGTCAGAGGGTTTTAGCCAGAAGGCACTGGATGACCCAAAGTCGCGATAGCCATTGGTGAGGGTTAGTCGTCTCCGGTCTGCGTCGACAGTAATGGGCTGTAGTTCAGATAGCTGCATTACCTCCTGCCCTCGGCTGTTGCGGACAACTCCTGTGGTTGAGGTCCCAATTTGAACCTGTTGAGCACTATTACGTACGGCAACTCGCAGCTCTATGGCCTGGGCCGGTAGCACCCACATCAGCCACAGCATAGCTCCCCACCAGCCATGACGGCTCAGGTTTAAAATTTTAAGGGGCCAAGAAGTATGAATATTAGTCATTAGATTGTCAGGAATAGAGGTGGCCTGGCAATAGAAGTGTTTAAAGAAAATAGATGCACGCGCGTAATCATAAATGACTGGCTCATCAATGATGCGCTCATAAACTCAAAACAGCACCAGCGTCCTTAAGAACACATTTAGAAGAACGTTTTTAGAATAATCTCTACAGGGGAGTATGCCAGTTGGCGTGTGACAGTTCGCCAATGGGTTTGCAAGGGGATGATACCAGCTTGAGGCCCCCCTGTTTGTAAAAATGGCCTTCTGATTGCATCACAATAGCTTTGCGGATTCATATAGCCGTCTCAGCATTGCCATAATTTTTTTCCCATAGTTGGGGTCAGCGGCCCAACGACCACTGAGTTGATCCACGAGTACAGCGCTGCCCCGGCTGACGAAGCGAAAGCGTGGATCGACTAGTTCTTGCACCAGGGGCTCCCGGCTGGCATAGGCCTTGAGATGCTGAATTTGCGCCCGCACACCAATGCGAGCACTGGCAAATGAAGCACCTGCCGCATTCCCGCCAATGGCACCAATGCCAGCGAAATTATTTTGTGAGGCTTTGACAGCGCCACCAAAACGTAAAAATGAAGTTTCCACGCACATTTGGCAAAACGCAATGTCGTAATTGACCCCTTCAGTGGCACCTTCTTCACGATAGACTTTGGGCAGATCGGGAAAGTTACGCAGCGCTAATTCATTGTTGTTTTTAAGGAACATCATCAGGCTTACCTGGGAGGTGTTGCCATGGCCCATGATTTGATCAATAAGACCAGGGCAGATACCAAGGGCAGACTGGCTCTTTAGCTGCACAGTGCGACTGGCAGAATCCCAGCCGACAGAAATGTTAAAGTCCCTCAGGTCAACGGTTTTGATATAAACTACATTGCCGTAGCGCACCCTACGAATATCTTCGCGGCTGGCGAGATCAATTCCCAGGCGATCGGCGAGATCAACGGGAACATAGGAGTTGTTGTTGACGATGATGCCTTTTTCTTCGTATAGGCCGCCGTTAATGGTGATATTCACCGTTGGAAATTGAGGCTCTGGGGTGGGGCTGGTGCCGGTGACGGCTCGACTCCAGGAAGCTAGACCGTCAGCTAAGCCCAGAGCAAAGTCACGACGACGACTGATTAGTAGGTTGCGATCACGCTCGTTAGTGAGATAGCCCAGCTCCATTAAAATCGAAGGCGGTGCCACCTGGCGGCAAAAGGCCAATCGCCCCATCCCTGCAGCAGTGTCGGGTCTGGCTCCGCGACTAGGTAATTGGGGCACTCGACGTAGCAAAGCCAGTAACATTAGCTCAGCATGGGATTTGCGCACCTCGTTATCGGCAATGTAGTAAGCGGTAGTTCCTCGCACATCAGTATTTTGGAAGGCACCGACATGGATTTCTAAAGCGATGTCACCGGTTCGGCTACGTGCATTAATCCAGCGCATACTGTCCTGTAAACTCAGGTCATCGGGGACAGAGAGGACATTGATACCGCGCGTTCTTAACTCTGGCACAATCAGATCCCGAATGCGGATCATTTCCTGAGCTTCGGTAATCCCATCGACTTTTGCCCCAAAGTCTTGGATCCCATTTTCAAATCCACCGTGGCCTGCCGAGATAAAAATTTGTGCCATGTGACCCTGTAAAGCGTTCCAATCCAGGCGCATTGCCAATTTCCCAGCAAGGATACATCAATTTCTCGATATGTGGGAAAAAATTCGTTTGATCGCATGTCAGGTTCTTTAAATCAGGCAACACTGGCCAAGCTGATGCTAGGCATTATTCTGACTGGGCAACATTAACGTGGGAAGATTGTCGGTTAGCTGATGGGACCGTTAATAAACAAACGCCTGAACGTTCACCAATCTGTGAAGGATATCTAAAAAACATAACGATAAACTGCTTGGTTTGAATGGACCGAAATCAAAAAAACAGTGTTGCAATTTCTCAACAACACTATTTCTACTATTCCTGTTAGTTGTCAGAACCTTTGCTATCGGATGTTTCGAAGCTGTGCTGTGCAGATTGATAAAGACAAAATCTAATAAAAACAGCGAGCCAGGCTTCTCTGCTCACCACTTTAAGTATGTATTCAAAACATTAAGCAATATGGCAAATGGAATAACGCTCACATCAGTAAATTATGGTTTAAATGGATACCTGTAAATAAGGTTATGGCCCTACATGTCAGGGATTACTGGCACGGAATTCAGAGGGGCGGTGTTTGTAAGTCTAATTGCTTTGAAACAAATTTGGGCATTTTTAACTGACCCCCTTGCAAATCATTTACAGAAAAATGTCTTGGCGTCTTAATACGTTCCTTAGACAAAATCGGAGGTCCATACAGCTATGGAAACAACGCATATTGGGTTAAGTCAATCTGAGCCGTCTGCCATTGTAAATAGTACTGGAAATGATGGCGTTACGATTTTTGTAGGTACAAGCGTATTAATCTATGTGTTAATGCTCTTTGCCTTTGCGCCAAGGCAATTGTCACCCAACCGACGTAAGTCTTCGTTGTAATTTAATAAAGGGCGAACGAGGGGACTCGAACCCCCGAATGGTGGAACCACAATCCACTGCCTTAACCACTTGGCTACGCTCGCCATAATTTGGATTTCTATAATATCACCCCTGTTGAGTGATTACATGGTTTTCCTGAATATTCTGCTATTGAAGGTTTACTTGTTCATCGGTTTGGGATTACTAAATATGGCGTTGGCCCCAGTTGAAATAATGGGGAAAGCATTGGAAATAGCATCAACCACAACAGAATTCTGATCCTATTCGGTAGACAATATAAGAATGTCTAGTGTTCCTAACGGCTGATTTCTATATTAGCTATTGATTTTTTAGAGTTAAATCTAATCCTGAGGTCTTGAGGCTAGACAATGGCCTCGTTAGGTGTGTGGAGTTGTCAGTCTGTTCTCAGTTTAAGAACTGTAAGCCCTTGTAGCCAATATGCCCGCCTGTTGAATGTGTCGCTAAGGGTCGCATTTGCTGATAAGTTGATAAGCTTACCAGTTTTCACATCATTTGTTTTTCTTTGAACAGACATCGGATATTTGTCCGACAAACTATTCATTTCATTTTGATAGTCTCACTTAAACCATCACGTGACATCTACAGCTTATCTTCTAATTTCCCATGGTAGTCGTGATCCAAGGCATCAGGCAGCTATAAATCGTTTAGCACAGTTAGTGCGAGAACGGTTGAATCCTTCTCTGCTCAGTCCCTGGAGCGTTCAGCCCTTTGCCCCCCTGCTATCGGAAAGTCTTTCCTCTGAAATGACGGTTTTAGGATTGCAGGATGATGCCCATCACGTTAGCAGAGATGGAGTTCTGGGAGCTGTGATGACTGCTGTTCCTGTAGCCAGGGCCAGTAAACCAGTGAGACTGCCTCAGGATCGTTTTATTGTTGGCACTGCAGTGTTGGAATTTGGGCTTTTTCCATTGCACAAACAGATTTGTGACTTTGGTCGGCGTCTGAGTTCTGCAGGGATTGAGCGTTTGCAGCTAGTGCCTCTATTTTTGCTGAGGGGTAAGCATGTGATGGAAGATATTCCCCGTGAATTAGAGCTAGCCCGCAATGAACTCAAGGGGATGATTGATTTAGATGTGGGGGAGCATATTGGTTGCTCTCAGTGCATGTCGGATTTAATTGCAAACCGGTTTTTCCACTCTCCTGTAGCAGGACGTCTGCTGATTGCCCATGGTAGCCGTCGGGCTAGGGGCAATCGATCGGTAGACACCTTGGCTAAGTCCTTGGGGATAGCTGTTGCGTATTGGACCATTGAATCTGATATCGAAAACCGGGCAATTCAGCTAATGCAGCAGGGGTGTTCTACCTTGACTATTTTTCCCTACTTCTTATTTGCTGGGGGAATCACTGATGCCGTTGCTCATTTGACGGAAGAATTGGCTGAGCGTTTCCCCAGGACTCAGTTCCGTTTGTTGCCTCCATTGGGAGCGATGGCTGATGTGGCTAATTTAATTGTGGATACATTAGGCCATCATACGGAGCCACAGGGTGTTTCAAAAACTGAAATCCATGTCTTTTGAGGATCACAGACAGATGGGTTGCCAGGTGCCAAAAGGACGATTCTGATCTAGGGTTAAGGATATCTTAAGCACAATTAAGTAGGTATTCCCACTTATGCTGTATTGATTGTGGCAAAACGCACTGGGGTGAGTTTGTCACAATCAATCGTGTATCCATCCCAATGCAGTTGATATGTCCCATTCGCCTACCCAGGTTTCATTTGGCAAAGTTTATTTAGTGGGGGCTGGTCCAGGTGATCCAGGTCTGTTGACCCTCAAAGCGAAAGGTCTCTTAGAGCATGCGGATGTGGTGATTCATGATGCTTTGGTCAGCCCGCCAATTTTAGCGATGATTAGTGCTCGTGCCTCTGTCATTGATGCGGGTAAGCGTCGTGGCCGTCATTCGATGGTGCAGGCTGATATCACCCAACTTTTGATCGATCAGGCTCAGGCCCACGCTATTGTGGTCAGGCTGAAGGGCGGAGATCCGTTTGTGTTTGGCAGAGGTGGTGAAGAAATGGTGGGTCTTTTGGAGGCTGGTATTGATGTTGAGGTGGTTCCGGGCATTACGGCTGGAATTGCGGCTCCAGCCTATGCGGGGATCCCGGTGACCCATCGTGATTACAGCTCATCGGTAACCTTTGTGACAGGTCATGAGGCGACGAGTAAATATCGTCCCAAAGTAAATTGGGCCGCACTATCGCAGGCTTCGGAAACAATTGTGATTTATATGGGGATACACAATTTGCCAAATATTGTATTGGAGTTGACGGCGGCAGGGATGGCGGTGGAAACGCCGGTTGCTTTAATCCGCTGGGGTACTCGTCCTGAACATGAGGAGCTGATTGGTACGTTGGCAACCATTGTGCGACAGGTGGAGGAACGTCAGTTTCAAGCTCCTGCGATCGCAATTATTGGCCGTGTCGTTAACCTCTATGAGATATTGGCCTCTGCTTCGCCGATGCATTCCCCCCATTGGTCCACACTTCAGGCATGATGGATATCCTGGAGAGTGGACATAATCCATTCGGGCAGGTCTGCCGGGGCAATGGGCATGGGCAATCGGGAAGAAGATGACAGTATTATGGAGATTATGGAGCTATCGGTGACTGATGCTCCCGGTGAACGAATTGATCGGTGGCTCTCTCAGCACTGTGAGTTATCCCGCAATCGAATTCAAAAGCTGATTGAGCAAGGGGCTCTCAGCGTTAATGACCAGCTCTGTACCAATAAGAAAATAACCGTCAGCACTGGCGATTCCCTACAGCTGAGGATTCCTGCTGTTGAGCCGTTTGAGCTGATGCCAGAGGCGATCCCCCTAGATATTTTGTATGAGGATCAGTATCTGTTGGTGGTGAATAAGCCTGCCGGTATGGTGGTGCATCCGGCCCCCGGACATCCCAGGGGGACACTGGTGAATGCGGTGTTGGCCCACTGTGGTGACCAGCTTACGGGGGTGGGTGGAGTGCAGCGTCCTGGTATTGTCCATCGTTTAGATAAGGATACAACTGGAGCAATAGTGGTCGCTAAGACTGAGCCGGTGCTCAATCATCTACAGGGACAAATCCAGTTAAAAACAGCCCAGCGTGAATATCTGGGGGTGGTGTTTGGGGTACCCAAGTTGTTGGACGTGTCGGACGGCCATGACTGGGGGAGCATTGATGCGCCTATTGGTCGTCATCCAAAGGATCGAAAAAAAATGGCGGTGGTCCCGATTGAAAAAGGAGGACGGCGGGCAGTGACCCACTGGCGTATCCAGGAGCGTTTGGGTAACTATACGCTGCTGCACTATCGACTAGAAACAGGGCGTACCCATCAAATTAGAGTCCATAGTGCGATGATGAAACACCCGATTGTCGGGGATCCGATTTACGGTTCTGGGCGTTCTGTCGGTGTGAAACTTATAGGACAGGCGCTACATGCAAGGAAGCTAACATTACTCCATCCGATTACAGAGGAATTGGTGGTTGCGATCGCACCATTACCGACCACCTTTGAAACGCTGCTTCAACGCTTACGTCAACGCTAGCTTGGACCAAAAAGACAGGGGATTTGCCCTAAAGAGCACATCCCCTGTCTTTTTAATGAAATTGTTGAATAAATAACACCTGGTTGTAGCTCGGTTACATCCAGCGGTTACATCCAGTCTACTAATGCAAGCCTAAGCTCCTTGCTTAGCCTTTTCAACTGCAGCAGCAGCTACAGGATCGTTAACGGGAAAACTAACCTGGCGGTAAGGAACAGAGGATGTAAAGTTCACTCTGGCAGCTGCCACCCGCTGTGGAGCCGGAGGTTGACTATTTTTTAAGCTGCGCATCATGTCCATATAAAGAGCTGGACTGCCGGCTTTGGGCTGCTGTTCTTGGGGAGTAAACTGACGCACTGCAGTCCTGGGAGCAATCACAGGACGAGGGAAGCCCAATACAGAGCGATAGTACTCATCGTAGCGGGGCGACTTAATGTTGAACGGCAGTTCACCAGTGTCACGGGATGGAAGAACACGACGACGCTGATAAGGCAAAATATCATCGCCAAAGTTTTCTAGATACTCATCGCTATCGAGGAGCACATCCACAAAGCCCTCAATACCCTTAGTCGCTACGATAATCGACCAGGCTAGAGTTTCTTCTTTGCCAAAAATGTCACGGCCTAGAACCCGCTGAACTGTCTGCTCTACAAAACGATAATTATTATTCATTTTGTAGAAGCTGTTGCGATAGGTATTCGATAACAGTAGACCGCGTACAAAATCGCGAACAGTAATCTGACTACTGCGCAGCTGAGATTCTAGGAATTGCTCACGATCAGCTTTGAATGCATGGAAAAAGATCTGACGATAAGCCGCTTCAATCAGATCATCGATATCAGTCGAAGACAGAATATTCTGAGTTGAATAAATCTTAGGCTGATCATCCCCAGGAATTTCATAGCCCTCAACCCGAGCATTTTGGGTAACCGGTGAATATTGCAGCAGAGGAATCGCCACTTGAGAATCTCCAGAATATGAGGAAATTTAACAAACGTTAATCATAACTATAAAGGTTTATGGGATCAGGCCCTGGCATTATGGAGTAAAATATCACACAGCTTAACATTGAAGGAAGACGTTGTTTGTCAAGCTATCTATAGGTTTCTGGCATTTTTAGAATTCAAAAACTGCTGCCATTCAGTGGGATTATTGCAGTTTTGTAACATATGAGAGTTGGTTAAAGGTAGCTGCCAAACGGTTTCATTGGCGAGCCATTTTTGAAATGAAAGAGTATTGGCTGTTATGGCCTGTTTCAGGCTGGGAATACAGCGTCGATGGTAGAACCCACAGAGGGGTTCCCAGCGGTTGTCATGTTTGGGTAGGGCTGCGATCGCACCGCTCTGAACGGTGGTTAGCTCCTGTTGCCACATCTGCAATACATCTGCCTCAAGGGCTGGCAAGTCACAGGCCAGTACCAACAACCAGTCGGGTATGGGCGTGTCTTCGACAACCCTGGACCAGCCCTGGCCTAATGCGACCATAGGTCCGGCTTTGGCGGGGACCTCCTGGAGTAGTTCTACCGCTGGTGGCAGTAGCTCCCTGTAGCGCTCTGGCCAGGGGGTTAAGACATATGTACGAGATACACAGGCTTGAGCGATATGGCAGATATGTTGCAGTAAGGTCTGTTTCCCTGAGTGTGGTAATGGCAGCAGAGCTTTGTCTCGACCCATGCGACGACTTTGCCCCCCCGCTAAAATTAGCGCTACCGTGCTTCTGGGTTTCATGGTTTGACCGTTTCTTCCCCTCTCTGGGGAGTAGCCTACCTTTGAAGTCTTCGACGATTGGCCCACTGCTGTCCCTTGTAGAAGTAAGATAACCCCAGAAATCCAGATAGCAATGCATAGGCAGCTCGAATGCCCCAACCCGCATGGTTAAAGAGCCAGTTATAAATGCTAAAAGCCAGACCTAATAATCCTGTTTGACGACGCCCTAGATCAGTTAGCTGATTTTGAAGCGAATTCACATCGTCCGTTGTTTCCAGATTGCTTAAACGATTTGGTGGAGTGGCTCTCGTCGCTGTGTACCAATAAAAGCCGACACTGCCAGACTTAGAGGTTTCACGTTGCAAAAAGCCATCCGCCACTTGTTGTGCCTGGGGTAGGGAGATACTTTCCTGGGCGGCCACTTCTTTTAGCCAAAGGTTGTGGCGCACCTTGTGACCTAGGAGTAAGACCAGGGGTAACGCTAACCCCAGAAATATGAGACGTATGCCCAGGTTCACCCCAGCTGGTAAGTAATAGGTGAGTGCCCCTAATGCCAGTCCCAGAAGCGCTAATAGAATCGGACTCGCGATCTCAGCAATTTCAAGACTTGCCAGCACACCTCCCACAATAGGGAGTGCATACAAGTAAGAGTCAACTCCCCAAACAATTGCTAGTTTGCAGACAACTGTGAAGCCACAGGCAAGTACGCCTAGTAAACAGTACAACCCAATATGCCTTTGACTTGACTTCACTTTCATCGATGACCGCAGCACATAGTTAGCCATGCCTTAAAATTAGTCGAAAATTGCTTATGAAAAGCGTTTGCAGCCCAGGTAAGGGCAAACACGCATCCAACAATACCACTCGACTGACTTTTCTCCCATGGCGGATTCATGAGCAGATTATAGTAGTACAATTGAACTGAATTTGGATTCAATTGAATTAAGTGGGGTCTGGTAGTGATGTCATCTGTTCAAACGGGGCAGCTCATTTCATTGTTAATCAACAATGTTTTAATGGTTGTCATGGTCATGGCTGTGACATTAGCTGCTTGGCTACGTTGGCAATGGTTACAAACTGCGGTTGGTAGGACTCGGGTAGCGCGACGACGATGTCGTTGGGCCTATGTCAGTTTTGTGCTGACGGCGGTGACACTGCTAGGAATGCTAGTCAGTTTAGGAATTCTTGCCCTGCGCGCCATCGTCGCGGTTAATGCTCTAGTCATGGGGGCAATGGGGATATTTTTGCTGAGTGTGATTACGCTGTTAATGGCGCTGGGCCTATGGCTCGTGGATCTATGCTTCGATTTTCCGGCGTTATCGGTAGCTAGACGGACTGGTCGTGGTGGAGCGCTAAAGGTTCCTTCGATTGCGTTACTGCCAGCTGCGATCTCAGTGGGACACCCACGCCGTTTGTCGAGGCGTGCCCAGCGACGCCAGCGTCGCTGAGCCCTCATTTTCAATAGTAAGAAAGGGCCCAGCTAGACGAGTAGCTAGGCCCTTTATACTGACTGAATTTCTCAGGCTAATACAGGCGTTTTAGCCCATATTGGCTAGTTCCAACTGAGCTAGGGCAAACCGCTTGAGAATTTTGTCTGTCATTTGGGCAGGTGTCAGACCCAGCGCAGTCCTGGCCTCGGATTGGGTAGCGTGATCCACTAAAACGTCGGGCACACCCAGGCGCAAAATTGGCACGTTAATATCGCGATCCAATAGTGCCTCTGCTACTGCTGAGCCAAAGCCCCCCATCAGGCAGCCTTCTTCAAAGGTTACTACGCGCTGAATTTTCTGCGCCAGTGGAGCAATCAGCGCTTCATCAAGAGGTTTGACAAAACGAGCATTGATGACAGTCGCTTCAACACCATGCTCACTCAGGACTTCAGCTGTTTGCAAGGTTGGATAGACCATAGAACCGTAGCCGATCAACAGTACATCATTGCCTTGGCGTAGCACCTCTCCCTTGCCAATGGGCAGCGCTTCCCAGCCTTCTTCCATCAGAGGCGCGCCATAGCCTTTACCACGGGGATAGCGTACGGCGATGGGGCCGTCGGTATACTCGATCCCAGTGACAATCATCTGCTGTAGCTCGGCTTCATCTTTGGGGGCCATTACCACCATGTTAGGGATGGAGCGCAGGTAGGAGATATCGTACATGCCCTGGTGAGTAGGGCCATCGGCTCCCACAATACCAGCTCGATCCAGGCAGAAAAAGACGGGGAGGTTTTGAATACAAACGTCGTGGACGATTTGATCGTAAGCCCGTTGGAGGAAGGTGGAGTAAATAGCTGCTATGGGACGCATGTTTTCACAGGCTAGACCGGCTGCCAGGGTAACGGCGTGTTGTTCAGCAATGCCAACATCGATGTACTGCTTAGGTAGCTTGGCCTGTAGCTTATCTAAACCTGTACCAGTGGCCATGGCAGCTGTGATGCCCACGATTTTGGGATTGTTTTCCGCCAGTTTGATGAGGGTTTCAGCAAACACCTTGGAATATTTAGGCGGGGTGGGTTTTGTCGAGGGGTAGCCCTTGCCAGTGGTGAGGTTAAAGGGAGACTGGGCATGATATCCCACCTGGTCTTTCTCAGCGATTTCATAGCCTTTCCCTTTAACTGTGGCTACATGCACAAGTACTGGCCCTCCTTTGGCATGGGCTTCTTTAAACGTGTTGAGCAGTTCACTCAGGTTATGGCCGTCTACCGGCCCCATATAGGTAAACCCAAGCTCTTCAAAAACAGCACCTACCTTTGACATGGCCAATCGCTTCATGCCTTCCTTTACCCGGTCTAACTCTGGTGAAAAGGAGTCTCCGACAAAAGGCAGTTGCTTTAGCTGCTCCTCGAGATTATCGCTGAGAAACTGCATCGGTGGGCTCAACCGAATTTTATTGAGGTAGCGAGGGATGGCACCAACGTTTGGAGAGATGGACATTTCATTGTCGTTTAGTACCACCACCAAGTTGGTGTCAGGTAAATGACCAGCATGGTTGATGGCTTCCAGTGCCATTCCACCAGTTAGGGCACCATCACCGATGATGGCTGCCACCTTATAGTCATCACCTTGCAAGTCGCGGGCAATGGCCATCCCCAGCGCTGCAGAAATACTCGTGGATGCATGGCCAGCACCAAAATGGTCGAATTTGCTTTCGCAACGTTTGAGGTAGCCAGCTACACCATCCTTTTGGCGTAGGGATGAAAAATCGTTATAACGTCCTGTAATCAGCTTATGGGGATAGGCTTGGTGACCCACATCCCAAATAACCTTGTCACGATCCAGATCCAATGTTTGATAAAGACCCAGGGTTAGCTCTACCACGCCCAGCCCCGGTCCCAAATGCCCTCCGCTTGTAGAGACTGTTTGCAGGTGCTTTTCTCGAATTTGCTGGGCAATGGCTTCTAACTGTTTCACAGACAAGCCATGCAACTGGTTAGGATGAGTTATGTCACTCAGATGCATGTTAAAGACCCTCTAGATCGTTTGCTGTAGTTATGGATGTCGTTGCTGATTTGCAGTGTGGATAGAATAGACTGAATCATCTCCTAACTCAGCAACGGCTCGTGTTTTGTCACTCATTCACTGTAGATTAGATCAGGGTTTCAAAGGACAATCATTATAAAATTACTGCTGTCCTATTTAACGATTTACTATGCAAAGGTAAGCTGCTGGCGATTACAGCACTGTATCGTTGGTAGCGGCTGGGATGCATCGATAGCTTTACAGCCACGTATGTTCTATTGGATCTATTGAAAATGCTTAATGTGAGTTATATGTTTGCTTGGAGTCGTCTTCTATATCGCTCACTTTTGATGCCAGCTGCCATTGGCTTTACTACCGCTGCGCTGGTAGTTTTGCCTAGCCATGCAGCCGATGATGATGACTATCGCGAATGTGTGATTGATCTGACCGAAACCGGTATCGAAATTCAGCAAGCAACGGCCAGCTGTTCGGGGGCTCGTTTCCCAGGTACTTTGGGAGAATGTGTCGCTGATGTCAGTGAAGAAACCGGTATCGGAGCATTAGAAGCCCTGGAGGGATGTGAGCGCTCCCGTCGTCCGGATGAGGTGGCAGACTGCACTGTTGATATCCATCGAGCTTTATCAGAACAACCCTTGGTAAGTGCTCTAGAGCACTGCAGTCGCAGTCTGTTGCCAGAACGCTATGGTATTTGCGTGGTAGACCTTGGTGATGAAGCTCAACTGGCAGTAGATGTCGCCCTTGATCGGTGTATTCGTGCTGGCTATCGCCCTTGGACAACGTCACCTCGACAGTAACGACCATCGGCTAGCAATCGGCATTCGCCAGCCTAGGCCAAAGGCGCGGTCGGTAACTTTTAGTACTGGGGGTGCCTGTCTACGCTTAAACTCAGCCCGAGTTAGTAGTCGTACTACTCTTTGAACTACATTGGGGTCATGTCCAGCGGCAATAATTTCTGCTGCTGATTGATGATGTTGAATGAGGCGCTCCAGGATGTTGTCAAGAACATCGTAAGGGGGTAAAGAGTCCTGGTCTACCTGGTCGGGTCTGAGTTCAGCGCTTGGTGGTTTAATCAGAATATTGGTAGGGATGATTTCGGTTTTATCGATCGCTTTAATCGAGCCAAGCACTGTATTATTTTGAGCGTTCTGGTTTAACCAATGACACAGACGATAGACCCTGGTTTTAGGAACATCGGCAATGACGGCTAAGCCGCCATTCATGTCGCCATAGAGGGTGCAGTAGCCGACGGCCATTTCAGATTTGTTGCCTGTGGACAGCAATAAATGCCCAAATTTATTGGCGATGGCCATCAGGAGATTGCCCCGAATACGAGACTGCAGATTTTCTTCAGTGACACCGGGGGGTGTCCCCGAGAACAGATCGAGTAGGGTGTTGTCGTAACTGGCCATCAGCTCACCAATGGGCAATGTTTGAGTGGCAATGTCTAAATTGTGGGCGAGTTTTTCGGCATCGCTGATGGAGTGATCGGAACTGTAGGGAGAGGGCATAAGTACGCCGAGTATGTTGTCAGGGCCAAGGGCGGCGGTTGCGATCGCAGCCACTAATGCTGAGTCAATACCCCCGCTGAGACCGATTACAGCCTTGCTAAACCCGCACTTGCGGCTATAATCCTGCACCCCCAAAACTAAAGCAGACCATATCTCCGCTTCTGGTGTATCCGGTAGTGTAACAATGGCTCCAGGTCGAAGGTTCTGCTCTTCTAAATCGTACTCCACCATCTGTACAGTAGTTTGAAAACCATGACTGCGGCTGACTACTGTACCGTGACGATTAATCGCTACGCTGAAACCGTCAAATATCAGATCGTCATTACTGCCCACCTGGTTGACATACACAATTGGGCAATTATGTTGACGGGCGACATGGGCAATCATTTTTTCTCGCAGTGCCTGTTTCCCAACCGTAAACGGCGACGCGGAGAGATTTACCACTAAGTCTACACCTGCTGCAACAACTTCGGCCGTAGGATTGGCCTCATAGGATCGTTGCCCCCAAAAGTCATCTTCATTCCAAAGATCTTCGCAAATGGTGACACCAATGTGTACTGAGTGATCGCCTTCTACCAGGTGAAAGTGATTGGGCTCAGTGCCTGACTCAAAATAGCGGTCTTCATCAAACACATCGTAGGTGGGCAGCAAACGTTTATGAAAGACTGTTTTAATAGTGCCGTTTTCTAACAGCGCCATGCTGTTATAAAGAGGTTTTTGCCCTTTTTGCCCCGCCTCAGTATTGGGCTGGGCCAAGCCAACCAGCGCGGTCAATCCTGCTGGTAAATCTGTTGCCAGTTGTTTTAAAACTGTTTGTATCTGTTGAATAAATCCAGGACGTAACAATAGATCTCTGGGGGGATAACCACATAGAGAGAGTTCTGGTGTGAGGAGTAAGCGTGCACCCTGTTCAGCAGCGCTTTGGGCAGCCGCCAGGATTTGTTGAGCGTTACTAGTGAGGTCACCGACTGTGGGATCGAGTTGAGCGATAGCAAGTTTCATGATTGAGGAGTGAGTGGGGAATTATGAATATAAAAAACAATAATAAACAGATTTATACAAACACCATTGGTTTATCTTTCAATGGCTCAAATGCCTCAGCGTCAAACCGATATAGACTTGCCGGTCGCCCTGCTCCACGGGATGATTTAATGCCCGTATCTTTCAAAAAACCCAGCTTCAACAATCGGGTGCGAAAGTTGGAGTAGTCGGAAAAATCTTCTCCTAGAATTGTTGTATATAATTGATAGAGATCGCTGAGGGTAAACATTTCTGGTAATACATCAAATGCCACAGGGCTGTATTTCACCTTGTTACGGAGGCGCATGGTGCCATAGTTGAGAATCTCTTTATGGTCAAATGCCAGGTCAGGCAAATGGCTGAGGGGATACCAGGCAATGCCGCTAACGCCATCGGCAATCAGTTCGGCTTCAGCGTAGCGCACGAGGGCAAAGTAACTAACCGATAAATAGCGTATATTGTAAGCATCTTCAGCTTCTCGTGGATCCCGTTTGGGGCCTCCAAAGGAGTAAAGCTGCTCTACATAGAGGTTTTTGACACGAATTTTTTCGGCAAGTACTCGATAGGATGCTGTTTCTAAGGATTCACCCTGGCGGACAAGCGTACCTGGCAGGGACCACTGACCGATAAAGGGGGCTTCATGGCGCATCACGAGTAGCACTAACAGCCGGTGTTGCTCGGTGTCGACCGAAAAGATGACATTATCAATGCCAACCTTGAAATCGGCTAAGGGGTGGTCGGTGTGTTTTCCGGGCATGGGTACAGGTTGTTTTGATGGATATAGGCTTGCACCACAGTGGGGATTTCGTCTGGCTGCTCAGGGCAGCCCTGACGGAGGGTGCTCGAAGAAATATGGTGTTGGGAAAGAGGCGTTGCGATCTCAACCTCAGCACCGAGGTCACGCAGTTCAGTCAAATCGCTTTCCTGCAGGCCATAGCCCGGTCGTGGAAAGACTAAAATCTTGGCCCAACGGATGACATCCGCTGAGCGATGCCAACGGGGCAATTGCTTGACCAAATCAGCACCAATTACAAACGTAAACTCGGCATTAGGCCAAAGTCGTCGAGCCCTTTCCAGGGTGACTGCAGTGTAGGGATGACTCAGCTCCCGATGCAGCTTGATAGCGCCAGGGGTGTGCAAATCCGAGATAGCTAATTCCAGCATGTCCATGCGCATCGCAATGGGAGATTGGTCCACTTTCCACGGATTATCCGATGCCCACACTGCTACATAGTCAAACTGATGTCCCAGAGTTGCCACAATGCTGCGATGGCCATTGTGGGGCGGATCCGCACTGGTCCCAAAAAGCGCCACACGGGTGGTTTTTACAATAGAGGGAATAGGCACAGGCAATCGCAGGGTAAAGAAGTCTCCCATGAAATTATTCGGCATATCCTCGGGTAAATTCTGCATGCAATACATCCCATGGGAGTTTCAGCTAACATTAGCGAGTTGACTGCGGCGCGTGCAATCAGTGAGCTGCTGCAGCGCTGATGAAATCTTTGCCTGGGGAATAGTGGGGTTGTTCACATCACGTACAGCCCCTGGTAGCTGAGCCACTGACTGAGTTGCCCGTGCTCGGATAGTCTCTAATGATTCAGCCGGAGCTATGCGTGTCCCATCACGCATCATGGGGATCAACAGTCCCTCAGCACCATTAGGGGGAGTTTCTTTGGCCAGACCAAGGCGATCGCCTGTAGCTGAACGAAAGATCTGTTTACGACCTGGATAGGTAAACTTGCCGCTGGACTCTTTCATCACCGGAATACCGTCAATATCCACCAGCTTGTACACCCCATTTACGGGGCTACCGGTGACCAGCTTGGTGCCCAGGCCATAGCCATCAATACAGGCACCGGCTTGTTTTAGCCGCAGAATCTCATGCTCATCCAAATCACCGCTGGCAAAAATGGGGACCTCCGGCAGTTCCTGGCGCACCTGACGAGACAGAGCGACCAAATCTCCTGAGTCCAGACGTACACCGGCTAACGATTGGAGTGGTTTTTTCCCCAGCATCTTTGCGGCTGCCACCGTGTCATAGGTGTCAATTAGCAACGGTGCTCCTGGAAAGTAACGATGGAACGCATCAAAGGAGTCTGCTTCGCTACCTTCTAGAGCCGTAATAGCCATGACCAGGGCATGGGCCATGGTGCCGACAGGTTTGCGCCCCAGCTTCAGCGCTGCCAGCACATTAGATGTCGCATCCAGACCACCAGCCAGGGCCGCCCTTGCTGCCCACAAAGATGCTTGAGGGCTAAACGCCCGCCGTGTGCCAAACTCTAGCAGCGTCGCTTCTGGTCCGGCCACATCCCGTAATCGGGCTGCCCGCGTTGCAATCAAGGTCTGGTAGTTAATTGTATTGAGTAAATATGTTTCCACAATCTGTGCCTGCCACAGGGGCGCTTCCACCCGCAGTATGGGCTCATGGGCAAAGATGACCGTGCCCTCAGGGACCGCCCAAATGTCGCCCGAAAACGTCCCCGTTTCCAGAAGACTCCAAAACTCAGCGGTCGCTCCAGTGAAAATCTCCGTTGCCTTTAATTCCGCCAGTTGCTCAGCCGTAAACTGAAATTTCTCCAGATAATCAAGGGCCGACGCCAGACCAGCTGCAATTAAGTAGCCAAACCCCTCCGGCAGTCGGCGCACAAACAATTCAAAACTCGCCCGCCGTTGGTCCAACCTTTCACCAACATAACAGGCTGCCATAGTCAGCTGGTAAAGGTCGGTCAACAGACCATAGTCATCGGACTGTACTAATAACGATGCATCATTTATCATCGGAGACTTACTCTACTTTTATGGTTATTTTAACCATAATTAACAAGTGGGTTTCGGATATTTTATAAAACTGTATTTAAGCTTCACAGCCATAAAGATTAATTATGGACTGCTCGTGTCATTTATTTTAGGAGGGGGTTTATTTGAGGTTGCGCTTGCAAAACTCAGCATGGTTAATGTCTTGTGGGGGCAATTGACCTTTGAATGAATGTAATTTATTTTTGGTGTTTGTAAATATAACTTTCTATTTTTGCTTCCTCTGCACCTCTTTCCTTCTTGCCCCTTTTCCCAGAAGGAGATGTGGGAGTCATTGCAGACTGTCATTGCGCAGCGGGCATCCTGGATAAAAGCATTAGGGTGCATTGATGATTACAGAAACACCATGGCAGCAGGCAGAAACTCGCTTCAAAGAGATTTGGGGGTACGATAGTTTTCGTCCGCCGCAGGACGATGTCATCCGTACACTGCTGTCGAAACGGGATGCTCTTATTGTTATGCCAACTGGTG
>JBCCXQ010000015.1:0-52120 GCA_039191365.1 Cyanobacteria bacterium P01_F01_bin.13 | reverse complement strand
TTTAGATATTCGACATGTCTATTTTGCAATACCCTTTGAGCAATTTCCTCTATAAAGAGAACTCAATACCTATAATTAGTTGAATAGATATATCTATGTGGGTAATCCTAATTACATCGCTAAAGTATTTTCTTTAATACATTTCCTCTATGCTCAGTGTTGAGAACGTTTAGATCTCACTTGCTCAACAATGTCCATAGTAACTTTTCTTCGATGGTTTAGCCCAACACTGTACCATCTGAGCGTAGCCACTCTCTCCTGGCTTTGAGGGGACTACGGGGCTGTTAAAAAAGACTTCATGTTTTGAGATTGAAAACCCTATGGAATCGAACCTTTAGTAGGTAAAACCATGAGCTTAATTTTTAACGAGCCCTACGTGAAATAAGGCTTAGAACTAACGCTTTAACGCTCGATCCATTCCAACTGCACCACCTCAGCTACTCCATCCTGCACCGTCCAAAACACGCTATAGTCACTTACCTTCATGTTCCACCGCTTTCCCTGTCGACCATCTTTCCCTCGCTCATAACCCGGACGCGGATCTTGCCCTAAAGTCTCCTCGATCAGACGACGCAGATTCTCTGGCCCAGGTTCAATATTCTCAATCAGTACCGCTTCAGCTTGAGTGCTCCAACAAACCGGCAGCAATGTCTCCTGCTCAATTGCCCAAGCCGCTTGAGCTGATGTAATCGCATCAGCATAGGGGATATAGGGTTTAATATCCAGCACGGGCGTTCCATCTAAAAAGTCTCCTCCCTGGACCCGCAATCGTAGCTGTCTCTTTTTCTCTGTTACCCCCAACAGCCTCACAGCACTTATGCCAATGGGATTAGGGCGATTAGGACTGCGCGTCCCATATACCCCAACACTTTTATTTCCTCCCAAACGGGGCGGTCGCACTAGGGGGGTAAAGTCACCAAATGCTTGTCTATGAAAAATAAACAATACCCAAATATGTGAAAACTCCTCAATTCCTCGCAGCGCCAGCTTATTCTCTTCTGTCGCCTCAAAGATAATATCTCCATAGGCCGATGTGACTAACCCCGCCTGTCGAGGAATTCCAAATCGCTCAGGATAACAGGATTGAATATGGGCAATGGGAGTCAACGTAACCGCTTCAGCAACCATCAAACAGCCAATTCAACAACGCAGTCCAGCTATGATATAGCAGTTCCCGCACATTATTTATTTATTAGGCAGCCACCAAAAAGACCATACCCCCAGAGAGCATGGTCTTTTCAAAACGCCTTAACTAGTTTAATCGGATAGCTTAAACAGACTTAAACCAGCACCTAACCAATGGAGTTCGCCCAATCTCTCGCCCAGTTCAAGTGCTTATGTACTTCCTCAATAGTGGCTGCTTCAGAATAGAGCCGCAGTACTGGCTCAGTACCACTAAAGCGAATTAACAACCAACCGCCATCGGCCAGGGTGAACTTGTAACCATCGATAGACAGCACATCACTGACCGCCTTACCGGCTACTTCAGTGGGTGTAGCATTTTGCAAGCTGTCCAATAGCTTAGCCCGCACCTCCATATTGGCTAGGGGTAAATCAATCCGGTCGTAAGCCCCTTCGAAGTCGGTTTGCTGTCGCAGGAACTGGTTTAACTGGCCAAAGTCCTTGCCGCTTTTGACCACTGCTTCCAACAGATACAGGGCCGATAGCAACGCATCCCGCTCAGGAATATGGTGACCATAGCCGATACCGCCGGACTCTTCGCCACCAATCAGCACCTTGGTTTCCAGCATGCGATCGGCAATATACTTGTAGCCAATGGGCGTTTCATGCACTGATAGCCCATGCATCTGGGCAACCTTTTGCATCAGGTTGGAGCCACTGATGGTTTTAATGACTTCACCATCAAAACCCCGTCGCGACTTCAGATGATCAATCAAAATCGGGATCAGCACCTGGGAGCTTAAAAACTCGCCCTGGCCATCCATCCCGGCTACCCGGTCGCTGTCACCATCAAAAATAATGCCCACCGTTAATCCATCTGCTCCAGACTGGTAGCGCGCTTTAATTGCTTTGTAGAGCTTAGGAATATATTTAGGTAGGGGCTCTGGGGCTCCTCCTTCAAACAGCGGATCGGCATCGCCATTGATTTCATGGATTGCCATGCCTAGAACTTTCTCAAACCCGCCAGCTGCTGAACCATGCATAACATCGGCAAACAGGGTTAACTGACCGTCAGCAATAGCTCTCCGAATGGCGTCGATATCTACCATAGTCTGCAATGCCTGACAGTAGCTGGGCCAGGGATCAAAGGAGGTAATTGTGCCTGCCGTCTCAGCCACGGGTTTGCCTTCACCTAGCAATGCTTCCACTTTTTGGGTAACATCTGGAGGGACCGATCCGCCAAAGGCTCCTTTTATCTTTAAGCCAGAGTAGGCTGCTGGGTTGTGACTTGCGGTGATCACAATTGCCCCCAGGGCTCCTTTGTCGTAGGCAGCCCAGCTAAAGGCAGGGGTGGGCGCAAAACATTCAGATAGCAAAACATCGTACCCAGCCTGGGCAACCGCCTCAGCAGCATGTCCGGCAAATTCGGGAGACAGAAACCGACGGTCATATCCGACAATCACTGTACGACTGCCGTTACTGCCATAGCACTCTTCAAGCACCTTGGCTGCCAGGGTTGCCACCAGGTCCACTCGCTCAAAGGTAAAGTCGGCGGCAATCATACCGCGCCAGCCGTCTGTACCAAACTTAATTGATTTACCTACAAATACCGATGGAGATAGTTTACTTTCCATAACAATTTTAGTAATAATGCGTCTAGGAAACTCACAGATGCAACATGTGACGTTTGAAGATCACTTCAGCAGTTTAAACAGTGACCTTAGTAAATGCCAGAGTGTGGAACTCTATAGTTTTGTATTTTTTGAATCTAGCCTTACTTAAATCGTCTAATTTGCGTCCAAAAGAGTTGCTTATGTACTTAAAAAAATAATGGCCTCAGCTGCAGAGTTCAGGCACAGAATAGATCTGGCACTGGTTAATAGAACACCAAATCAAAGCGGGACGCTTTACCAAGCATAGAATTTAGGGGCACCAACTCAAATCGGGACGTTTTCTCAAGAATAGAATTTAGAATGTAGGAGCTAGGAGGCTAGCGCTTTCTAGGTTCTAACTCCTATCTTCTACATTCTTACTTAACCAAATTTTCTCGGTTTGAATGGATACCCGGTGAATAATGTCCTGCTTTAAGTTGATCGCCTAGTGATCGGTTCGAGCCCATGGTTCACACCACCAGCAATCGCTAAGACTCAAAAATATCAATACCTAAACAGACAGTCCTTCAATAGTAAAGGGAGCATCGGCAGATAGCTCAATCATGGCAATCTTGCTCATGTTTTCTAGCTTCAGAATCTGTAGGGGAAGTAGTGAAGTTTCTGAGCTATCGGGCCACCGAAACGCTTTGTCGCTGTGTATCTGCAGCACCTTACCACTGCTTTCCAAAACCTTGAGCACCATGGGTTGAGTGCAGCGCCCCCAAAGACAAAATGACTCTACAGTATGATCCAACGCAATAGATAATCGGTTGTCGTTGCCGGTTGGCATGATCACAGGCCGCCCATCATTGGCAACAAATCGAGGGTTGGATGGGATTAGTGCGATCGCACATCCAAAACTCACTTCAGAGAACTGGTTTGTCACCATTTCTAGTGGAGCCAAACTTCGAAAATCAAATCCTGTGGGGACATCAGTAATGTTCAATACACCCGGCTTTAAGGTAGAGGCAGTATGTGAACAGTCAACATTCAGAGCAGCAAACACGGATTGTCTCCTAAGCGGTCATTTTTCGCTACATTGACAAACTCAGTAATTCCTTATCTGTCTATATGAAATTACAGTGTGCAATAACAGCGAAATTGTTGTGTGTCAGTGAAATGAGAATAGATGAAACCCTTAGGTCAAGGATGCACATATGAAACCATATTGAAACGTTGGGTATATAAAGAAACCAACGAACATTGAGCTAAAACCTTGAAATATCAGTAAAGCCCCTGGCAATGATAGTGCTCACCACAAATTTTCAACAAATTTCTCCCAATTAATACCTATCAGTATTTACTGAGAGACCGCTCTAGACTAGTGTGATACCCTAGGCTAATAGCAGATGGCAAATGCTTCGCAAGCATAGTTTGCTTGCATTAATGCTTGCTTAGAACTGACTTAACGGGATGTAGCGCAGTTTGGTAGCGCACTTCGTTCGGGACGAAGGGGCCGCTGGTTCGAATCCAGTCATCCCGATTAATCTAGACATATCTCACCAGCTTCCTCGGGGCCACTGGTACTCATTGAGAGGCTGAACTACGAATCCATCCAGATATCTGACCAAAGCCCTTAGAGCTGGTGATAGACACCAAGAAGCTAGGACTACGAATCCACCTTTAAGACACCCATCAAAAGTACTGATTCAGTACTCAATGGCAGCAAATACGCTTTGAAAATCAGTAAATCCAAACTGTCTCAATTAAAAATAAATCCCCACACCTCTCCCTAGCGCCCTTGACTAACGCTAGTCAGTTCAATTAATCAAACCTGATGTCTTTTATATACTGCAAGCAAGCTAGTAATGTCCCCAAAATTCTATAGAAGTTAAAACTAACGACATGTGGATATCACTAGTAAGTCATCTACGTAGGTAAATGTTGCTAGTCAGTATTGCGCTAATAAAAGCGGCATAATGTCAATTTAACATCCTGAGGATAAAAGTGAGTAAGCTATGCTACAAACCTTATATCCCATATATAGCGTAAGCTGAGGAGCCTGTGACATAAGGTTTTTATCTCTACGCCATTTGGCGTAGAGATATCTGCTAAATACCCAGTTTGAGTAGCCATTGTAACAATTGCCCCTGGTGAGTTTCGCTGTGGTCCATGACTTTTAGCTGCCAACGACCATGGATCCCATGATTTATAAGTAGACTTAGCGCCGGAGTATTTTCAAAGGTATAGGTTTTGCGCAGCTGAGTCTGCCGTCCTAAGGTTCGCCCCTGTAATAACACGGCCTTTCCTTGGGGCGAGATCACGGAAATGGACAGATCTCCTAAAAATCCGTGGTGAATATCTAGATACACTTGAATATCTTGAAGCCGCCCATACTGGTTAATCGTGATACCAGCCCGTTGCATGGCTGTTCTATCTGCTGGAATGGTTAATGTAGTGGCACTGGTTTGCTCAATGGTCTGACTCAGCTGTCGAGAAGTCAAATAACTATCCCGAGCCGCTTTGACTGCTTTATAGGCGTTCACTTTACCGTAACCAAACCAAAGGGAGTGGCCACGGTTGTCATAACGACCATAGGCTAACCCCAGCTGGGGATCGCGGGCAGCATCCTCAATCTTGTCGGCGGTGTCCTGCAAAATTTGCTTGACTTCCCCAGCCCTTAACTCTGGGTTGGCCGATAGCATTAACCCGACAACGCCCGCCACCACAGGACAAGCGCTGGATGTGCCCCCAAAGGTGCTGGTGTAGTTGCTTCTGCTATAACCGGTCGCACCAGTGCGATCGCAGGTAGTCATCCCCAAGCCCTCGAATCGACCTCGGACCAATGGGCCAGTTTCCACATTGCCCACATTCGGCAGCGCCATACTCGGTGGTCCATTATTGCTGGGAGCTGTCACGGATACATTCTTGCCCCAATTGCTGTAAACCGCCTTGCGATTCAGGCTAGTACAGGCCGACACCGTAATCACATCCGGGTGCATGGCAAACCCACCAAACCATTGGATCACCCCCCGCAGAGCATTTTGGGGCCAGCCCAACTCACTAACTTTGCCATTTAACGGACGATTAGCATTACCTGCGGAAAAAAGCACCACACACCCCTTACCGTTGCGGCCCTTAGTAGCAGCTTGATTAATGGCAGCACGCTGGCGCAGCGACAAGGAAAAATTCACCGCAGCTGGTGACCAGCTACAGGAAATCACCGAAGCTCCGTGTTCAACTGCCCATTCAAATAATGCTTCAATGGATTCATCATCCAAATAGCCCGTTGTTTGAAGCGGCATAAAGCTGCAGCCCGGAGCCACACCCACCACACCGCCACCGGTTTCTTCAGCCACCGCTAACCCCGCGACTGCTGTGCCGTGATTTTCATAGGTCTGGCTCGGCATCGGTAGGCCATCACGATGTTTCAGGTCCCAAGGAAATACCAGTTTCCCCATTCCCTGTAAGTCTGGATGATTAAGATCAAACGCATCATCCGTTACAGCAATCACTACTGAACGACTACCGCGAGTAATATCCCAAGCTTTTTCCGCCGAAATATGAGAATTTACCGCTAACCCTGCCCCCCCCTGATGCTGGAGGTGCCACTGCTTGTCATAGAGCTGATCCTTAGGCCGATAAAGCGGTGCTGTAGATACCACTACGTTGGGTTCTGCCACCAACACTTGAGCGTAACGCATCAGACGGTTAGCCAATTTAATCGGGTTTTCAACCGCTGTCTTACTTACTCGAAATACATAGGTGCGCTCCACACCGTCCAAACTTTTTTCCCGAATCAGCCCCAGCTTTTTGGTCAACTCATCGATGGTTCTCAGCGGAAACCCTACTGTAAATTGCACCGTTAACTGCTCTAGCAGATAAAGATGAGTATTGGGACTATTGGCTAACTCATAAACATGACTGGCAAACCGTACACTGGCCATCTGCCGAGCCAATTGTAGGCACGTCTCCAGCTGTTGCCGATGCACCTTAAGGGCCACCAACTGTCCCCGAGCTAGCGACTTCACAGCGATGGGATGCCACTGATTCTTGAGCTGCGCAAGCAGCGTTCCTTGCTCCGTCAGGTCGCCAAACCGAATGGTCAACCAGTTTGGAACTTTATACAGCCATAGCTCCTCGCCACCCCGCTGTAAAATTACCCCTGCCTGCTCTGGACTGACTCCCTGTAAACTTTCTCCTGTCATCATTTCAGGTATTTCACGGACAATATCCACTTTGACAATAGGCACAATGCCTGAAAACCTAAGACGTATGTATTGATAATCTCTGTAACGATATATTAGGGTTCGACAAACTCAGTACGTTTACAGATCAAATCGTTACGCTTCGTTATCTGCCTCGTCATCAATTTAGTTGGCTCCATGGTTTCCCTATCACGCATTCTTCAACCAGGTATGTTTTCTCTGTTGGGAGCAGCTGCTAGCCTAGCTCTGATGGCTCCCTCAGCCCCTGCAGCAGAGACCGCGACAGAACTCGTAGGACAACAATCTACCCTTTTAGCTCAAGCAGGAGGGATAGACGGTCTTGGGCTGTCAGCAGGTGAGAGCCTACTGGCAGATGCAGAAGCTGCTATTGATAGCCAAAACTACGATTTGGCTATCAGTAAACTACAAGCAGCCAGGGAAAGTCTAAACCAAACATCCGTTAGCTATCAGGATATCGCAGCAGCCTTTACAGGTATCGATGCCGAAATTAGCAGCAGTCTGCGTGAAAGTGCCCGTGACGCGGCTCAGATGCGGGACCGGGCCACCCTGCGACAGGCCCTCATCTATCGCGCCCAGGGCCAAGCAGAATTGGCCGTACCACTGCTTGTGGAAATTGTCCAAAGTCAAGGACCTGCACGCGATTTGGGGTTGGATGCCTATCGACAACTGTTTGAGTTAGGTTTTGTCAGTCGTCCCTATCGCCGCACTGGTTCTGAAGACCCCAGCACTGCCGTTGCTGATGTTGCTCGCCCCCTTAACCAGGACGATAGTCCTACTGGTATTAGGGCCGCCGAAATCCTGATATCAGAAGCTGAAAGTGCCTATGCAGCTGCAGACTATGGCACAGCAGTTGAAAGGTTTCAATCTGCTCGCGAAACATTGAATACCTCTTCTGGCTATTATCAAAGCTTGTTTGCCACCTTCACCGGAATCGACAGTCGTGTGAGCAATGAAATGCGTCAAAAGGCCCTAGAAGCGGCTGAACTGAGGGACGAAGCCACGCTGCAGCAGGCCCGTGCTTATCAGGCCCAGCAGCAGCCAACTCTGGCTATTCCTTTGCTGGTGGAGGTACTCAGTAGCCAAAATCCCACCCGCGCTCTTGGCAAACAAGCTTACGACCAGCTGCTTGAAATCGGGTTTGTGGCTCAACCTTATGTTGCCACCGAAGACACTGCCACCTCAGTTGAGCCATAGGGTGGGCAATGATCGTCGTTTGCGTTAGGCTTAAATGTTTATTTCCGCCCTATTCCTATGATTCCTGCTGACCAAATAGAGCAACTAATCAAAGTCAAGCTCCCCGATGCCCAGGTTACTATTCAAGACCTGACGGGTACTCAAGATCATTACCAGGCAACGATTGTGTCCACATCATTTGAAGGACTGAATCTGATTAAACAACATCAGCTGGTTTACGGCAGCGTCAATGCAGCCATGGCATCCGGTGCTCTCCATGCCCTTACTCTCAAAACCTTTACCCCCGAGGAGTGGGACCAGCGAGCTTAAATGCTCAGACCTCATCAGATCAGCAACACCAAATCCAACTAAAATAGTTAGCTAAACTACTCAGTGCCGTAGCTATGTCTCCAGAAGTCAAAGAAAAGATCGACAGCTTGGTTACATCCAACAAAATTCTTGTATTTATGAAGGGCACTAAGCTAATGCCCCAATGTGGGTTTTCTAATAATGTTGCCCAAATTCTTAACTCTCTAGGAGCTCCTTATGAAGCCGTCGATGTCCTGGCGGACTACGACATTCGTCAAGGTATCAAGGAATATTCCAATTGGCCCACTATTCCGCAGGTTTACATCAGCGGTGAGTTCATTGGTGGCTCAGATATCATGATTGAGCTGTACCAGAGCGGTAAACTTCAAGAAATGGTTGAAGTTGCCCTGGCGTCTTAAGGGGTTTTAAAAAAGGCCACATCTCAAAAACCCTACGGAGCATCTCAAGGGGATTCTCCATAGGGTTTTTAGGATATAATTTCTGCTTAACGGTAATCTGGCTCTGGCTGGGGCTGCGCCACGGCAAAGTTTGATGCATCAAACATAAACCGCCCAACTTCTTCCTCTAAACGATGGATAAGATAAGGCTCTAGAGCATCGGAATGGCGAAGTGCCGCCAAATACCCAGCAACATAACGTCGCAGATCATCGGAACGATATCCACGGTTCCATTGATCAACTAGAGCATCCGTAATTCTCTGGTAGTAGCGAATTGATTTTACGTCTTGAAGCATAATTTAGTGGATCTCCTCTATACCGCTCACTCGGAACCTATTTGCTATCGCTGTGGGGGTAGTCAAATAATGGGGGGGTTACCAGTCGACTTTCTGCTAAATAACCGACATTTTTCTGAGGGGGACAGAATTAGCTAATAATGAAAAGCAGTCCCAGAAATGAGATTTTGAAGGGGGTAGATACAGATTCACATGTCTGGACTGAGAATTTGAACGAACATTTGTGTAAAGTTTTTTTGTTTTTTCAGTATTCTCTCTAAGATTTTATCAGCTTAATTAGGGCAATTGTATTTTCTTTTGCAAATGTATAGAGTTTACGAACACTCTAAGTTTAGGTTGCCGCAGGTCACTATGGATTCTTGGGTAAATGGATTCTTGGATAAGAGGATCTACGCAAAGACCAGATATAAATACGGACGCACCACGACCCCGTAGCCGCAACTACAAAATAATTTTAAGGTGTTTGATACTCTTCTACGAGAGTGTTATGAAGCCTGGGCTTCTTGGTTAGCTGTGGCCTCTACGTGTATTCAAATCATCGAGGGTAATCCTCACTTACGATCGCTACTTAGCTGGCACCTTCAGCAGGCAGGGTATCGAGTCAATCAGTCAGCTGATATTGGGCGGGCAAAGGAAACTTTTCAGGCTGCCCAACCAACCCTGGTCATTCTGGAAACGGAGCTAGCGGATGGTAGCGGTTTGGAGCTATGTCAGTGGCTACAACAGCGGGGCCGTCCGCTGGTTATGATTCTGTCGGCTAAGTCGGGGGAACCTGATGTGGTAGCCGGATTACAGGCTGGGGCTGATGACTATTTGAAAAAGCCCTTTGGTATGCAAGAGTTCTTGGCCCGAGTTGAAGCACTTACTCGGCGCAACCGTAAGATAACGGCTCCTGTTTCACTCACTTATGGTGACCTTAATATTGATCTGGTGCAGCGACGTGTTCGGTTTAAGGAGCAATTTATTGACCTTACTCCCCAGGAATTTAGCCTACTTTACGTGCTTACCCAGGCTGAAGGGTCTCCGTTGAGTCGGGCGGATTTACTACGGCGAGCGTGGCCCGATGCCATTGATAATCCCCGCACCGTCGATACCCATGTGCTGTCGCTTCGCAAAAAAATTGAGGTCGATCCTCGTCAGCCCAGCGTTATTCAGACCGTTCGCAATGTAGGGTATCGGCTCAATATCGAGCGGCTTCACACCAATAATCATCAGCCAGTGGGTGTGGGCGCGGTCAAGGCCATGAATGCGATTTAGTAAATTCCTATGGCGTTCCGTGGAATGTTACTGGAATTCATCCTCGCCCCAATCATCATCATCTTTTTGAGCGTCTAGAATTTCCTGTTTTAAGGTTGTCCAGTTGATCTGACTCACTGGCTGATAGCCGATAAGCTTGCCCTGATGCAAATGCAGAACATGGGTAGCCCAGTCGGCAATCAGCTCTAGTTGGTGATTGACCATCACCACAGTACTGACATTTCCTGAACTGGCCAGATAGGTGAGCAGGTGTTGGGCATAGCCCATGTCTTGGGCCGCGGTGGGCTCATCCAGCAGCAGGATGTCAGGTTCTGTGGCCAGGGTGCGGGCGATCGCAACCCGCTGCCGTTGCCCCACGGACAGTTCTACAGCCTGACGTCCCAACCAGTCCTGGGGAATCTTTAACCGTTCTAACCACGGCTGTAATTTCCGTCTGGCTTTAACGGCCCCCACCCCTTGAAGTCGAATAGGGTAGCATAGCGTATCTTCAACAGACTGTCCCAGTAACTTACTATCCTGCATCACCAGGCCAATCTGTCGTCGCAAAGTCACCACTGGGTAATGCGTAAGGGGCTGCTGCCGATACCAGATTTGGCCGCTATCGGGCTCACTCAGTCGATTCATTAGCCGCAGTAGGGAGGTTTTGCCCGCACCGGACGGTCCGACGATGGCTAGACGAATTTGGGGTGAGATCGCAAAGGATATCCGGTCTAGCAGCAGCCCAATTCCTACACTGGCTTGCAACGACACATCAGTAAATTCAAGAATGCTGCCATTTGTCACTACGACGTATTCCCCTTCAAAAGCGGGCAGTGCTACCCTAAACCACCGTGGGCGGCTGTCCAAACAGCCCAAGCATCCATGAGCAACAGGAAAAATGTCATCACCAGCAAAAACAGATACATCCAAGGCTGTGCCAGCGGTGTGACATCTTGGGTATCAATCCCGGTCTTAGCTTCCACTGTACGCACCAATCGAGCAAACCCGACCACTCGCATTGGCAACAAGTAGGCCCGATCCGCCGCCTCAGTAATAAAGTAATAAACCGTCCCATTCTGACCAGTGGAGCGTGGCTTCAGCGCCTTAATCTCTGACCAATTCAGGGCCCAACCTCGCCATGGCAGCGGCGACACCATAGCAATTCCTTGATCAGATGTATGCACCTGTTCACTTAACCCGGCCCCTAAAAACAAGGCTCCAAGTATCGCCAATACCACCAGCACCCCAGGAGAAACCGGCGCATCCGTCGCCTGAGCCAAAAATGGTAATGGGAGTAGCAACGCCACATAGAAACCCAGCAGCGTTACCTTAATCAACGGTGAAATACGAAATCGATCAAACGATTCAACCGCAGCCATAAATAAAAAAATACGAAAAAACCATTAATTTTGAGCCTAACATTCTTGAAGAAAGATTACCTTTACCTATGAATCTATGAAGGCAGGCATTTGCCTACAAAGACTAGCCAGATATCTACCATGTATTGCCCCGTCTACGGTAGATACTGCTGCACCACAGTCCAGCCGCTGTAACTTACTGCGACAAAGGCTAAAAAGAGCACACCATTGATGGCAACATGAAGCGACCTTGCCCAGGGTCGACTGGCAATCTGAGAAGCGGACCCCACCGATGCCAGCACCAGGCTAACCACCAATAAACCAGCTCCCAGATGCCAAGAATGACCCAAGCTACCGTGCTCACCCAAGGTGCCAATAATCCCAATACTTAAAAGCAGTAGCACCAGCACAACCAGCATCGTCCCCAGCCCAATATGCAACGGTCTCAGCCAGGCTGGCTGAGACCGTTGGCGAGAGCGAAAATACCAACCAACACCTCCAGTTACCAATAAACTGGCATACACCATCAGCGACAGACCCATGGACCAAGCTGCAATACGCCACAACCAAATGAATGAGGGCAAATCCATGATGATGGTTCCAGTCAGATAAAACAACACAGCCCTTGAGACCCAGCATCAATGTCTCAAGGGCTGTGTAAGCCTTACCATATAACGGTGGCACCAGACTAGCTCAACTATCCTCTGCAACCTATGAGCAACTAGATGCGATCTCTAACTGCTATGAACAGTCTGCATCGAACTTACAGCTGAAGAGGAATCACTCTCCACATCTAGAGTCGGACTAACTGAAAACGCTGAAACCTCAGTCTCAGCTTGGTCAAGCATTAAACGAATACAGGGGATCGTGTCTTCCAAAATGGAACTTGCCATTGAACTAGAATGCACTTCTAGTTGACCTCTGACAGACGCTTCAAACATTAATCTTTGGCCTGGAAAAACGACGCGCTCAAAATACCAATTTTGAATATTTGTAATTCTAACTACCTGAATTTTACTAGCGCTATTCACATAGCAACATAGAACCGTATCAGATGCATCAAATGGTATGGGATCAAGTATTTGTGTCATGGTAGGAGAGGAGAAGAGATAGGTATGCCGACATTAACTATTAGGATAGCATTCACCGATCCCCAACAACTGTAAAAGCGGCTACCGATGAGGGTTTTAGAAAAAATCGACACGATAAATTATTCACGCATCACAGCCATAGCACGTTTATTTCTACAGGAAAGCAATAAAAAATATTTCTTCTAATTATGGATACTTTGAGCAATTTACTTAAGTCACTCTAATAATTAGATTTCAGCTTTAATATCGGTAGATGATCATTTTTTTTAGTGTCTAAATCAGCATTTTCACTTAACACCTTTAAAGGGTTAAGAAACATCGCTAATGTTTGGATGAGATGACATTGATGCTGACTCAATTAGCCTTAAAAAGCCGATCAAAAACCTCGATTTATCCAGTCGTTATCACCTAGTTTTTGACCCTTTTCTGCAGATATCACCCCGTTATGGCAATTCTCTAGAGCAACGAGTTGACCGCAACGATGAAATCCAAGATTGGCAATGCTATCGTAAAGATATGTGAAAAATCTGAAAAAACACTTCATTCTTTCACGGCAGCTAATTTAAGGCACCAGTGTAGCAATGGCTAATCGAGTTCTATATGTCCGCCTTCCCTGCAATCCTATTTTTCCCATTGGGGTGGTGTACTTGGCAGATCATCTCTACAAAGTTTTTCCTGATATAGAACAGAGCGTTTTTGACTTAGGAACAATCCCACCGCTGGATTTTGGCTCGGCACTCGATCGCTGTATTGACGACTTTCAACCCAATTTTCTAGTCTTTTCCTGGCGTGATATTCAAATCTATGCACCAGTCGGCGGTCGCGGTGGTAACCCGCTCCAAAATGCGTTTGAGTTCAACTACGCCCGCAATCCCCTGCTCAAGATACGCGGTGCAATGGGGGGGCTGCGCATGGTTAGTACCTATCTCAATGAGCTGTGGCAAAACACTGGTCTAATCAAGCGCGGATTTAGACGGGCCAAACGGCATCATCTCGATGTAAAGCTGGTGGTCGGTGGGGGCGCTGTTAGCGTCTTTTATGAGCAGATGGCATCCATGATGCCCAAGGGCACGATTGTCTCTGTGGGTGAAGGGGAAATACTTCTAGAGAAACTGGTTCGCCAGGAGTCCATTAGCAGTGAGCGCTGTTACATTGTCGGTGAAACTGAACCCCGAGAGCGCCTCATTCATGAATGGCCTACCCCCGTTGAAAAAAGTGCCTGCAACTATAGCTACATCGAAAAAATCTGGCCTGAATTTGAATACTACCTGCAGGAAAACGACTTTTATATCGGCGTTCAAACCAAGCGGGGCTGCCCCCACAACTGTTGCTACTGTGTCTACACCGTCGTCGAAGGCAAACAGGTCCGCATTAATCCGGCTGACGAAGTCGTCAAGGAAATGCAACAGCTCTATGATCGTGGCATTCGTAATTTCTGGTTTACCGACGCCCAGTTTATTCCAGCCCGCCGATTTATTAATGATGCGGTTGAACTATTACAGAAGATCATCGACTCCGGCATGAAGGATATTCACTGGGCCGCCTATATTCGTGCAGACAATCTCACCCCCAAACTGTGTGAGCTGATGGTTAAAACCGGCATGAACTACTTTGAGATCGGCATTACCAGTGGGTCCCAAGAGCTAGTGCGTAAAATGCGCATGGGCTACAATCTGCGTACTGTTCTGCAAAACTGCCGCGATCTTAAAGCAGCTGGGTTTAATGATCTGGTATCGGTCAACTATTCCTTTAACGTGATCGATGAACGTGACGACACTATCCGCCAAACCCTTGCTTATCACCGAGCCTTAGAAGCCATTTTTGGGCGCGATAAGGTAGAGCCTGCCATTTTCTTTATCGGTCTGCAACCCCACACCCATCTAGAAACCTACGCCATCAAAAACAACATCCTCAAAAAGGATTACAACCCCCTGGCTATACACTTACCCTGGGTTGCCAACAAATTACTCTGGAATCCGGAACCCCTTGGCTCCTTCTTTGGAGAAGTATGTCTACAAGCGTTTCGACACAATCCCAATGACTTTGGTCGAGAAGTGATGGATATCTTGGAAGAGCGTCTAGGTCTGGCCCCATTGGAAGAAGCCTTAAAGGCCCCTCTTAAGTCAAAGGCACCTGCTAAGCCGCCAGAGCTTGTCGCGAAATAACGGCTCAGCGTTGTTATTTAGGTGGATAGCAGCATCAGAACACATCCAAACTAAAAGCCACCAGAGTAAATCATTAAGCAAATGTTAGGATCGCAAAGCATGAATTGACGGAGCGCCATGGTAGACAAACCTATTTTGAAAAAAGATCGTCCTCCCGAAGAAAGGGATCGCAAGCCGTCTTTGAACAAAGGCAAGGGCAAAGGTAAAGGTAAAGGCAAAGGCCGCCGCGACAAGGACAATCGGGAGAAGAAGCCCCCCGTTAATCCAGCTCTTATGCGAGGCCCTAGGCCGACTAAAAAGGTTGAGCCAGAGCCAGAACCAGAGATTGCTGAAGAGCCCAGTGCTGAAGCCACTCCTGAAGAGCCCAGTGCTGAAGCCACTCCTGAAGAGCCCAGTGCTGAAGCCCCCTCTGATGAAGCCACTCCTGAAGCTACTCCTGAAGCCACTCCTGCAGAGTAGCGTCGAGATAACGCAAGGGATAGGCTTAGACAATGCGTCTGTTGGCAGAAAGCTGGCAGACGCATTTTTAGGAGTATTCTTGCCTTGTTGAATATGGGTAAAAAACGCAAAAAAATCCCCAGCGGCAAGCCGCCGGGGAGGACATCAGGGTGCATCTACCAATTAGGTCTTCTTAGAAATGAACAGTGGTCAGGAGAAAATTTGTAGCGTGGGTATCATAATTCCCGGTCATCATCCTTAACCAAATCAATGACGGTAACGCCTCCCCCCAGAAAACCGTACAGCAGCAGCGCAACTATGATTGGGTCCTTATTGCATCACGCCTCACTGCTAACCAAGACGACCCTGGGGAGTTTAGTCGCCTTAGTGGCGGCTGGTTGCCTACAGCAACCCCTACCAACGCCAGAAGCATCGCCCCACAGTGACTCCGCCGAGGAGACCGTAACTGCCCCGGATGTTCTGACCTTAATCTATGGCCGCTTTCCGGTCACCTTAAACCCCCACTTAGCGACTGGATTTCAAGATTTTGAGGCCGCTCGCGTTGTCTATGAACCGCTGGCTAGTTACGGACCTGATGGAGCATTGGTGCCAATTCTGGCCGCTGAACTTCCTTCACAGAAAAATGGCGATGTTAGTGACGACGGCCGCTCGGTTACCTGGCGACTGCAGCCCACTCTACGCTGGTCGGATGGAGAACCCCTCACTGCCAAAGATGTAGCTTTTACCTACAAATTTATTACTAACCCCACGGTTGCCGCCGTTACCGCCCAGTATTATCGGAACATTAAATCGGTGGAGGCGTTGGATGAACACACGGTAAAAATTACCTTTGAACAACCTACGGCTAGCTGGCAAACTCCATTTACAGGATTAAATGGTCTAATCCTGCCGGAGCATTTGTTTAAGGACTTTAATAACCGCAAAGCTCGGGAAGCGCCCGCTAATTTTGAGCCAGTAGGCACCGGGGCCTATCGCTATCTAGCCAAAACTAATGACCGCCTACTGTTTGCCCCTAATGAGCTCTATCGGCAACCGGTTAAGCACTTCAAACGCATTGAAATTATGGGAGATGTGCCTCCCTATGTGGCCGCTCGCGATGTATTGCGCGATGGTACTGCCGACTTTGCCCATAACATTCAGCTAGAGTCAGCCGCTTTGGTGGATCTGGTGCAGACTGGCGAGACGGGTACCCTGATGCTCACCTTTGGTAGTCAGGTGGAGCGCATTATGCTGAATTTTGCCGATCCGGATCAAGAAACTGAGGCAAAAGAGCGCTCTAGTATTGAATTTCCCCACCCGATTTTGAGTGACTTGGAGGTGCGGCGGGCGATTGATTATGGCATTGACCGTCAAGCAATTGTGGCTCAGCTCTATGGGGATTTAGGAGTACCTACCTCCCAGCTGTTGGTGGCCCCTCAGATATTTGAGGATAATCCTATTCCGTATAAATATGATGTGAATACGGCCAAGGCTCTCCTGGAGAATTCAGGCTGGGTTGATAGTGATGGGGATGGCGTTCGAGATCGCAAAGGTATGCCATTACAGCTGGTGTTTCAAACCTCCATTGGCACCATTCGCCAGGCCACCCAAACCCTGATACAAGAGCAGCTGGCAGAAATCGGCATCGATGTGCTGATTGAACGGGTGCGCACCGATGACTTTTTCTCGGCAGATCCCACCCAGACCAACAGCATTAACCATTTCTATGCAGATATGCAGGAATACGCCATCGGTAACGATATCCCAGACCCAATTATCTATATGGGCTGGTGGACCTGCGACAATATTGCTGCCCTGGCCAACAACTGGCAGAAACCCAATAACGCCCGCTACTGCGATCCAGAGTATGACAAACTGTGGCAGGCCGCCCGCAAAGAACAAGATATTGATACTCGTAACGACCTGTTTCGTCAGATGGATCGAAAACTCGCTAAAGATGTGGCTGTTTTACCCATTGTCCATCGGGCCCTTTCCAATGCTGTGAGCAAGCGCATTACCGGCTATACCTTTACCCCATGGGATGCGAGTACGTGGGATATTGCCAACTGGCAGCCTGTAGAACCGGTTGCGCCTGAGGCACTGGAGGAAGAGATAGGAACTGAGTCGACGCCTCAGGAATCTGGCGACTGACGTGAGGTTGCCTGGGAACCTTTTGAGCGGTGGGCGGTGCCCACCCTAAGGGACTTCTTGGGCATTAACATCTACCACAACGGCATCGTCAGCATTTTGGACGTCTTCTACCGGAGATGGCTCAGAACGCTTCACCGCTGCTTGTAACAGCTGGGAAACCTCGGCAATCAGCAGGGTAATCAAAATGCCATCGTCAATCCAACCCACTATGGGAAACACATCGGGTGAAATATCGATGGGGCTTAACAGATAGGTCAATGTCCCTAAGATAATCAGCCAGCGATACTTAGGATGACGTAAACCGTTACGATACCAAGCGTAAAATGACTCAACCAGTTGCTTCATAGAAATCTTTAGCGCATGATCTTAATGATGCCATTTCCCCTAAAAAACGAGATCATAAGGGAAATTTTTCAGCTTTATGTAGTACTGACTCCATGAAACGATCTGCTCGCCGGTTGATTAGCTATTGCTTGATGAGTGCTCTGCTTAGTCTAGGAGCCTGTCGTCCTGCTTCAAATGCCCCTGATACCTCTTCTGCCGACGACAGCACCCTTAAACTGCTGTACTGGCAAGCACCGACTATTCTCAATCCACACCTATCAAACGGGTTTAAGGATGCAGAAGCCAGCCGCATTACCCTGGAACCACTGGCCAGCTTTGATGCAGCGGGTAATTTGCGACCCTTCTTAGCAGCCGAAATTCCCTCAATCGAGAATGGTGGTGTGGCCAGTGACGGTACCACCGTGACCTGGACACTACGGTCTGACGTACTGTGGTCTGATGGCAACCCCTTTACCGCAGAAGATGTCGCCTTTACCTATGAGCTATTGAGCAATCCCGAAGTGGGCGGCACCAGCGCAGGGGTTTACGAAAACATTGAGTCAGTCGAGGCCTTCAGCCCAACTGAGGTAAAAATTACCTTTAAAGAACCTGATCCTGCCTGGTCTCTAGTGTTTACCGGCACTTCAGGGATGATCTTACCGGCCCACGCCTTTAAGGACTTTAACAGTGCCAATATCCGATCAGCGCCAGCAAATCTAAAACCCATCGGGACAGGCCCTTACCAGGTCACCACATTTAAACCAGGGGATGTGGTGGTGTATGAGCCGAATCCCCACTACCGTGAGCCCGTAAGCTTTGAGCGAGTTGAACTCAAGGGGGGTGGCGATGCGGCCTCAGCGGCTCGGGCAGTGATGCAAACGGGCGATGCCGACTTTGCCTACAACATTCAAGTGGAAGCTCCTGTACTAAAACAGCTGGAAACAGGTGGGCAGGGACAGTTTGTTACCAGCTTTGGGTCATTGGTGGAGCGGATTTTGTTTAATTTCACCGATCCCAATCAGACCGCAGCCAGTGGCGAGCGGTCTAGCATTGATTTTCCCCATCCATTTTTTGCTGATACCAAAGTGCGTCAGGCGTTTAGCCTGGCCATTGATCGCGATACCATTGCTGACCAGCTCTATGGACCTGCTGGTCAGGGCACGGTGAACTTTTTGGTATCCCCGGAAAAATATCGATCTGCTAGCACCAGCTATCGCTTTTCTTTAGACCAGGCCAATCAGCTGTTAGATGAAGCAGGCTGGGTAGATAGCAATGGAGATGGGACCCGCGATCGCAACGGCACCGAAATGCAGATCCTCTTTATCACATCGGTTAACCCCGTCCGGCAAAAGACCCAAGAAATCGTCAAACAGAATCTGGCAGCTATTGGCGTTGGCACCGAATTGAGATCGCTCGACCCAGCCGTCTACTTTTCCAGTGACCCCGCCAGCGAAGATACCGTAGAACACTTCTACGCTGACCTGCAAATGTTTACTACTGGCAATACCAACCCAGACCCGGGGTCGTATCTCAAAACCTACACCTGCGACGAGAGCAGCCAAAAAGCCAATAACTGGTCCGGCCGAAACTACAGCCGTTACTGCAACCCTGAATACGATGCCCTATGGCAACAGTCCACCACAGAACTTGATACCGCCAAGCGGACAGAATTACTCATTCAGATGAACGACATGCTCATCGAAGACTATGCCGTGTTGCCCATCGTCCATCGCGCCGATGTTGATGCCGTCAGCAACCGCCTCATCGGCATTGACCTCACCCCCTGGGATTTACACACCTGGAACATTGCCGAATGGCAGCGACCATAATCATCACTATGGCGGTTGACATCACCTTTAGAATTTGGCAACCGCCTAGGTTAGGAAAACTCAGGCAGCACAGGCTCTACCAATCTTTTTCCGGCAATACCTCTCAAAAATAGAGGAATTTCACATCCAACGGAAATTAATTGAGTTCTTATTAAAGTTGGGCACCAATAGTTGTTGATACTTGCTCGTCTGAAATAAATTGTCACTATCAGATGGGTAATCAATCCCAACGCATTGCTTTCAAGCAGAGAGCCCTTACTCTCCTACCGCGTCTCAATTTTCACAGCATTGCTCCCCTTGGCAAGGACAATTGCTAAGCATCTGGGAATCTGCGAACTACCGTTCTTGATTAGCTTTCTATCGCTTTTGCCTAAAGGCCATCAATGGCAAGCACCTCACAGGATTAATCTACCGGAAGCGATAAAACATTACGGAAAGCTTAAATAGCTCAGCTTTTTTGGAAACAACTCTATGAAGTCCTTGTCCACTCTGCTGGGGATGGTCACTGGCGCGATAGTGACCACTCTGGGTGTAGGTAGTGCAGCCTTTGCTGTCGATTTTTCATTTCGTGGCACATTCTCTCAAGATGATGACGTGCATCTGTTTGATTTCAGTGTGGATGCATTATCACCTGTTCTCTTTAGAACCTACTCCTATGCTGGCGGCACCCAGGCAGACGGCACAGTTATTGCCCCAGGTGGATTTGACCCAATACTCACGTTGTTCGATGGTGATGGAAATTTAATTGGGGAGAACGACGATGACATTTTTGACATCGTTGCTGAGGATCCAACAACTCATCAGGCCTACGATAGTCTACTGTCGGTATTGCTAGATGCGGGTAACTACACGGTTTCTCTGACCCAGTATGGCAACTTTGCTAGCGGCCCCAACCTATTAGATGGATTTATCCAAACGGGCAATGGCAACTATACGAGCGAGCTATCAAATTGCGCTACAGAGAGTCCATTTTGCGATTTTATGGGCGATGTTCGCACCAACGCATGGGCCTTTGATGCTATCGGCGTTTTGCCCCTACTGGAGGCCGATGAAGTTGAACCGTCGGTAGTCGAACTGCCTGTAGTCGAACCGCCGGTCGAGCCACCAGTAGTTGAACCACCGGTAGTCGAGCCGCCGGTAAGTGAACCACCGGTCGAGCCGCCGGTAAGCGAACTGTCTACTGAGCCACCGGTAGTCGAGCCGCCGGTAGTCGAGCCGCCTGTAAATGAACCGCCTGTGAGTGAACCGCCTGTTATCGATCCTGGCAGTAGCCCCACTCAGGTTCCTGAGCCGACAACTGTCGTTGCCTTTTCTTTGGTTGGCCTAGGTGCTCTCGCACAACGTTATCGTAAAAAGTAAACACTCCTCAAATAACAACTAGCGGCTTCGAACAGTTTAGTTCGAGGCCGCTAGACTTTTGTCTTTTCAGTACCCTAAAAACTTACAGACCAGACATCTAAACTAAATCATTATCGGTATCCCAACGCTAGCTGAGTTTCAGAATCTAATTTGCCAGTTTCGTACAAATTATGGGCGCGTTGAAAACGTATAATTGCCTCTTGTGTTCGAGGGCCTACTACACCATCTATGGGGCCGGGGTCGAACCCTTGTTGTTTAAGACTCTCCTGCACAGCACGATTTCCAGAGGTGAGAAATTCCTGTATTTCCTCGAGTAGTTCAGCAGCTTCATCTGAAGTTTCTGTATCTTCAGATTTTTGCGCCCAAAAACTCAAGTGTTTTAGAAGATCAGCCTTTTGGCTCTCTGTCTCGATAGGGTGGATAGTTCTACCTGTTTGCAATCCTAATTCATGGTCTAGAAAGTGATCTGCTTCATTAATCCACAGTTCTAAGCAACTATCTGTTTCAGCGCACCTAATAATTTCAGCAAGTCTATCTGCATCGCGTTCAGATAATCTCGGCTGAGACGAAATAACACAATACTCTCGAACTTGTTTTAAGGTCGTTGCATTCCAAAGCCTATCTTGTTGCGCCAGCTTTGATTGCTTTTCATAATCAGCACAATATTCCATAGTCGATTCTTTCACCAGACATTCATTAATTTGTGACAGCAATTTTTTGTAAATAGGATTCTCAGTTATCGGACCTATCCACAGGTGGTCTGATTTCGTGATATTCGGCACGTAACTTTTCCAGTGCTCTTTGTCCCCGTTTACGCAGAGCAGGTAGTGATGCACCAGGTTTACCTAATTTATCCCGAACTTCCTTCCAAGACATACCCTGTAAATATTTCAGTTCTAGAAGCTTACTATCGTCATGTTCTAAGCGATGAAATGCTCTAGCAACAGCATCTAGATTATCTTCAATAGTTGAGTCATCAACTAATCGCTGAGGTGATTCATCTACGATCTCAACTGATAGCTGACACTCTTTTTGTTGTTTTCGCGCAAGCTCACGAATCACGTTCAGAGTCGTACTACGCATCCAAGCCTTTGGATTTTGAATCGTTTTGTCAGCAGAGCTGAGCAATTGCTCCACTCCTCTAAGATAGGCATTTACAAAAATATCGATCACCGAGATCCTATCTTGCAAGTTATATTGCCAAAGACTCCGACGGATAAAGGCCAAGAGCGATCTAGCTTGAGGATTATTAGCATCTAACAAGCTTGTAAGCTCAGTGTTAAATTGCTGGAGCATTTCTGGAGGCATAACAAGGTCTAGAAAGTGCAGGTCATAGGAAACTCAACGCTCACATTCCATTAGTGATTTAGGGGCGTTTTTGTGACATCCCCTAAAAAAATTAAATTTTTCTATGACTCCAGCAAAAATATTTTAGCTATATCTACTTACTCCACTGCCAACGAAACTCGCTTCCCACCAATACTTCGTAAGTCTGTCAACAACTTGGCCACATCCGCATAGGGCAATGTCCGATCCGCCTTTAGCAATACAAACCCATCCGGAGTTTCGGCAAAATACTCCTGAATAATTGGAGCCAGCGCCGGAGTCGTCACGGGTTCATCATTGTAAACAGCCTGACCATCCTCCCGTAGACCAATTACCAGCGGCTCGACTTTTTCCACCACCTCTTCATCCGCGCCTGAGACCGCCTGGGGCAGGCTTACCCCAAAAATCTGCACACCGCTCAGTTCCATGGAGATGATGACAAAGAACGTTAGCACCGTCATCAACACATCCATCATCGGTACCAGATTCACTTCAGGTACACCGGCATTGTTATGTCGCGATCGCAGCCCCATTACTCCTCCTCGCCAGCCTCTAACGCCAGGGACACCCGGTCCCCACCCACTGCGCGCATATCTCCCAGAAACTGCATCACGTTTTCATAGGGCAGTTGCTGATCGGGCACTAGATAAACGGTCTTATCAGGATTCTTCTTAAGGTAGCTGTCAATTTCCAAGGCCAGGGCAACACTTTCAATGGGTTGACCATTAAGGGAAGTTTTCTGGTTTTCATCCATTTCTACGATGAAAATTTCACCGATGGACGGCAACTGGTCTGGCGGGACCTCGTCGGTTTGCTCTGGGGGCAGCTCCACCTCGATTAACTGCTCGCTTCCCAGAGACACCGCAATCACCACAAAAAATGCCATTATCCCCATCATTACAGTCAGCATCGGCACCAAATCAATGGCGGGGATTTTGCTTTCCTTGCGTTTACCGATGGCCATAATTTCTTTTTATTGGGATCATTGATACGTTGCGGGTACCGGTTTTTCTTCGGCAGCATGACCGTTTTCATTTTCAGCCGCAAGCAGCGCAGGCTCATACCAATTCTGACGGTAAATGAGTTCTAGCTCGTTGCCTGCTTCGGAGAAATAGTCGGCCTGCTGACTCTGGAGCGATACCAGCACCCGCAGAACCAGCAGCGCTAAAATCGCGACCACCATGCCTGCAGCGGTCGTAATCAGAGCTTCCCCAATACCGGCAGCGGCTTTACTAGCTCCTTCACCACCGCCGCTGCCGCCAATATCCAGACTGTAGAAGGTGGCGATCAGACCGGTTACTGTTCCCAACAACCCCAGCAAGGGTGAAATGGCGACGATGGTTTCCAGCAGCTTTTCCCCCTGGCGCATTTTGACAAATTCACGATCCGCCGCCGTTTCCATGGCCAGGCGAAAGGTTTCGGGGGATGCGTTATTTAACCGCAGGGGGGCAAACAAAAACCGACCAATAGGAGTATCGCTATGCTGGTTTGCGATCGCAGCAGCCTCATTCAAATCCCGCGGGGCGGCATCTAAAACATCATTGACGATTTTGCCCTCACGCCGCAGCAAGTCCGACCAAAAACGTGTGCGTTCCAGAGCGCAGGAAATCGTTAGCACCGACGCACCGACAATAGGCACCATTACTGGGCCACCCTTCGCTAGAAAATCAAATACTGTTGCCATAGCCTATATCCTGGGTTGCAGTTATCTATCAGTTCTGTTCAGTAAGGGGGGTGGGCGCATAACCATTGAACTATTGACGATCGCCGTCCTCATCGTCCTCTTATTCAGCAGCACTGGCGCTGGCTGCAGCACTACCTGGAGCAGCAGCTGGAGCGGCGGGAGCATTACCAATTATCACTTCCTGCCATTCCAAGTCGCCACTACCAGTAACCTTAACCAGCACCGAATCTACACGGCCAGCAGCAACAGTTCCCGCCCCGACCACATCACATTCAAACGAATCACCCCGCTTACTAACTCGATAGGTATCGCGACAGTCAATGGCTAACTGCTTGCCTACAGCTTCCTTTATATTTTCCTGAATTTTTTCCTCAAGGGAGGCTAAATTGATCAACACCTTAGAGCTGGGCACATCCCAATTTAGAGTGCCTTTGTCATCCTGCTGAATGACATTGATGGTAAATTGCCCCCCATCCGGCAGCTCCCCCACACAGCGGAAGTAAGCTTCGGCTTGCTTAGCAATTCGATTAGGGCAGATTACGGCTTTCAGGGAAAGCCGTCGCCCTTGGCGCTCAATACCATCTTGGATATCAGCCTCTATCCGAGACATGTTGAGGTACTGTGAGCAACTGCTAAGAGAAATTAACCCCAGGAGGGCCCCAAACCGAACAATGGCGACCATTCTGCGACAACGAAAAAAGTTAACCAAGATTCACTATAACGGGGGTGTTTAGGTACAAGGTAACGGGTGGGTTAAGAGACACCAGGGTGATTGAGGAAAATCCTGATAAATCTGGAAAATCGACACATTTATCGGATACAAGAACGTTCGATGGAACGTCCCTAGGTGCCCACCTAAGATCTAACCTCTAATCTGCCGCACCAGGTGTTGCAATTCTGGCAAAATCAGGGTCTCCATACCTAGCGCTACCGCCTTACTGGATCCTGGCAATAAAAATATCAGTGTAGATTGATACACCCCGGCAGTAGCTCTAGAAGCAATGGCCCGTGAACCAATTTCAGCATAGCTAAGCTGACGAAAAATTTCGCCAAACCCTGGTAATTCTTTTTCCAATAGCGTTGTGATCGCATCATAAGTGGTATCCCTAGGTGCAATCCCAGTCCCCCCATTACAAATAATCACATCCACCATCGACACCAGCTGCTGCACCAGTACCGTAATCCTGTCCGGTTCATCTTTAACCAGACGATAGGCTTCTAGCCGATGCCCTGCTTCACGCAACTGCGTCTTGACCAGCTGCCCACTCTTATCAGTGTCAACGGTGCGGGTATCGCTCACCGTAATCACACCGCACACAACGGCCAGAAAATCACTATCGGGATGGGGGATAAGCATTTAAGGCTAGCTCTTCGTAAAGCCCAATCCATTCTGCTCAGCATAGCGATTCATGAACCGCATAAACCGTTCCCATTCGTCAGGACTCCTGATCAGCAATCGAGCTTCTAGACCCGCAGGAGCACCATTGATAAATTTGGCATTGACTTCACGGCTAACGATTTCGCCTTCTTCGTCTACCAAATAGAGACCAGTGACTTCAAAACCTTCTTCCATCAAGGCCTTGGGCTCATCAAAATAAAATGTCGCTGTACCGTCCGTACCATCCTTAGCGCGGGTAAGCCTTACATCTGGAATCACTTCCTCAGCAACACCCCGAGCAAATTGGATTTCTGCCATTGCACTGTCCTCTAAAATTAATGACTAAGAACTTTTTGTTACAAAGCGTTAAGCTCCATCATCCCATCATATGAGGGTTGTTTAAAACACTATCGGGAGAAATTTGTCATCGTAATAAAATTAGACGTCTGCATCGCCTTAGGTTGAAACCACTACCTGATAAGGCGATGCTAAGGGGGGCATTCGCTTACGTAACACTAATGCCTGATAGACCATGGCAGCAACTTCGCCAGCGGTCGCCACTTGGTTGGGGGCTAATGTGTCTAATTTGGGGTAATTAAAGACTAGACCGAGTTTGGTGGCAATTGCGATCGCGCCCATGGCATAGCGGGGTACCTGGTCTTGATCTTGATAGCGGTTGAGCAATCCAGCAGTCCCTTTTGCCTTTAGCTGTAGACCACTGACCAGGGCTAGCAATACCTGAATTTTTAGAATCGATTGCTCCGGAGCAAAGGTGTAATCCGGAAAGCCGGACAGAAACTTGGCGCGATAGGCCATGTGAATCGCATCAGTTGCCCAGTGCGAAGTAGGCACATCACGAAATGCCACAGGATAGCGCCGGGGTTTAGGGGCAAACGCTTTAACCACCAAGCTGGCAAACTGAGCCCGAGTCATGGGCGTGTCAAGCTTACTGGATACCGCCAACAGGTTCTGAGCCAGCAACGGCTGCCAAAAATCATCGGCCCAATGGTTAACGACGACAGCATTACTGCTCGCCATCGTCTGAGACCGCAGCGTCTGGGGCCGCACAATGAACGGTGAGGTCAGGGGCTGCATCCGTCCCAGGTTGACTAAACACTGATAGACCAGGGCCGTTGTTTCACCCCGCGTAATCGGCTGCATCGGTTGCAGCTCAGCCACATTTGGATGATTGACCACAATGCCGCGGCGGGTAGCCATGGCCACTTCCTCGACAGCATAGGGAGGTACCTGGGCACGATCGTCATAGACACCGAGTTCAGCAGCCCGACCTTCTCCTAAACGCAGCCCGTTAATTAGAGCGACCAGAGCCTGGACTCGGATCATGGGGTCATTGGGTCGAAAGGTGTTATCTGGAAACCCAGCAATAAACCCCTGGGCCTGGGCTTTATAAATCACTGACCGGGCCCAAAACCCCGATGGCACATCCTTAAACGGCTTGAATCGACGATCGTCAATGCCGGTGGCAGAAAATGTAGCCATTGCCAGAGCGGCAAACTGGGCTCGCGTCACGGCTGCATCTGGACGAAACGAGCCATCAAAAAAGCCCTTGACTAAATCAGCCTCAGCCATGGCATCGATAAAGGGGGCTGTCCAATGTCCCACCACATCTTGAAAACGGCTATTCAAGTTAATGGGAGGTGGTGTAGGAACGGGTTGAGGGGGTGGGGCAGGCTGGGGGGAAACTCTACCCAACAGCAAATTGGGCACCGCCACCGGGTCCGGCAGCTCACTGGCGACATAGCGAACTTCACCGTTTACCCGATTGGGATTGAGCTGATTGCCTGCAATAATAATGGGCTGTCGACTCTCGTTATGCACATCCCACTGACTATTGTCCCGAAACTCATTTTCACCCAGGTCCTGACTTTGACCCACATCAGGCTGGGCCGTATCCTGTACCCACAGCCCCTGCTGATTACGAAGTATTCGATTTTGCCTGAGTACGGGTTTCGCCGCCCGGGACAGCACCACACCGGCTTTGTTATCCACCAGCTCGTTGTCGATCAGTAAGGGGGCTGCTTGATCGCTGATGGCCACACCGTAACTGGTGCGCACAAACCGGTTCTGACGGACTTCTCCTTTAGCCTGGCGCACTATAAACAGACCGCTTGCTTGATTCCCAGAAAACTCATTGGCTAGCACTATTGGCAGAGCGTCGTCTGTGACAAATACCCCATCTCGCCCGCAGTCTATAAATCGACAGCGGGTAAGCAATGCAGAGCCCTGCTCTAACCAAACACCAATGCCCTGGGACTGGGGATTGGTCACCGTCACATTGCGTAGTTGGGCACTATCCTGCAGTTGCAGAGTCACTGACTGCGGTCCAAAATCCTCAGTTGCAAGCGCCCCACCACCACGAATAACTACCGTGCCACCGATGCCTGCTACGGTTACACCTGAAGCTACCTTCAAGGGAAATGATTCGCCCCTGCCATAGGTGCCAGCCTCCAGCTGCACCGTGGTGCCAGAACTTGCCTGCGCCAGGGCCTGGGTCAGTGTTTTGAAGGGGGCTTGACGGGTTCCTGTACCTTGAATACCACTGGCACCATTTACGTATAGAACTGAGGCAGTCATTTGCACCATAACTAGGCAGACGGACTATAGCATCTGTCAGGTTAGTCAGGACAAAATGAATATCCTTGCAAGCCTGACATTGCAACGCTAACCTGACGCGCAAATATCCTAATGCATCAGGACATTTGCTATAACCCCCTCAGAGTAAAGGTAAACGCAGACTAGATAACATATGATTAATCATTCTGGCGGAAAAACTACCGTTGCTAGTTTTTAGAGGATAAGCAAATCTGGCAAAGATGCAATATTTCGACATCTTTCAGCTGAAATCATCGCTTGGATCAGCAATGCCTAACATTTGTTTCCAGGAGGAGTCATTATGTTCACAATGATTGCCATAGTCAATGTTGCGATCGCATTTCTGTGCCTGGCGCTAGCCGGTCGCATTAGCCAGTTTAATCGTCAGATCACGCAGCTCAACCGTGACCTCAATCGTTGGACAGTAGTATTAGAGGATGTCTTAACCCAGCAAACCCTGGCCCTTACCCAAAAGCGAACCGACATACACCAGTGGCAGCTGATTCAATTGAAATGGCAGCTACAGCAACGCCGTATCGTTCAGATTGCTAAGTTTCTAAAGCTGATATCACTATTTACTAGACGTCGATTTCTATAAGAAGCAGCCCATTGCCCATTGTCTATTGGGCCTCGCCCACCTTCACCCATGTCCCAAAACAACTCCGATAACTTTATAGGTGGCCTGATCGCTGGCACAGTCCTTGGCACCGTCATCGGTCTGTTAATTGCTCCCCGCAGCGGCAAACATACCCGCAAGGTACTGAAGAAATCCGCTGATGCGGTCCCTGATTTGATTGAAGACCTCTCCACCAGCGTTCAATTCCATGCGGATAAGCTGTCCCAGACCACGTTGCAAAATTGGGACATCACCCTGGCCCGTCTTAAAGACGCTTTGATCGCTGGTCAGGCAGCCACCCGAGAGGAATTTATTAAGACCACCGCAGACACCCAGCGTGATTAACCCCGTGTTTTGGCTAGGGCTATCAATTTTACTGCTGGCCCTGGGGCTCGTTATTTTAGTGTGCGTGTCTGTACCTGCCCTATTTGGCTTGGCACGAGCAGCTCGCAGTGCTGAAAAACTCTTTGACACCCTCGATCGCGAGCTACCACGCACCCTAGAAGCTATGCGCCATACCGGCACGGATCTCAGGGGGTTGGCAGACGATATGACCGACGGTGTCAACAGCGCCCGCAACATTGTCAAACAAGTGGACCACGGCCTCAGCGATGTCCGTCAGCAAGCCTCTCAGGCCAAACGTACCACTCGCAGCCTAGCTGTTGGTTTCAAAGCAGCTTGGCGAGTACTCACCAAACCCGCCAACTCCAATCGACGGCGAAAACCGCCCCCTCGCTCACCCCACCCCCCACCCCAGCCGCTGCCAACCGAGCCCCCCCCCAACAGAAGTCTGGAGGTCCCCCACATTACCGAAGATTGACGGGAACCAATGTTCTTCTTTACATTAGAGGTAGGTAAATAAGTGTAAACATCATGAGCCTACGCTTTAAAAATTGGTTGCAAACTTTCTTATTAGGAAGTTTGCTTGTTTGTTGTATTGCTTTCACTACAGGGATTGCGCCTGCCAACGCATACAACAATCCAGAGTTGCTGCCAGATGAACCCACGATGGTAATTGACCTGGCCAAAATTCTGACCAATTCTCAGGAAGAGTACCTAAACGAACATTTGCCTGAGTTTGAAGCTGAAACCGGTTGGAAGCTCAGGGTGCTCACCCAGTTTGATCAAACTCCAGGTCGCGCCGTAAAGGATTTTTGGGGTTTAGATGACAAGAGCATTATGTTAATTGCTGACCCGCGGGGGGGTAACATCCTCAATTTTAGTGTTGGCGATGCGGTCTATCCACTGCTGCCACGGGTTTTTTGGATTGAGCTACAAACCCGTTTTGGCAATCAGTTTTATGTGCGGGACAACGGTGAAGATCAATCCATCATGCAGTCTATTGCCTCTCTGGAAACCTGCCTGAAACGTGGCGGCTGTTCAGTAGTCCCTGGTTTACCAAGAGAGCAGTGGATTTTAACGCTGATCACTTCAATCTTAGGCGGCATTATTTGTGGGTTTGCGGCCCATCCCCGCAAAGAAGGTCAGGTGTTCTCATGGCAATGGATGCTGATTTTTTCACCTCTGTGGGGCATGCTTTTCATTGCGTTTGGCATTGGTCCAGTGGTTACTCGTACTCAAGATTGGCTGCCCTTAACCCGCAATGTGGCCGGATTCATGATTGGTGCTCTGGTGGCATTTTTGAGCCCTGCCTTTGCCAATTCGTCTGCTAGTGGTAAAGCTTAGACACAGGTTTCAGCGATTGGGTGCCTTTCGATTCCGCTCAAGGCACCCAATCAGTTATTTACTCTACTTAATTTGTGGTTGTACGGTCCCCTGGCAACGGTTTAACCCGTCGTCCCTTAGGCAGTTCAATAAAGATGTCGTAGCGTAGACTGCGCTCATCTTTGACACTGGTGGTGATGCCAATGCTTTTCATTGCCGAGAATAGATTGCCATCGGGCAGCGTTGGAAACGGTAAGGTTCCCTGCAGCTCGGCTAACTGCTCAATATCGACAAAGAAATAGCCGCTGTTTTCTTGGGGCGAAATATCTAGAAGGGTTTGAAAGGCTCGATTTGCTTTGAGGGTTTCCCCTGGTCGCGGTGCGATCTCATCTAACACCTCTGGCCCCATGCCAAAGAAGGTCACAGTCTCATCCAGCCAACCATGCCCCATGGCAATTCCTCCGTAATAGGACACTAGCTGACTCACCGGCTGCGAATTTATTTGCAACGGTTCCACATCAAAGCGAAAACGGCTAGCCATAACCTCATCAAGCTGCTCCCAGGTCACCTCTGCAGCATCCCGATCGGCCACATCCGCCACCAGGGCTAACTGCCCCATCGGTATGGGTAACTCAGCCGCATTCTCACTGGCGGGAGGTAATAGACCAAACGCCACCTCACCTGCCAGCCAGGGCAAAATATCATTTTCAATATCGAGACCGGTTTGGGTTCTTAATCCCTTGGTTAAAGACTCCACAGAAATCGGTAGCAGCGCATTTACCCCATCGGCCTCACTAAGGGCTTTCCACAGGGAGCCAATAGTACTTGTCGACATCATCAATACCGTAGACTTAGGCAACCGCTGGAGCGTCAATGAACGAGCATTTATCATGTCTTCGTACACAGGCTGATCTTCAGGACCTAGCCAGGTTGAGGCTTCGATATCTAGCCCATAGGGTAAAAGATCGGCGGCGGCAACCAAACCGTTAATTTCTGGAAGAGCGTCACTGCCCAACAACACCTCCCCAGCCACCGGAATATTGATGTACAGCTGGGCTAGGGCAGAGGGCATCTGCAAATGTTTGAGGGCCTGACGATAGGCATTGTTAGTGGCCATGGAGGCCCCCCCTTCAGAGCTATCAATAACCGATTCAATCCCCTTGGGTCCTGATGCTAGTACCAGCCACTTATTGCCTAGAATGGCACTTTCATAGGTCTCCCCCTTAGCTGTTTTGATGGATTGTATGGCGATATCTTTATAATCGCGCCCTACCCAGTTGATGCCATCCTGGGGGGCTGACAGCATTTCCTGAGCCTTGGCTGGGTCAGCAATGGGCGCAATCAGGGCTAACTCCGTTGTAGCGCCCCCACCGCTAGGCAAGAATGCTAGAGTCACCTCGTCGCCTATCCAGGGTTGAATGTCGGTTCTAAAGCGGTATCCGTTGGCACTGATGATGCGATCGCGCCAAGTTACCAGCAACCGATCCAAACTCTTTTGAGACTCCGGTGTACCAAGCTGTCGCAAACGAGTCCATCGATTTTCATCAGTGGTCAAGGTCAGGGTGACCAGAGCATCACTCGGTACAAGCTCCATACCAACTGGCAGCTTCACCTCGGCCGATAGACGCTGACCAATCCCCAAATAGGCAGCGGCACCACCCAGTACCAGTAAAACAGCTGTACTCACCGTAACTAACAGAGGAGGCTGTTGCTTGAGAACCATAGAAGCGCGCAAGAAACATACGACGCTGCTAATCTACCATCGGTTTAACAAATGCGCGTCACTATCATGGAGTCGAAATATGAAGATATTTCTACATGGTAGGGGCGTTCCATGGTAGGGGCGTTCCATGGAACGCCCCTACTCCGAATCGCTAGCAGCGGTTTTCTTTTTGCGCTGGGCTGTGGATTTGCTTTTGGCAGCTGTGGACTTTTTAGCCGCGGCTGTCGTACTACTTTTCTTAGTAGTGCTGGCCTTTTTAGTCGTTGATTTTCGCGTTGTTGATTTTTTAGTCGTTGTTTTCTTCGTAGTTGATTTTTTAGCCGTTGTTTTTCTGCGGGTGGTCTTTTTCTTGGTAGCTGCCTTAGCCGCAATAATCTCTAAGGCCTCTTCCAAGGTGACATCCTCAACTTTTTTGCCCTCTGGCAAAGAAGCATTGACCTTTTCGTACTTGATATAGGGGCCATAGGGACCATCGTAAATGTTGATGGGCTCTTCAGATTCAGGATGCTTACCCAACTCCCGTAGTGGCTTCGCCGCCTTACGACCACGACCACGTTTGGGCTGTGCTAGGAGCTCCAGCGCCCGCTCAAGGGTAACCATCAAGACATCATCGTCTCCTTTCAAGGAGCGATAGTCCTTGCCCTCTTTACCCTGATCGTGGACTACATAGGGACCAAACCGTCCCAAACTAGCCTTAATCTTAGCTCCCGTCTCTGGGTGCATACCCAGCAACCGAGGTAAGGATAGGAGGCCCACAGCCATTTCCAGATCCACTGACTCACGGGTCACCCCTTTGGGTAATGACACCTGCTTGGGCTTAGGATTTTCTTCCGTCTTATCCCCTAGACGCACATAGGGACCGTAGGGACCAATCAGAGCATAGATAGGTTCGCCCGTTTCAGGATGCAGACCTAGCTTTTCTGGGCCTTCTGTTTTCTGCTTGAGCAGTACCTGTACCTGCTCGTCACTGAGATCCGCCGGACTTACATCCAGTGGGATAGAGGCACGCACAGTTTCGCTTTCACTGCCTTCTTCTTCTTCACTAATGGCCTCAATATAGGGCCCATACTTTCCAATCCGCACCTTGGCACTGAGATCGGCTAAATCAACGGTCCGGGCCTCCGTTGGATCAATCTGACTCTCTCGGGCCTCTACCTGACCCGCTAAACCACTATCACCGGAATAAAATCCTTTGAGGTAGGGCAGCCACTCTGCTTCACCCGTGGAAATTTCATCTAGGGTACGCTCCATCCGAGCCGTAAATTTGACATCTACCAAATCTGGAAAATGCTTATCCAGTAGCTCAGTAACAGCAAATGCGGTAAAGGTGGGCATCAAGCTGTTATTTAACGGATGCACATACCCCCGGTCGATGATAGTGCCAATTACCGATGCATAGGTACTAGGACGACCAATGCCTTCTTTTTCCAGAGTTTTAACCAGGGTGGCTTCAGTATAGCGAGCAGGCGGTTTGGTTTCGTGACCGATGGGCTCTAGCTCGGTACAGCTAGGAGTATCTCCAACTTTCAAAACAGGTAGGGTTACTTCCCGATCCTCAAGGGCCGCATTGGGATCGTCTGACCCTTCCACATAGGCCCGGAAAAAGCCCGGAAAATCGATGCGTTTACCGGTGGCCTTAAAGACGGCATCGTCAACTTCAATGCTGACAGTGATATGAGTTTGGCGAGCGTTGGCCATCTGACAGGCCACTGTGCGCTTCCAAATCAGGTCATAAAGGCTGTACTCGCGGTCCTTTAACCCAGTTTCTTGAGGTGTGCGAAACGTGCTGCCGGCAGGGCGAATGGCCTCGTGAGCTTCCTGAGCCCCCTTACTCTTGGTGGCGTATTGCCGGGGTTTAGGACTGAGGTACTCTTGGCCATACTTTTGCTCTACACAGGACCGGGCTGCCGTAACCGCCTGCTGTGACAGGTTAACCGAGTCCGTACGCATGTAGGTGATAAACCCTTTCTCATAAAGAGACTGAGCCGTACGCATGGTATCGCGGGCGGATAGACGTAGTTTGCGATTGGCCTCCTGCTGCAAGGTAGAGGTGGTAAATGGGGGGGCTGGCTTTGGACTAGAGGGACGCTCTTCTAGATTAGAAACAGTCCAAACACTGGTTTCCAAGCGCTGCTTTAAGGCCTGGGCTTGCGGTTCATCCAACAGCACCACATTACGCCCAGCGGCAATCTGCCCGGTATTTTCATCAAAGTCATTACCGGTGGCCACCCGAGTACCGCCTAAGCTGGTCAGCTTAGCTTCAAAAGGGCTGTCAGACTGGGTTAACGTTGCTTTCAGATCCCAGTAAGATCCTTGCTTAAAGGCTCTGCGATCGCGTTCGCGCTCCACCAGCAGCTTTACAGCCACCGACTGCACCCGTCCTGCAGAAAGTCCCCAAGCAATTTTTTTCCAGAGAAGCGGGGACAGCGTGTAGCCCACCAAACGATCTAAAATCCGTCGAGTTTCCTGGGCTCGTACCAGCTGATCGTCGATATCTCGACAGCTATCCAGCGCTGCTTGAATCGCTTCTTCGGTAATTTCATGAAACACCATCCGCTTAGTGGGCACTTTGGGCTTTAGCAGCTGCAGCAAATGCCAGCTAATGCTTTCCCCCTCGCGGTCTTCATCCGTAGCCAAGACCAACTCATCTGCATTTTTCAAAGCATCTTTGAGGGCCTTGACGACTTTCTTTTTGTCCTTAGGAACCAGATATAAAGGCTCAAAATCTGCGTCAACATTCACCCCCAGCTGTGCCCATTTCTCACCCTTGACACTGGCCGGAATTTCACTGGCCGACTTCGGCAAATCGCGCACATGCCCCATAGAGGCCTCCACACGATAGCCTCTGGGCAAGTAATTGCGAATTGTTTTTGCCTTTGTAGGTGACTCAACAATGACAAGGGTGGACATATAGCTGAACTGAAAGTAATGGTCTAACTAAGGTTATTAAGGCATAGTCAGTGCCTGGGTAAAACTATTAGCAGTTCCCAGCCCCATCTAGCAAAACGACGTAAACGCTTAATTACTAGAAAGAATGCCCGATAGGACATCACTGGCGACGGTTTTCTTTGGCTAACTATACATAACCATCGCCTCTAGCTCAGAATTTATCAGAGGTGAGTGCAGAGGTTGAGTGCCGAAAGCCGTACTCATATTTTTACAAGGCTTTTTTGATCGCCTTTATATATCGATAGATCGAAATGGCGGATTTCGTCTACCTCTCCATAAAAAAGTCCGCCGCCTCATATCAGCTTATGGGAACCAACAGTGAACTTCATAGAATCTACATCTGAGCCATAATTCGCCAATAAAATCCAGTTTGATTGATTTGGCCTAGGTTTGTAAAAGAAATCTAGAGAAATTAGAAAAAGACCGTCGTCAACTCCTGGAAAACTCCAAGGTAATTTCATCTGATTCAGGAATTTTCCCTAGTGAAGTTCAAGATGAGCGAGAATACTAGGGTAAGATGCCAAATGGAAATACCGCACCACAGCACCTATGGACTTTGCAAGCCTCGCTGCTCAGTTAAACACGGGTAGGATCCTTCCTGAAGCAATCGTTATTTTGACGATTCTCGTAATTTTGATAGGCGATTTGATTCAAGGCCGAACGTCATCACGGTGGGTGCCCTACGCTGCTATCGTTGGCTGCTTGGCATCTGTTGGAGCCCTTGCCTTACAGTGGGATGTGGGTGAGCCTTTATCATTTTTCGGTGAATTCAATAGCGATACTCTAAGCATTGTTTTTCGAGGCATTATCGTGCTATCTGCTGCGGTAACTGTGCCTATGTCCATCCGCTACGTGGAACAATCGGGTACGGCATTAGCTGAGTTTTTAGGAATTTTGCTAACGGCCACCCTTGGGGGCATGTTTTTGTCAGGGGCTGATGAATTAGTCACCATCTTTGTCTCCCTAGAAACGTTGAGTATTTCCTCATATTTGCTGACGGGCTACATGAAGCGAGACCCTCGCTCCAACGAAGCGGCGCTTAAGTATTTGCTCATTGGTGCAGCTAGCTCTGCCATTTTTCTATACGGTATTTCACTGCTATACGGTCTGTCTGGTGGTGAGACTCGGTTAAGTGCGATCTCGCAAGCGCTGACGGGGCAATTCGCATCAAATTTGGCCACTAGTACTGGCGATAACTCCATTGGTCTGGTTATCGCTCTGGTCTTTGTGATTGCAGGTATCGCCTTTAAGATAGCTGCTGTACCTTTTCACCAATGGACCCCCGATGTTTATGAAGGCTCCCCCACACCAGTAGTAGCCTTCCTGTCTGTAGGGTCAAAGGCTGCTGGTTTTGCCCTAGCCATTCGCTTACTGGTCAGCACATTTCCCCTGGTTTCTGACGAGTGGCGCTTTGTCTTCACGGCCCTTGCCATCTTAAGTATGGTGCTGGGTAATGTGGTAGCCCTGGCCCAAACCAGCATGAAACGTATGCTAGCCTACTCCTCCATCGGTCAGGCTGGGTTTATGATGATTGGCCTGGTGATTGGCACTGACGCAGGCTACGCCAGCATGATTTTTTATCTGATGGTATATCTGTTTATGAACCTGGGTGGATTTACCTGCGTTATTCTATTCTCCTTGCGCACAGGTACCGATCAAATTAGTGAATATGCTGGCCTGTACCAAAAGGATCCGTTACTTACCCTATGCCTGTGTCTCTGTTTACTTTCCCTTGGCGGTATTCCTCCCCTGGCAGGCTTCTTTGGTAAGCTCTACATTTTCTGGGCTGGCTGGCAAGCCGGAGCCTATAATCTTGTGCTTATCGGTTTGATTACCAGCGTTATCTCCATTTACTACTACATCCGCGTCGTCAAGATGATGGTAGTCAAAGAACCTCAGGAAATGTCTGATTCAATCAAAAACTATCCGGCCCCCCAGTGGAATCTGCCAGGTATGCGTCCGATGCAGGTAAGTCTAGTGGTCGCTGTTATCGCCACCTCCCTGGCTGGGGTGCTGTCGAATCCTCTCTTTACCCTAGCCAATGATTCTGTAGTCAAGACGCCTTTGCTGCAGACTGCTTACATGGATAGCCCTACCCCTGGCTCAAGCGAGAATGTAGCCACTACACTGTCTGAAATTTCTTCTGACAGATCGTTCTAGTTATCAGAGGGAACCAACTTAAAGCGGAAAGTTTTCCTAAGGATGGAATTAAAAATACAGAAGCCAGGTCCCTTCTAAATTCTGGCTTCTATATTCTTTATTTGGGATGAAATCACCAAAATTTTACACAGCACTAGTTACCCAACCGATGCATCGGAAATAGAACGGAGCTACGAATCCGACTATCATCTAGTTTCTCTAGAATAAATTCCCCGCCAAGCCGAACCATGAGCGACCGACAAATTGCCAGGTTTAACCCCGGAGGCCTATCCAATGGTGAATCCGCTAGATGATCTCGGCGATGTCTCTGGGCTAGCGCAGTGATAATAGCTTCATCCACATTCCCATCATCCGTAATCGATAGTTCAATCCACTGTTGCTCCAGCGGACGACTCCAAATATCTACGCGACCGCGAGCAGGTGAGCGTCGGCAGGCCGCCGAAATAAGCTCATACAAGATAAACTCGATCTTCTGCATCTCCCCTTGCAGGGCCAAATTACTATCACAGTGAACCTGAGTCCACAGCTGTTTCTTTTGCACCTGGGTTTGGACCCGTTTCATCAGGCGATTGAGCAGACCTACAAGGGGTACCTTGCGAGGGTCAGAAGCCATCGACCATCGTTCTCGACTGGTTAGCCGCAGCAGCTCCTTTTCCATATTTGCCAGGCGGCTTTCCACGGCATGAAAGTAGGGCTGGTCTCCAATAGCTGGTAGCTGTTTCAGATTGCCGAGCTGACGTCGCGACTCCCGTACCTGCCGTCGGAAATCATCCATGTGGTGATGCTTGTACCAGTTCAGCTCCGTCAACTGGCTCTTATGATCTTGCAAACGACCTGTCAGCAGCAGATGTCGCCGACACCAGGCCAGCTGATGGACCAACACCGCCAGCATACTCATCTGTTGGTCAGAAAAACGCCGATCCCCTTGATCAGCCAGCACAATCGCTCCATTCAGGGTATGTTCTGGAGAAGTTCGCAGGGCCACCACTAGTAGCTGGGCGTGGGCTGGACACTGTAGCCATTGACGGGTGATATCAGGCAGATCTTCAAATTCAAGCTGAATTACACCATCGGTCTGAATTGCCCAGTTAATAACCGCGTCTCCATCCACCAAAATAGGTGGATTATCCTTAGCTAAAAACTGCTGATCTCGAACCACAGTGGACGCTAAACGCGCTTCCTTTTGGCCATTCTCCCAAGTAATCAAAGCCACCAGGGGCAGCCGTAGCAATTGACTGATGTGATGAGTCGCCGCCTGCTCCAGTTGAGCCACATCAAAGGTGCGTTGTAGGTTACGTAATCCCCACTGCATGGTGTCGTGCATCTGGGATTGCTGCTGCGCCTGTCGCTGCAGAGACCACTGATGAAGAACTAGCCCAATTTGACGTCCAACCGACTGCAATAGGTTTTGTTCTGTTTGGTTCCAGCGGCGGCTGTTGCTATCGGTTACCACCAGCACCCCTTCTGGTGCCTGACCTGGCGACAGATTACAGGCCATAGCCGCCTGCATCTCCATCTGTTCAAACTGGGGATGCCACGCCCTCAGCTTTAAATCGTTCTCTAAATTTTCGATGCACACTGGAGCAGCCTGACGGGACAAATGCTGCCAATCTACATTGTGGAGCGATCGCCAGGTATCCTGTGTTGGTTTGCTTTGGGTACCGTGGTGCTGATAGCCCACTTCAAAGCCACCACACTCCAAATCGGGAATTAGCACCAGCAATCCATCGATTTCAAGGGTGGCAATCAGCTGCTCGGCACATCGCGACATCACCGATTGCCAATCACGATCGCCGTGAATACTTTGGGCAATACCGGCTGAGAGCTGGTGATTTGCTTCTAGATCAGCCACCCGTTCTTGCAATACTGACGTTGGCATACCTAACCCCACCACTTGAGCCGCCGCTGTCAAGTAGCGTTTTTCTGGCATGGTCCAATGGCGGGGGTGAGTCGCCTCTACTATCAGAAAGCCGAGTAAATCTCCCTGCATCAAAATCGGTGCCACCATCAACGACGGCTTTTCAAATGCGGCCCTCAACGGCTCAGTAATGGCATCTGTGTGAGAGCACATATCCTCCCCAATAACAATCACCTCACCACAGGACAGCGATTGATATAACTCTTGGTAGCCGCTGGCCGATAGCTGAGAGAGGGCCGGTTCTTGAGCCGTATAGATGTGGCGATTGTGGCCACCATTGGCCACACGATGCCAGAAAAAACGCTGCTGCGGCTCAAACCAGTATGCATGGGTACGACTAGCGCCCACAAATCGATGGGTGGCGTCAACAATTGCCTGCAGCCGAGGATCCAGTTCTTGAATGGTTTCTAACTTTGCCAGCAGCTGGAAAAAAGGCTGGGACGGTCGTTTTTCTATCTGTTTGTAGTAGTCCTGTAGGTACCGATGCAAAATGGTCGCCAGGGTGGTGACCAATATGGAAAACGTTTTCTTCTGCACGCCGGACTTCAACGACGCTCCTCGACGACCTGTCCCCAGCAGCAAAATTCCTAAACACTCATCCTGTCGCTGAATTGGAAAGACAATAGCATCATGTATTCCCAGACGCTTAGCAATCGCTTTCCATTCACCAGCGCGATGGGATTCTTGTAAGTCATATACAGCCGCTGGAGCCCCTCTTTCTATGACCTGCTGCACAACGTCATCAGACTGAAGCTTAACTTTTTGCCATAAAAAATTTTTATCGTTGGCCAACAAAGCAGCCTGGGTCGTTAGACTTTGATCTTCCGAATTATAAAGACCAATCCAGGTAAGTTCGTGGGGATAAATCTGCTGCATGTAGCGAGCAATCTCGTTCAGCTGCTCATCGACTGTCTCCTGTTCCCATACAGTCTTAAAAACCTGACCCAAATTGGCCAAATGTTGTTCACACGTCGCTGGGGGTACGGGGCTGATCATAGAGATTCAGATTCGACAAACAGACTAACGTCTGTACGGTAACGGATGGGGGGCTATAGCTTAATTTAAGCTAGCCTGGCTACTTAGATAATGCTATTCGAGCAAATTATCTAGGCGGTTAGCTAAAGCGACTAAGAAGTTAGAGCGGTTATATCACAAAGGGTACTGATAGCCTACAAGCATTACCCTAGTGACCATAAGCTGCCACCCATAAGCGCCAACACTAATAAGCTCCCATGATTTTTATACTAGCGATTAAAAGTCATTGGGTTAAATAGTTATAGCAGCTATTGTTTCAGCAAGTTGCCAACCATAAACCAAATAGGCCTAGAGCTATAACGCATCTTAGATTGAGCGATATAATCCACAGGATTATTGGGGAGCATTATTTGTGCTGCAGGATACCTATAAAGCCAACGTATTACCGCTGCTATTTCAAAGATTTAGGGCCGACCCAGAAACAGTACATCAATACACACTGCACACGCTAGCTTGGATCGCTCAGTCCCCGACGACTGCTCCATACTGGACTCAGCCTGCCCGAAGATTTGCCCAGGCCTGGTGCGAAAACAACTGTCAAATGGCTTCCCATCGTCTGAGCCAAATCCTATGGCAGCAGACATTTACCAATCCCTTAGGTCTAGCTGCTGGATTTGATAAAGACGGTATTGCTGCTGAATGTTGGCCCTTGATGGGGTTTGGTTTTGCGGAATTGGGCACGGTCACCTGTCATAGCCAACCGGGTAATCCTAAACCTCGTTTGTTTCGCTTACCCCAGGATAAGGCTGCCCTCAATCGAATGGGGTTTAATAATCAGGGGTCAGCAGCCCTTGCCGAACGTCTTGTGCAGGTTCCACTGTCAGCCGATTTTCCTAGAGGGATTAATTTAGGCAAATCTAAGATTACCCCCTTAGATACTGCCGCTGACGACTATCTGCAAAGTTTCCAACGATTGCAGGACCTGGGGAATTATTTTGTGGTGAATGTGTCATCTCCTAATACACCTGGGTTGAGATCGCTCCAGGCCAAATCCCAACTTGAACCCATTCTCGCCACCCTGCAAACCGCCAACACACAGCAAAAGCCACTGCTGATCAAAATTGCTCCAGACCTTGCCTGGGAAGACATCGACGACATTATAGACCTGACCCAACAGCACCGTCTGGCAGGCATTATTGCTACCAATACCACCATTGCTAAGGACCAGCTGAGCACCAAACGGTTAGACGTGACCGGCAATCTAGTCACTGAAGAAGCCGGAGGCATTAGCGGTGCCCCGGTGCGTCAACGCGCTACGGAGGTGATTCGATACATTTACCAAAAAACTAATGGACAGCTGCCCATCGTTGGCGTAGGCGGCATTTTTACCGCTGATGACGCCTGGGAAAAAATCACCGCTGGGGCATCGTTATTACAGGTCTATACCGGTTGGATCTATGAAGGTCCCTGGATGGTTAAAAATATTTTGAACGGTTTACTCAAAAAGATTGATGAGCATGGGTTAGACCATATCAAGGAAGCCATTGGTTTAGATAATCCCCAATCATAAAATTTTATCCAATCCGTATAACAACGACTTCAACGGCAATACCTTACGGATGCTCAACAGCACACCAGGCATAAAACAGACCCGGTCCATGGCATCGTGGCGCAGTGTATACACCTGACCCGTTGCACCAAACATGATTTCCTGGTGGGCCACCAACCCCGGCAACCGTACGCTGTGGATATTAATCCCTTCCTCGGTGGTGCCGCCCCGTGCACCCTTCAGGGTCTCGGTCTCTTCCACTTTGGGAGGGTTAAATGAGGATTTTACTTCCTGCAGCATTTGTGCGGTTTTAACTGCCGTACCACTGGGAGCATCCGCTTTGCGATTATGGTGCAGCTCAATGATTTCCACATGGTCAAAATATTCAGCTGCCCTGAGGGCCGCCTGCTGCATTAAAATCACGCCGATGGCAAAGTTTGGAATAATCAAACAGCCAACGCTGGCCTTCTCTGCGAACTCCGCCAGTTCAATAATCTGCTCAGGTGTAAGACCGGTAGTCCCTACCACTGGACGCACGCCATAGGCAATGGCCGCCCGCACCTGCTCATAGATTTTGGCCGGGTGGGTGACATCCACCATCACCGCATTGCCCTCGCTCTGGGCCATCACCAGGGTGGCTTCTAAATCCGTCGTCACCGGAATTTCTAGGGGACCACAGCCTGCAATTTCACCAATATCCTGACCGATGGCCTCGGGCTTGCGATCTACAGCCCCCACCAGTTTCATATCCTCGGCAGTTGCGATCGCTTTAACAATTTCACGGCCCATGCGGCCCATAGCACCATTGACCACGACAGGAATTTGTTGGGGCTGATTGCTCATGATGCTTCTAGGACGGGAGTACAGTCTGATATCTTACAACCGCGAAGGTTATCGATAATAATAAAATCTGAGCGCTGCTGATCCTCCCATGGTTTCATCTGAAAGATACCGAATATATAGCGTTTCTAACAGATCGGTTCATCCTGTAAATCAGCAGCAATAATCTGTCCATCACGCTGGAGTCGAAGCGGATGCTGGCCAATCTATTGGCAATCATCATCGGGTTAGGAAGTCTGGCCTTTTATTTAGCAGCCTTTATCCTGCCAGAAGTCCACCGACGGTCGGACTTTTTCTGGAGCGGCGTTGGCATGTTCTATGCCTTAGTGCTTTGGTTTTGCGCTCGGCAAATGAACGGTGCTGTATTGGTGGGTCAAACAGCTTCAGTCGGATTGCTCCTATGGCTGGGATACCAAACCCTACTACTGCGGCGAGAAACGACACCCGCCGCCCAGCAAACCCCCATTCGGCTTGGCAAATCCAGTCGACTCAATGGTGCAGCTAGCCGTCCTATCGCCAACGACTATGAGTTTGTAGAAGATGGCGTAGAAGACTTAGTGGACCAGGAACCGGATCCTGACAGTCCAATTTTGATCAAGCCTGTAGCAGACGAATTTGCCCCCAAGCTAGTGGTCCCTGCAGCCATTCCAACGACTAATAACAAGGTAGCCCCTGAGAAAAAACCAACTGCACCGAAAACTGAACCAACAAAACCAAACAAAATAACAACCCGAGAAAAAAAACCTGGCCCTTTAGCGGCTGTTGGCATTTTTACAGCCTGGCTCAAGGATGTGGTTACACCTAAAAAGAAAGCCCCCAAACCCATGATTGAGCTGCCCCCAAGGCCACCGTCTATCCCCAAGCCAAAGACAACCTCAGAAGCAGCCGACCAATTAGACATCCAGAAATTAGATAATTCAGCTAAAGCTCCTTCTCAACCAGAGACAACCGTAAAGAGCATCGAGCCATCTTCCCAATCGTCTGTTGTTAAAGAAACATCAGCCAATCCAGAACCCACTCCTACTAATCCAGCACCGGCTAGTGCGCCCATCGCCCCAGTAGCTACCCAGCAAGATGACGACGAAGCTACCAACTGGCCTGAGGGCGACTTTTGGGACTAGAGAATTATGCTTTTTCTTTACTTCACAACAACCCACCCCTGAAGAGTCAACAGAAATATACAGAAGATTTGGGAGAACGTTGTCAAGTCTCTTGCAAGAAAAATCATGGCGTGAGATTATCTGCACCACAAAACGTTATGAACGGCTAGTGAAAAATACGCATATCAGCGTATTTTTCACTAAAGGGGCTTAAATGCGAACATCCGCTGTGTTCCAGTGGCTTATAGTCAAGTTACTGATTAAAAAATAGTTTTTAGTAAGCCTGAACGCAGACGATAGGAGTCATGAGAGCTGAAATCGCCACGTTAAATGTACTTGTTTCTGAACTAGATCAAAAGATACAGCTTGCTAAACAGAAACAGCTGACTGGCATCCTATCGATCGAAAGTTACACCACCTATCAATGGCACTTGTATTTTTTGGCGGGACAGCTAGTGTGGGCAAATACCCGCACCCATGCAAAACGCCGTTGGCATCGCCAGCTGTTACAACACCAGTCTGATTTACTTAAACATGGCCTGAGTGCAGACCCCGCTGATTGGACTTACAACAGTTTGGCTCGGTTAGTTGTCTGTAAAAAGATTAATCGACAATTTTTCTCAGATATTGTTACTGGATGTATCTCAGAGATTTTGTTTGATCTGCAACAGCAGAGCACTTTGAGTTGGCAACAAACTGGCAAGAAGTTGACTTATCGCCTCAAGGTTCAAAAAGCCTGCGATTCTTCCTGTATAAATTTGCAAAATATTCGAATCTGGGGTCAAGCTAAGCGTGAATGGCAGGACTGGGAACGCGCTGGGCTGACTTGGGTAAGGCCAAATGACGCTTTGGCTATAAAGGATCTGGCATCCTTAGAAGATTTAGCCTCTCCAAGACTTTTCAAATTGTTGAGTGCATTGGCTAATAGTCAACACACGCTACGGGATTTGGCTCTAAAGACAGATCAGCCAATGCTTTCATTTGTTACATCCCTATTACCCCATATCAACAACGGGGCGCTGCGGCTAAAGGTTGTTGCCGATAAGGTTACTCAATCGGTAGTTGCGCCTCAAGACGACATTATTGTTAAGCTCGCCCAGGCAACTGCCCCCAAGGATGCCAGGATTGTTTATGTGGATGATAGTCTGGCCGATAGTCACAAAATGGCGACTATTATTGAATCGGCAGGCTATCGCTATAGTAATATTTCCGACCCGCTTGAAGCGCTAAAGAAAATAGTGAAACTAAAGCCAAAGGCTATCTTTCTGAATTTGATGATGCCGGTGGTCAATGGTTATGAACTATGTGCGCAGATTCGGCGCATGCCAGTCTTTAAAGAGACTCCTATTGTAATGGTGGCTGATGGGGGCCGTATTGCTGACCGGATGCGGGCCAAAATGGTAGGAGCATCGGAGTTTGTGAGTAAACCCATCAAACCAAAAACTGTTCTCCAATCATTGATTTCTCTTGGCATGATTTGAACCGTTCTCTTATCCGGGCCACTGCATCAGCCCCCTCTTCATAGATCGATTCCACGTCCATTGGGTGGCGCAACCGCCGATCTCCTGCTGTAATTGGGCTGAATAGCGACTGAAATCAGACACGTAGGGCAGTTCACTGGATATCTCATCTGAGTCTAGATATTGCACCTGCTCCAACCTAGCCGCTAGCCCCAAGACCTTGTCCCAATGTTCCATAAGGACGGAATAAGAAAATGTCATCAACTCCTCAATCAGATGATCAACGCCGCATTGTTTTATCCTGTCGTAGTCGCCCTGGCCGCCTCCAAACTTTAACTCCGTGAGTATGGTGTTGATCTCCACATCCCTATGTTTGTGAATGGCTTCGCCGACAACGCCTGCAACCGATATAGCCCCATCTTGAGCCTTTGCCATCAATGGGAGAGGTTTCTGCGGCGGGTCGAAGTTGTAACAATGGACTCGCCCGGTGCCGTCAGGATTGATTCTGACTCCATTGATCACGACGCCAAAAGCCGTATAAAGGCAGCAGTGGCTGGCTTCATGAATGGCGGTTAGGGATATCTTTGCGTGGAGCATTTTCTCATCCTTACATAAACATTCACCGTCAGTCCAACTGGAGCTTTGAACGTCCTTTAGCGCAGCGACCATACACTGATTTTCGATCAACGCGGCTACCTGAGGATAGTGACACTATTTTGATATCCAGGCTGAATGAGATCGCAATTGGTATTTCAGTATTATTTGGCTGAACTTTCTAACAGCTCTAATGACAAAGATAGTGCTGCTTCCTAGTAAAAAAACTAAAACTATTGAAGCGATAGGAAGTTCTAAGGCAGAATGACGAGAGCGTAGTAAATCCCCTTAATTTTTTCCTGTACCGTGACTGATCCCAAAAGTGCCGACGCTAAGAGCTATAAGGACACTGTCCTACTGCCCAAAACCGACTTTAGTATGCGGGCCAACGCCGTCAAGCGTGAGCCAGAGCTACAGGCATTTTGGGACGACGGCAAAATTTATGAAACGCTGTCCCAGGAAAATTCAGGGGAAGTTTTTGTCCTACACGATGGGCCGCCCTATGCCAATGGCAATCTGCACATGGGCCATGCCTTAAATAAGGTGCTCAAAGACATTATCAATAAATATCAGCTATTGCGCGATCGCAAAGTCCGCTATGTCCCCGGCTGGGACTGCCACGGTCTTCCCATCGAACTCAAGGTCCTTCAAACCATAGACCGCAAAGAGCGCGCTAACCTGACGCCGTTGGAACTGCGCCAAAAAGCCAAAGAATTTGCCCTGGAAACCGTTGAGAAACAGGCCAAGGGATTCCGCCGATTTGGAGTGTGGGGCGACTGGGAACACCCCTACATGACCCTGCAGCCCGAGTACGAAGCCGCTCAGCTCGATGTCTTCGGAGCCATGGTCCACAAGGGCTACATTTACCGGGGTCTGAAGTCCGTCCACTGGAGCCCATCTTCGCAGACAGCCCTGGCAGAAGCCGAGCTGGAATATCCCGAAGGCCACACCTCCCCCAGTATCTACGTGGGGTTTCCCATGGTTAGCGCATCGGATAGTGCCAAAGATGCCTTGGCCCCATACATGGATAACCTGGGCGTCGCCATCTGGACCACCACCCCCTGGACCATTCCTGCCAATGTAGCCGTCGCCGTCAATTCAGAATTGACCTATACCTTAGTGGAAGTTGGCTCCGGTAAACCTTACAAATATCTAATTGTCGGCAAGGACCTGATCGACGCCCTGGCCGCCTCCTTTGACACCGAGCTAACGGCCAAGGTGGACATCAAAGGAGCGGACCTGGCCGGATGCACCTACCACCATCCGCTATATCAAAAAGAAGACACCTTTAACCGCGAGAGCCCCATCGTCATTGGCGGCGACTATATCACCACCGAATCCGGTACCGGACTGGTGCATACCGCCCCTGGCCACGGTATGGAAGACTTTGGCGTGGGGCAAAAATATGGTCTGCCGGTTCTGTGTCCGGTGGATGCGCGGGGGTGCTTTACCGCCGAGGCCGGTAGCTTTGAAGGACTGAACGTCCTTAAAACTGCCAACGAAGAACTGATCAAGGCTCTGACAGAAGCCAATACCCTGCTCAAGCACGAGCCCTACCAGCACAAATATCCCTATGATTGGCGCACCAAAAAGCCCACCATATTCCGTGCTACAGAACAGTGGTTCGCCTCGGTGGAAGGGTTTCGGGATGAGGCCCTCAATGCCATCTCTGATGTGCAATGGATTCCGGCCCAGGGAGAGAACCGCATTACCCCCATGGTGGGAGATCGATCCGACTGGTGTATCTCCCGCCAGCGTAATTGGGGGGTGCCCATTCCCGCTTTTTATGACGAAGAGACAGGCGAAGTGCTGATGAATCAGGAGACTATCGCCCATGTGAGAGATATTTTTGCTGAGCATGGTTCGGATGCCTGGTGGAGCATGTCCGTGGAAGAACTGCTGCCCGAAAACTATCGCAACAACGGCCGCACCTACACCCGTGGCTTTGACACCATGGATGTATGGTTCGACTCCGGGTCTTCCTGGGCCGCTGTTGCTGACCAGCGGGATGCGCTGAAGTATCCGGTGGATCTGTATCTGGAAGGTTCGGACCAGCACCGGGGTTGGTTCCAGTCGAGTCTACTCACCAGTGTCGCCACCCACGGCCATGCCCCTTACAAAACTGTTCTCACCCATGGGTTTGCCCTGGATGAAAAGGGTCGCAAAATGAGTAAGTCCATCGGTAACGTGGTGGACCCCTACGAGATTATTGAGGGCGGCAAAAACAAAAAGCAGGATCCCCCCTACGGTGCCGATGTGCTGCGGCTGTGGGTCTCTTCGGTGGATTATTCCTCGGATGTACCCATTGGTAAAACTATTCTCAAACAGCTGGCGGATGTATACCGCAAGATTCGTAATACATGCCGGTTCTTGTTGGGCAACCTGCACGACTTTGACCCCAAAAAAGATGCGGTGCCCTACGATCAGCTACCATCCCTGGACCAGTATATGCTGCACCGGATGACGGAGGTTTTTGCCGAGGTGGAAAATGCCTTTGATAGCTATCAGTTCTTTAAGTTCTTCCAAACGGTGCAGAACTTCTGTGTGGTAGATCTCTCCAATTTCTATTTAGATATTGCCAAGGATCGTCTGTACATCAGTGCGGCCAACTCCCCTCGGCGGCGTAGCTGCCAGACGGTTCTCGCTATTGCCCTGGAGAATTTAGCCAAGTCCATTGCCCCGGTACTGTGCCACATGGCTGAGGATATCTGGCAGTTTATGCCCTATGAGACGGGTACGAAGTCGGTATTTGAGGCGGGCTGGCTCACTATTGATCCGGCCTGGGCTAAGCCTGAGCTGGCGGATACCTGGAATCAGCTCAGGGAGCTGCGGGACGAGGTGAACAAAGTGTTGGAACAGGCGCGGTCTGCTAAGGATATTGGTTCATCGTTGCAGGCAAAGGCTCTGCTCCATATTGCCGATCTCCAGTTTAGTGAGCAGTTAGCGGCGATGAATCCTAGCGATGCGGTTGCAGAGGGTTCAATCCATGTGGATGAGGCGCGCTATTTGTTCCTGGTGTCCCAGGTGGAGATTTTGGATAGTGCCGATGGGCTAAAAGACGTCAATTTCCGCAGTGAGTCCGATGCGTTTGGCATTGGCATTATGTACGCGGATGGTAAGAAGTGCGATCGCTGCTGGAACTATTCCACCGATGTGGGCGAGTTGGCGGAGCACAGAACCCTCTGTAAGCGGTGTGTAGATGCGTTGGATGGCAAATTTTAAAGCACAAAACCTTGGGAGGGTGGCCACTGTCCATCCTCAACCACATATGTCTTTACCAGATCTTAGCCATCGGTAACGTGAATCCAGGTAATTCTGGATCGCCGTTGATTGCATTAGGGTTTTCCAGTATCTGGGGTGCTTGGTTTGGACGATAGATATGCACTGTACTGTTCTTGCGGTCAATTAACCAGCCTAGAGATACGCCATTGTCCAGGTATTCCTGCATCTTGCTTTGTAAGCCGCTCAAAGTATCGCTGGCTGACCGTAGCTCAATGACAAAGTCGGGAGCAATTGGGGCAAAGGATGCTTTTTCTGTATCGGTTAAGGTGTTCCAGCGGTCGACTTTGATCCATGCGGCATCAGGCGAGCGGGTGGCTCCGTCATGGCTCTGGTTCATCCCCTCTCAGGAGGGATGCCAGTCAGGTGAGGTGGATTATAAGACAGGTTAACCCACCCCGGAACCCCGTCCAGGAGGGGCTGAGGTATCCCTAATATTTCAAGGGGTTCAGAATTAGTTTACGCGGACTCGTTTGGTCAAAATGGCTATGAACTTTAGATTCCCAACTGCATTCCACTCCACTCAGTCCCAAAAACCTGCAGTGTAGAATCGTGCTACCTCGAAAAATAACACCTCTATCTCTTTCGCTGTAGTGATGTGCTTTCGAGCTTAAGCTATGCATCGAGTTCAAAGCAGCCTGTTTCAGTGCGAATGTAATGGATACCTTTCATGTGAATAATCGGCTCATCTTTGTAAATAACAAGGAAGCAGTTGTTGAGTCGACGTACAACCTGAATCTCATCAGCGTGAATCTGCTTCAGCCACAGAGTATTGGTGCCTGTTTTATCGTCAATGATGTCAAACCCATCCCCAGGTGAATAAACATATAAGTCGTCGCCCGGTCCACCCTTGAGCCGATCGTTGCCCGGGCCTCCGACTAATGTGTCATTGCCATCGCTGCCAAACAGCCGATCGTTGCCTGCTCCACCCTGAAGAAAATCATCCCCAGCGTCACCAAAGAGAGCACTGTCGTTATCGCCGCCGTAAATGGCATCATTACCCTGACCGCCATGAATAATGTTGTTGCCTGCATTCCCATGTAAAACATCATCTCCGGCAAAACCGAAAATCACATCATTCCCTTTAGTCCCTTTGATAAGGTCATTGCCAAGACTGCCAAAGATTTTAGACATCTGATAACTTTAAGAACGCCAGGGCGAAGGTTTAGATAGAACGGTCTTTTATAGCTGCCTTTTTATAACATCAATGTAGGTTAATAAATTTTAGATAACAGCACAGTAAGTAGAAATGGCCCAGGAAATTGAGCGATTTATAGCGTTACACCTATCAGTACTGGCTAAAAGCGTTAGATGCCAACGGCAATATGTGCAAAGCTATACAACGTGATTATTTAAGGCCAGTCAGGCTACAAAAAATCACCTCATCTCCGGCTTATAATCCATAGGGCGAGAATTTCGGATCCATTACCTTGCAGAAGAAGTTTACTTGGCTAGTCCTATTACTTGGATTCGCTGCAATTAGCATTATCGTTATCTATGGAGCAAAGCAAGGCAATCATGCTGCTGCAGATATTCCCTTTACTAGCCCAGAACAGACTGTTAGGATGATTCCCTTGGCAGGTCAATTGGCAGACTGAAATTCAGAAGTTTCATGACTTGCCTGGTATCAAGAGCACTTGATCATTCTGCCCCAATATCCTGAAAGGTTTGGGCCTAACCGCGGTAATCTCTTCGCTTTGCCCAAAGCAGACATTCTGGCCTTTCTCGATGGCCAAACATCTGAGCCGTTAGAACCTCGACCGATTTCCTTGTTAGACCCTGAGTTGAGTCGCCAAGTTTATGGTTTTCAGGGGTTTTAGGCGATTGCCTTTGCCGAAAATCAGGCGTTTCTCACCATTGAAGCTGAACCGAACAATGCCATGGTGGGCTATCTCATCAATCCAAATCCCCGGGTTCATAGATTTGATTTTGAGGTAACAAGTTCAGAACAGTGAGAGCGGTATTACTTTCACTAACAATGCGCCTATTCAACTTGAATCAACACAAGATGGTCGCACTTGGGAAGGCCTTGTACGCCTTGATGAGCAATTTTTTTGTTGATAACCGACAAGTTTTCAGAAACTGTTCTGGGATTTTTTGCTATGCCATCTCATAGAAAATAGTAGGCGGTTTAACCCATAAAAAGTGTTCTCTCTCTCCCCACGAAGGCCGCAAACAAACTCGTCTGTAACACTATCTAAAGACGATAATGAACTGGACTTGGGATTCGATGTGTATGGCTCCTAGGCAAGCAGATGGGCTTAGGTCTAAACATTAACTGCGCCTTTAATATGCTGCTGTCGAAGTCTAGATGTTTAGATCCTTCAACCTTTGGCAAAATGTCGTTGCTGATTTAGACAATGAATTACTCTATCAGAAATGCTATATGCTGACGGCTTTTAAATGAAATCCTAACCGAAGAGCAGCAATGCTAAAAAGATAAAGCGGTGTAGCCATGATCAATCATAGCTACACCGAATTAACTAAAGCTCTGGTCTAGGTCAAAAAGCTTTGACCTGAAATCGGTTTATCCTTAGGCAGCAACTTTTTCTTTGAATGCCTTACCTGCGGAAAATGCAGGAACTGTTGTTGCTGGAATCGTCATAGTTTCACCAGTCTTGGGATTGCGACCTTCCCGCTGCTTGCGATCGCGAGGCTCAAAACTACCGAACCCCACTAGGGTCACTTTATCACCACTGGAAACAGCCTCCATAATAGACTCAATCGTTGCTGACACTACAGCATCTGCAACTTTCTTCGAAACACCGGCCTTTTCAGCTACCGTATCTAGCAGTTCACCTTTGTTCATAGCAAGAGAAATCAATACTTCGAGGTATTTTTAGCACAGGTCCAAATAGGACGCAAGTACTAAATCCAGTAAAATGACCGTCATGCAGTGGTTTCCGCATAACGAACACTGGATTTATTTAAACTGAGCCTACATTAGCTCAATTAAACCGGTGTTTTCTGTAAATCAGGTTTTTCTTCAGGTAATATTGCGCCCTCTACCGGACAGACTTGTAGACAAATGCCGCAATCAATGCAGACATCAAAGTCGATCCAGTACCAGTCAGTCCCTTTCTTATTTTTCTTGGGACCCCCATGAATACAGGCCACAGGGCAGGCATCAACACAATCAGCCACGCCTTCACAAACGTCGG
>JBCCXQ010000014.1:0-52421 GCA_039191365.1 Cyanobacteria bacterium P01_F01_bin.13 | reverse complement strand
GATAGCCAGCAACCTCAGACAGTTTAGATGCGCTTGGGTCAGACTCACGAAGCATAAGTAGATGAAGCAAAGCAGCTGTCGATCAGTGCAGCCGATCGAATCGGTCGATCAAAATGAAACTGAGCGTAGTTTCTCAGCAGGCGCTCCACGCGACGCCAGAGGCTATGGGGGGCTGCACTAACTCCCTCTATAGATGGTAAAGAACTAGCCTGGGTGAACACAAGCTCTGAATGCCCTAATTGTTGTAAAAGTGCAAGTTCTGGAGCACCAATTGTCGTCGTTAATGGGCCATGCTTAAGATGTCTAGGCCCATAATCTGTCAGGCCAGCATTATTCTCCAGGTGCTCTAACTGCTCTAGAGTAATCACGCCCCCCGCTGGAATGCTAAACCCCACCTGCCATTGCCCACCTAGACGGGGCTGAATGGATGTGCGACTGAGGCAACAGCACCGTAGTTCTGGAGCGACTCCTGCTAAAGCCAAAATATGAAATGTCCCCTGGGCCAGACAAGCCAGGACGGCACCTGCTGATGCATTTTCTAGACGCTCTAGATGGGCCACTAGAAGCTCAAACAGTTCCACCTGAGGTTGTTCGCTGGCTTCACACAGCACTAGCTCTGCCAAATACTGACCGGCTGTGAGTCGAGCTAGATCTTGACTCAACCCTGGAAATGACTGCTGGGTTTGAGCTTGAATCATCTTGTCTAGGGACTTACCCTTTGAAAACATCAGCTCATTCACCACAAAAAGACCGCTACGCCCCCCGAGGCGAGATTTAGGTTTCCTGGCTCCAGGGGCAATGGCTCGCAGCAGGCCGTATTCTTTAGTGAGAATGGTCATTAACCGATCATTTTCGCCCATGGCAGAGGCTTTGAGGTTAATGCCAGTAGCTTTGTAAGTGCGGGACATCAGACCTATCAATCTTTTCGTCGGTCGTTGTAGTTTACGTTAATTTGGCTTTTCCCTTCATATAGCCAGTTCATCTTTTTAGGATCTAGCCCCGCGTGATACATCAGCTTGAGTAGCTGGTTGAGTAAGGCATGCTGATAAATGCCCCGCTCTTTGAAGCGGCGGGCGGAGGTGACAATTGTGCCTGGAGCAATTTGGGGCGGACCAAATTGGCTGAGGGCGTTGCTGAGGGCAGTATCTTCAAAAATGTCCATATCAGGAACGCCACCAATATCAATTAAGGCTGTGCGACGGGCAAAGATGCAGTGGTCTAAATAGAGAATGCTTTCAAATCGAGGGCGTTGGGTGGTGGAGTACCAGGATGTGAACCTGAGCAGCCAATGGTCGAAATCAAAGCTGTGACGAAAACCTCCCCAGGTAATGGTGTCATCGGCCATGAGCCGTTTAATTTGGCAGAGGGCATCAACGGGAAGCAAGGTAGCTGGATGATGGAGCAGTACGACATCCCCTTGGCTAGCTTCAATGCCCAAAGTTAAACGTTGGGCACGATTGGTCGCATCGGTTTTTACCAGGGTTAACTCAGCTATGCTGGGATGTTGGTTAATGACATCGTAGGTGCCATCTGTACTGGGACTCATGACAACAATGAGCTGTTTTTCCCCTGGCTGCAGGGCTAGATTGTCTAAGATGCGCGGCAAATAGCCATGTCTGATTTCGTTGAAGCAAGGCAAAACAACAGAAATTACGCTCACTACCTATTGCTCTCCGCTCAATAACCCCACGTGTCTGGCTTTACTAAGACTCCAGGCGGAGTCTGACCGTTATACATCCTAAGGGCACATCTAGGTTAGCGGTACAACTGCTCAGAATAATACAAAGTCTATTAAGAGTGGTGAGGAGTATCCATAAGCTGCGCTAGCGTTCAGGAAATAGATTTTCGATTAACCTATGACTGTCGCCTCAGCCTCTTTAGAAAAAGCCTCCCCCCAGGTCCATGTTTTTGCTGATAAGGCTGCACTTGTGGCCGCTGCTACTGAGCAAGTACTTGAGCTGATTCAAACTGCGATCGCAACCCGTGGTCGTTGCTCTATTGCCCTTGCCGGCGGTAGTACCCCTAAACCCCTCTATCAGGCATTAGCCCAGGCCAATCTCCCCTGGGATCAGCTGTTTATCTATTGGGGTGATGAGCGCTACGTACCCATCACTCATGACGACAGCAATGCCAAAATGACCTACGAAGCCTGGCTGAACCATGTAGCGATCCCGGCCAAGAATATTTTTACCGTACCCACCGCAACAGATTCACCCCAAACCAGTGCCGATCAATATCAGCAAGCTCTGAGCACCAGCTTTGGTGACGCTCTTGCAGATATGCCACAGTTTGACATCATCCTATTAGGAATGGGAGACGACGGTCATACCGCCTCCTTATTTCCCTATACAACTGCCCTCAATGAAACTGAACGCTGGGTAACCGTAGGTCAAAAAGATGAGCAGCCCAGAATCACCTTTACTGCCCCTTTGATCAATCAGGCCCGTCACGTGATGTTTTTAGTCGCAGGTGCCAATAAGCAAATGGCTCTGTCCCAGGTATTTGCTGATGATGCTGACAGCGCCACCTACCCAGCCCGACTGATTGATCCCGTGGGTGAGCTGCGATGGTTACTGGACCAGGATGCTAGCCAAGGGTTACCCATAGCTATAGAGCGGACGGTGCATTAAAGGTCTGCGGTGGACCATTTCCCTTGGTGTGATTCTACACCAGGGGAAATGGTCCTCTGTTACTGAAAGACCTAGACATGCAAGGATATAGAGCAAAGCCAAAGATCGCCTATAGTTCTAACAACGCATCGACAGAAAATCGTCGAAACCGTGTAGTTTATACATGGCTAGCGTAAACCTAACCGCTATGATCATTTGTCCAAACTGTAACTATCAGAACCCTGAGGCTGCTTCCCAATGTGAGGCATGCTACACTCCCTTACCCGCTCTGATGAAATGCTCCAACTGCGGTGCAGTGGTACAGGCTGATGCAAGTTTCTGTGGTCAATGTGGACATCGCTTAGCCACTCAGGCAGCGCCTGTAGCCCCTCCTCCTCCATTACCTGATGATTTACCAGACGTTCCAGCACCACCACCGCCCCTTCCCAGCCCATCATCCTTGATGGTTGCTCCCGATCCCCTGGTTCCTCTAGATCCGCTTCCCATAGCCCCTCCCCCCCCACTACCAGCCGATCCAATCCCTGAAAATATTCCAACGGCAGTTGATATTTATAGTGAACCTGCTGCTCCCCAACCCGTTGTCGATATCGCGGCCCCTCAAACTCAGATCCAGAGCCTGACCGCCCGATTACTCCATGTACAAACTGATACAGCAATGGAACTCCCCGTCGGTCTCGAACTGTTACACATTGGTAAGCCGAACGATCGCATACCGCCTGATATTGATATATCTGGTTTCCCAGAGTCAGAAATTGTGTCTCGTGTTCATGCAAATATCCGTATTGAGGGCGATGTCTACTATATTGAGGATGTCGGTAGTTCCAACGGTACGTACGTCAATAATCTGCCGCTCGCTGCAGGCAATCGGCATCGTTTACGCCCTGGAGATCGCATTGCCCTTGGAAAAGGTGATAAGGTGAGCTTTATTTTTCAACTTGCGTAGATGTTTAACGGAGGTCCCTATCATTTGCTTTAACGGTTATTTTTACGCCCTCATTTTTGTTACATTGCCCTTCGATGTCTTAACGTGATTACTCTATCGTTGCTCCATCCGATAAATAAGACTCCTATACAGAATTGGACCTTTGAAGAACAAGACGTCATTCGGATTGGCCGTTCTACTGATAATGATGTTGTTCTTTATAGTGCCGTTGTTTCTAGACACCATCTAGAGATTCATAAGGGAGTAGCTGGTTGGGCAATTCAGAGTTTAGGGACAAATGGCACTTATTTGGATGGTAAGCGCATACAAAAGGTGGCTGCTGAAGATGGCCTTGTGGTTCGATTAGCCCGCTCTGGACCGAATCTGCAAATCACCATCGATCAGCCAGAAAAGTCTTCAGTGGCGTCCATTAAAGAACTATTGGCTCGTCGTAAGCAGCAACACTTCAATCATGCATCATCGGATCAGCCAGTGAGGACTGACTTAGATGTTATCAAGACAGATATTCGTGATCTGCCACCAAACAATAGAATTAATCGAAATTCTATCGATAATGGTCTTGCTTGAATAATGGTTTTAGGAATCGCTGCTGCTTGATTAGATGAAATCTAAAACGTTCTGAGACGAAATACGGGCTGTCTGCATCCGATATTGCAGGGCGGGTACAAGGCACCGCCCCTACCAGGTTGTCTATTTTGAACCGGGTTTAATGAATTCGGATTTGGTATGACCTATGGTGTTTATTTCAAACTGGTTCACCTTGTAAACAAGCGACTCTATGGCTAGAGGCGATCAAGTGTATGTGGTGCGGGATGTGGTGGGGGTACCTTACCATCACCATGGTATCGATTGCGGGGATGGTTATGTAATTCACTATCGCAAGGTGGGTACGGCTACTGTTTCTCGCACCAGTACTGCGGCCTTTGCCCGCGGCAATCCAGTATATACTCTGCATCAGCCGGTATCATTTATTCCCGATGTAGTCATTAACCGGGCTGAAAGTCGGCTAGGAGAAAAGCGTTATAATCTGTTTTTTAACAACTGCGAGCATTTTGCCTACTGGTGTAAGACGGGAGAAAATATCAGCCATCAGATTAACGAGTTTGGGCTGCGGGTGGATCAGCTTAAGTTCCCTGGTGAACTGATGCGACAGGCGGCTCAGCAGGAGACACCCCAGGAAATTTTGGCTCTATTTACGAAAGCGTTGGATAATATTGCGATCGCAACCAACACCCTCCTGCCTGACTACAAGCAGGCCCAGGCCGATAGCAATCAGTGGAAACAAGTCGCCCAGGCTGCCCTCAATCGAGGGCGTGAAGATCTGGCCCGAGCCGCCCTTTACAAACGTCGCGATGCTCAGAAAAAAGCTGAGGCCATTCAGCAACAGCTCCAGGATTTGTCCGACCTACAGATGTCTATTCAAACCGATCAAACACTGGCATTAAAACGACTGAGTGAAGACAGTATAGTCCTCTATTAGCCTTTTTTCGCAGGAAATATACGATCAAGAAGTCAAACATGAAGCATTAGACGATAGCGATGCCTTAAGCATGGTGTGGGTACCTTGTCGATTCTTTTTTTGCGAAGTACGATTGTAGTCCATAAATATTACAAAAGCGTCATCCAGCGGATGATATCAGGAGGCATTCTGTGGGCAAGCTACTCAGCATTCTTCAATACTACAGACAATACTGGCTGATTACAGTGTTCAATGCTGTGGCCATGAGTATCTTTGAAATTCTTGATCTATTTGTGCCCTATGCCATTGGTCAAATTCTCAATGTTCTATCACGACAGTCTCTCGATCAACCTTTGGAGAGCTTCATTGCTGTTGTCGGTAGGTTGTTGAAACAGCCTACCAGCCCAACGTTCTCGCTACTAGTCCTATTAGGACTAGTGGGTTTAATCTCTGTCGGTCGTGCTCCAATTCAACCCTGGATTGGCCCCTGGTTTAACTGGGATACGGCCCTGCGGGCTCGACGCGATCAGGCTCGACGCTCCTTAGAGAAAATCTTGACGCTGCCTCTAGAGTTTTATGACGAAAATAACCCTGGACGAATTGCTGCACGAGTCGCCAAGGGACTAGCCAACTATACCTGGACCTACCCAGAAATTGTTGGGCAGTTTTTTCCTAAGATTGCTCGTGTGTTCGGCATTTTTGTTGTGATTGCCTGTTTAGACTGGCCAATTGCTTTAGTGGTTTTAGGATCGATGCTAGTGATCATTAGCTACAGTCTTTTGCGCCTTAAGCGACTTTCTGGTCAAGAAGAAAAGCTAGATAAGTATATGGAAAATACCGAGAGTCGAACCTCGGAGATTATCACCAACATCAAAACGGTAAAAGCATTTGCAACAGAAATGCGAGAGCTTAAGCGTCAGCAACAGCGTTTAGACCGTGAGTTTAAGGTGGTTGATTATCGTATTCACATGGGCTACGTGAAGCTGGGCACCTGGCAGCGTACTTTTGTGCAGACCTGCACTTTTGCGGTGCTTGCCCTCACACTGTGGGCCACTGTTCAAGGCGGTATTTCCCTGGGGCACTTTGTTACCATTCTCACCTTGTCTAGCATGGCCTATGCTGAGGTCGACCCCATCTGTACCCTGGCGGAAATGTTTGTTCGCCGGTATGGTGCCATGGCCCGGTTTCAAGAATTTGTTGCCTTGCCTGCCGGGATGGATGCCGGGCAGCTCACTGACGATGTGCCTGAATACCGTTTTACTGGCAAGGTACATTTTAATCATCTTACCTTTGGCTACAGCCCTGATAAGCCAGTTCTCAAGGATATTGAGCTGTTGATTCAGCCACGCCAGACAATTGCCCTGGTGGGGCGCTCGGGGTCCGGTAAGTCTACCCTGGTAAAGCTGTTATTCCGCTATTTTGAGCCCCAAAGTGGTGCTATTTTGATCGATGGTCAAGATCTGCGCCGGTTAGATATTACGGGGTATCGGCGACGGCTGGCCATTGTGCACCAGGAAGTGGACATCTTTAATGGAACGCTGATGGAGAACCTGCTCTACGGCTGTCCACGAGCCACTGTGGAGCAGGTGCAAGCAGCTTGTAAGATTGCTCAAGCCCACGAGTTTATTGAGCAAATGCCCCACGGATATCTAACTACCGTAGGCGAGCGGGGTGTGCGGCTTTCGGGCGGTCAGCGACAGCGTATCGGCATTGCCCGGGCGCTGGTTATGGAGCCGGATGTGCTGGTGTTTGATGAAGCGACGTCCAGTTTGGACTATGAGTCGGAGCGGGCGATTCAGGTGGCGATGCGATCGCTCTTTGGTACCCGCACGCTAATCATCATTGCCCATCGGCTAAGTACGGTACGTGAAGCAGACCAGATTGTGGTCTTGGACCAGGGACATATTAGCGAAATCGGCAGCCACGATGAGTTATTGACCCAAGGGGGGCTTTATCAACGGTTACACCAGCTCCAGGAGACCGGTGAGCTATTGGGCTAAACCTTTTCTGATGCTTCCAACAGTCAGGCATTTCTCCAGTTTTGTATTTGCAGACCGGCTACTCGATTAAATTCCTTTTGGTTGACTGTCACCATAATCAGACTGTGACTCAAAGCTGTAGCGGCAATGAGAACGTCGTAGGCTCCAATGGGCTGTCCTTGATTTTTCAAGATTGAACGAATTTGGGCAGTTTGTTCGGCCTCTTCTTGGCTGAATTCTAGAATGGATACGGAGTTGAGCAAGCTGGTAATGGTGGGCTCAATTTTCTTGGCGCGTTGGGGGTTGTTTAGTAGGCCGTAGCGCAGTTCCATTACGGTGATTACCGAAACGGCGATATCGACGGGGGACGCTTGCTTGAGGCGAGTTTGGGTACCTGGTTCACCTTTGATAAAGTCGCTGATAACGCAGGTATCGAGCAGATATTGCATCAGAATAGTTCGGGTTCATTGGGGGGCAGCAGCTCGTCACGGTAGCTTTCGAAGGCTGGGAAATCGGGAATGCCTTCGTAAGCAAGGATTGTGTCTGGCCATCGAGGAATGGATGGCTTTTGGGTAAGTTGCCGCAGTACTTGAAGAATCAATGTGGGTAGCGGAATGTTTGATTTTTCTGCTTGACGTATGAGGTCTTGTTCTAAATCTGGGGGTAAGTCAATTGTGATTTGCATTGGTATTCTCCATAGATTTGGTTATCTTAAAGCTGTATTCAGAACATATGAACGGACATTGATAGTGGTTGAAGTTAAGTCTTTAGCCTGTTGTTCAAAGTATTGTTTCGCCTCATTGAGGTTCATTTTGGGCGTATTCTTATACCTTGAATCCTGATTATCCCATTGTGGACAATCGAACCAGCCAACTAAATACAAACCATGACTACAGGCGTTATCTGCTAAATAGCGATCAACCAGTTGTGTTTTTATCGCTGTTTTAACTTCACGATGCCAACACCCTTTGACTTCGATAATTACCGTAATCGAGTCATATAGTTTGCTATTAGGGTGTTTTATGATTGCGTCGACGTGAATATCTGTACGTTCTCCAGGCTTATCACCATAACCTCGCCTTAATTCGACTTCTCGGTTTACGATAATGCCCCTAGCCTTCAAATCCTTGTCCAGGAATCGCTTGATATAGTCTGACAATGCATTTTCATCCTTTGGTCTATATTTGTCCCATAAGTCCACACTTGCAGGAGTTTCTCCTTGCATGTCTTTATTGAGGCGTTGTAAGGATTCAATTAATACATCAACCAGTTGGTTTCCGTTTTGAACAAGGCGTTTATCTTGATCAAGAATTACTTGTAAAAGCTGTTTGGGTGTAAGTGGTTGCCAGGTCTGGCGACGCATATTTTCCTGAGCATCGATTAAAACCCTTTCTAACCAGGAAATGTCTGGAAACTCATGAATCAAACGTTGAATTTCAATACATGATTGCAGGGTTCCTCGCTTGCGTAATTGTGATAAAACTCCTCTTCTTAATTCGATTATGCTATCTCTAGACGTCCAATCATCAGCATTTTCATCTTTATTATGTTCGGGATCTTCTTCATAGGGATATTGCTTGACAAGCCAAATATATAAATCGGCCAATTGTTTTTCATTTAGATCAAGATATCTGCTGCCAAATGGAGAACCATTAGCAATTGATTCTAAAAGTTTTTGTCCAAATGCTACATCTTCATGTATCAAGGGCCAAATAAATGGCCAACTCCAAGCGCTGTCCTGTTCAATTAATACTCTGGCTGCGACAAAAACTTTTTCCTGTTTCTCTTTATTCAATGGTAAAGGCCAAGAGATTAGTACCTTTGCGAACTCCTTAGCTTTAGCAGAGTCATGTTTTAAGAGTGCTTCTATAATTTGAGCCAGGCACTTTGGCTTTAATTTAGGATCTTGTGCCTTTTCTAATAATAGTGATTTTAGCTGTTCATCCCAACACTTGCTAAAAAGTTGGAGAACATACAGACGCCCATGTTTGTCATTTTCTATATCAATTAGCTTTATAAGTATATCGAGTGTTTCTATGGGAGCATGTTGATAAGCATATTGAACTACTTTTAGATAGCAATCATCATGTTGATTAGTAAAGGGAGAAGCAATAATTACAGATGCCCATTCTTTCCATATTGCAGATGGAATACACGCTAAATATTCTGGTTCTTTTTGGCTTAATAAGTGAAAAGCTTGAGCACCTGAAAATGCTGCTCTTTCATCTTTATTTTGGCCTGTATTCTTCTGTTTTTCAATATATTGCTTAGCAACTTGTACAATTCTTCCACGTGTATCGTTACTTGCTTCTTCCCATCCAGGCAGTTTAGTGATGTCTAGTTGGTTCATAGTTCCTGTAGCGTCTACTACTGGTAGGCGTAAGCGTGAGCTCTCTAGTGAGATGCCACCAAGCCGAGGTGTCGCCAGCTTCGAATTTTCCTAAGTAGCGTATCACCTCTTCTTTAGGTAGAGGATCTAATAGTTTATTTTTAGTTGCTTGCTTAATAGATTGACGATTCATATAATTAGCTTTCAGTTCTCGAGCTTCGTCTGAATCGAGTTCAATATCGTCAAGTCTAGCCTTAAATAGATTATGCAAGATTTGATTGGATTCAGTAGTTTGAATAATTGCATCTATTTTCTTTAATTCTTGTTGCTCTAACTCGCAAGAATTAAAGCAGTGTTGAATGAGGTTTGCCCAGATTTTCTGAACCTTCTCATCTTCAGAGCTTTTCAAATTTTTGAGGGCATAGAAAAAATCTTTTGTGCTCAGTATTTTATCGGGTGGTGTAATTGTTATGAGATTAGAATTATCCCCCGCTTTAGCCATGAGTAAAACAGCTTTAGCCAAGAGTAATCTACGTTTTTGAGGTTCTTTTGAAAGCAGTGACTCAAATTCGTCCTCTAATTCTGTATTGCAGATAATGATGCTTTGATGTTTTCTCCATTGCGTTAAAGCGACTTCAGTAAACCCATCCTGTATTTCGGGGACCTCAAAATGTTGCCATGCTCTAAATAGGAGATTATCCCCAAGTCCTGCAAATGGATGGCTGAAATGCCTGGCACCTTGTTGCTTAAGCCAATCAAGAGCATATGGTAAATCAGAGATTTGTAAGTTTTGAGCTATTTCAAATTTTAAAATCTCTTGTTGTGGAGTTAGAGATTGAAATAGCTCTTCTACAGATAAATCACCAGTTTGCCATGTAGCCTGAAGGGCGTAGCCTTTCAAATAGTCATCCTTGTCTTCAGGCAGTGGTTCAGTAGCCAAGGGTTCTAGTTTTCTTTTTGTGTCTATGCTTCCAATAGAAGTTATAACCCTAGCTGCATCTACCCTCAAGTCGATTGGCTGTGATGAATCAAGAGCAATATCAACTAGTTCGTCTTCGAGCTCGGCAACCTGACAAACTTCAACAATATCAATAGCTAAGCTTCGTGCATCAATCTGTTTAGATTGATCATAGAGATATGGCCTCAGCTGTTTTCCTATTTCAGGATGTTTAAGTTTTTCATAAAAGCGGTATTTATCGCCCCCTCTATCAAATATTTTTCTTGATTCGTATTGCTTCAATAAACTTGCAACAATTGATGCTCGGATATTTGCATCTGTAGGTATGTCACTTCGCAAGACGACATTTGGGTCAGTCCTAGTGATTAATTCACGAAAGTCTTCTCGCATGCTAGAGAGCCATGCGGCGGTTTCATGTAGTTGAGGAATCAATCTATGGTCTGGGTCTTCTGGGGATAGGAACAGGGTTTTCAGTTGCTTTAGCGGTATTTCACGCTCGACCAAATACCACGCAGCTAGGAATTCTGCGTAGGTCCTATGTGCCCAGCCTATTCGCTGTGAACCATAACCAACAAAGAGTCCTGTACCTAAGACTTCATCAATAGCAGCTTCATCAACTGGAAAGTTGTGTTCATTAGCTTTTTCATATCCCGAGCTAAGTTCTCGAAAGTCAAGATCCTCTATACAATCTTTTTTACAGGCTGCCCCCACCCAAATAGCATCACGACGGGCAAACATTGTCACAAATGCAATCCGTGCTGCGATAATAAATCGATACTCTAAATCTAAGTTTTCCTTTCGTCTCGGATTACGCAGGTCTGATTGAAGTTCTTCATCACAAAGAATTTGGCATCCTTCAAAATATATGCTGAATAATGTGTTCTCCTTGAAAAAGCTACCATCTTTAAGGTATTTGCCAAGTAGAACATTTAGGGTGATTGGCTTTCTTGCTAAAGAAACTAATTGTTTATCCCAGATTGCTTGTAGAAAAGCGTCTGGATTTTCTATCCCTTGGCGTTGTCCTGCATATTTAACAGCTGCTTGATGGAGTGGAGCTAACTCATAAACCTTGACACTATCTTGCCCCCATATTCCCCTGAGCTCCGATTCAAATTCGGGTTGCCAGACAGCTGTTCGGCAAGCAATTCTTAAAAATAGACGATTAGCATTTTCCTTATACTGACTAAATTCGTCTATCAGCAGTGCCATAACGTTGGATATGCGAAGCAGGCAATCATCCAAGCTATCTAGCACAATCTCTAAATTCTGATTTCCTCTAATCCATGATTGGAACTTTGGGCTTTCAAATAACTTTCTAATAAGCCTATCTTCACTGCCATGTGAATTTAAATTCAAGTGCAGTAATTGCTCAGGTTTATCTTTCGCTTTATGAGCAACATATCGTTCTATGGTTTTGGTTTTACCAATACCTGGCTCACCCAATAAAACTAAACAGGGAATATCAGCAAGCTTTTCTATCTCAACTAGTTTCGTTGGAGCGTACTTACTCCATTCCGATGTTGGATCAATTAGATAGCCTCTATTGTCAGTCAGAATTTGACTGCCTTGAGGATACCAAAATCGCTTCCAGTCATAGGTTGGCTGCTGCTGCATTCTAGATAGCTAATTGACCTTGCTCAAGGATAGCGTTTCTAAAAAATTAGTTGCATCTTTAAAGCCCCTAACCATATTCCACCCTCACCTCTTCAGGGATTTCAGACGGTTCTAAAACAGCATCTTCGTAAAGCTCCGCAAAGGTGCCTGTAAAGCCAATACTCTTCAAATCAAAGGTCTCATCTTCCAATGTATAAAACTGCAACACCCACTGACCGGCTTCATTACGCCGAAAGATTTCTAATCGCTGACAATGGGTATTGATCAGCACATATTCCTGTAAACTCTCTAAAGCCTGATATGCAGCGAACTTATCTCCCCGGTCAAATGCTTCTGTAGATTTAGACAACACCTCAACAACTAACTTTGGAAATCGCTTGTAAGTATCCGTTTCCTGGTCGCGCGGATCGCAGGTAACCATTACATCCGGATAAAAGAATCGATTCCGAGCCTCCACCCGTGCCTTCATATCCGAAATGTACAGACGACAACCCGTGCCCCGTATATGTGCCCGCAGTGCCGCGAATAAGTTACCCGCTATAGTCACATGACTATCGGTAGCCCCAGCCATGGCATAGACTTTGCCATCAATATACTCATGCTTGATAGGGCTTTCGGCCTCCAACCGCAAGTACTCATCGACACTTAAATACTGCTCGGATAAAGCAACCATGGCAACTGTAGCCGTTTTACGTAAACCTATTGTAGCTCCAGTCAACTAGTCAACGATCCACAGGCATCTTGAGCTAGTTTTGCAACTATATCTTCGCTTAAACCCATATCTTCACCGTCAGCTACCAGCCATAGCAAATATTCAATATTTCCTGCCGGTCCACGAATAGGCGACCAGGTAAGGCCTTTTGCATGCCAGCCCAGCTGTTGCGCAGCACCATACACCTGCCAAATTGCCGCTGCATGGTCTTTGGGATCTCTCACCACACCCTTTTTGCCAATCTTCTCTCTCCCCACCTCAAACTGGGGTTTCACTAACAAAACGCATTCTCTTTCTCCTACCATCAGGCTCCAAAAAGCAGGGAGAACTTTAGTGAGAGAAATAAACGACACGTCCATCACCCCCAGGCCAGGACGTTGGGCGTCTTCTTCGTATAACTCTTCTGGCGTTAGATGGCGCAGGTTTGTGCGTTCTCTCAACACAACCCGTGGGTCTTGACGTAGTTTCCAGGCAACCTGGCCATAGCCCACGTCAACGCCGTAGACCTGTTTGGCTCCGTTTTGTAGCAGACAGTCGGTAAAGCCGCCGGTGGAGATGCCGCCGTCTAGACAGATGCGACCGGTCACCTCCAGCCCAAATTCCTTGATGGCCTTCGCCAGCTTCTCCCCACCCCGCGACACATAGGGTGCTTTCTGCTTGAGTACCACCACCGCATCAGCCTTAATCGGTGTGCCCGGCTTGTCGATCACCGCCTCATCGACCTTGACCTCCCCGGCTCGGATCCACCGCTGGGCCTGCTGGCGCGACTCGCACAGCCCCTGCTCCACCAGGTACATATCCAAGCGTTGTTTGGCCATATTGCCTATTTCCTAATGCCTAGTGGGCAGGCATCTTTTTAAGTTTCTCGGGCTTATCATGAACTGCCAGCTTACTCATCAGGGTTTCACTTGCTTCATTCAGGCCAATCAGCTTGGTATCGATACCCTTGGCGCGAAATTTGAGCACCACTTTATCGATCGCCATTACGGCTGACTGATCCCATAGATGGGAGTTGGACAGGTCAATCACCACGCTATCAATATCTTCGTGGAAGTCAAACGTACTCAAAAAGTCATTGACTGCTACGAAGAACAGTTGACCATTGACATAGTAAATACGCTCATTCCCTTTCAGCTCAGTGTCAATGCGGATAAGCTTGGCAATTTTACGGGAAAAGGACAAGGTACTCAGGGCGATGCCGACCACAACGCCGATAGCCAGATTGTGGGTAATGATGGTGGTGATAACGGTCACGATCATTACAGTGGTTTCGCTTTTGGGCAGCTGACGCATATTAGTCAGAGAATCCCAGTTAAAGGTACTGACGGAAACCATAATCATTACCGCCACCAATGCTGCCATTGGGATTTGATTTACCCACTGGCCCATGACCAAAATAAAGAAAAATAGTAGCACGCCTGCACTGAGAGTAGACAGACGCTGACGACCGCCAGAGGTAACGTTAATAACCGACTGACCGATCATGGCGCAGCCTGCCATACCGCCGAAGAAACCGGTGATCAGGTTGGCAATACCCTGGCCTTTGGCTTCTTGGTTTTTATCGCTATTGGTGTCGGTCATGTCGTCGATCACAGAAGCGGTTAGAAACGACTCCAGTAACCCCACGGCCGATAGAGGTAAGGCCACTGGCAAAATAATACTCAGGGTTTCAAAGTTGAAGGGAACCTGAGGCAGGTGCAAGCTGGGCAGAGATGTGGGTAGTTCTCCCTTGTCTTGGATGGTCGGTAAACTGCCAAAGGGAGCAGCTAAATCACCCAGAAAGGCTAAAGGACCATTGGCAAATGCACCATTAGCGGCCATTCCTAGAACAGTCAGCACCACGATGGCCACCAGGGGAGAAGGCACTAATTTAGTGAGCCGAGGTAGCAGATAGATAATGCCAAGCCCAAGGGCCACTGCTAGATACATGATGAATCCCTGACCGCCAAATTCTGGCAACTGAGCCATAAAGATCAAAATGGCTAGGGCATTGACAAATCCGACGAGTACGGCGCGTGGGACATATTTCATCTGGCGGCCCACTTTCAAAAAGCCCCAAACAACCTGTAAAAGACCAGTTAACAAGGTGGCCGCAAATAGGTATTCCAAACCGTAGTTTTTTACCAATTCGACCATCAGGAGGGCCATGGCCCCCGTGGCGGCAGAAATCATGCCAGGGCGGCCACCGACAAAGGCAATGGTGACAGCCATAGTCAATGAGGCATAGAGCCCCACCTTCGGGTCTACGCCCGCAATAATAGAAAATGCGATCGCTTCTGGAATAAGTGCGAGTGCGACGACAATACCGGCCAATAGGTCTCCACGAATATTGGAAAACCAGTTGCGTTGGACGGCACCCAAATTAAAACTTGTACTAACCACGAGATTCCTCTATCTAGTGTGTTGCCCTAACTCTATGCCTATACAGAGTATTAAGAAACGTTAACTACCGCAAATTTTCCATTGTGAACTTTAGGGCTCTTTTGTCTATTTTGTCTCCATGGTTTTATTTTCTTATGCTCAAAAATGCTTCTTAAAGAATGCTTAGATATGTCTGCCGTCGCTTACTGATTGCGATTCCCACACTGCTGGCAATTAGTGTAGTGATTTTTGTATTGCTTGCGATCGCACCCACCAATCCCCTGGGTGAACTAGCCACCAATCCGTCGATTACCCCTGAGGTTCGTGAAAACCTGCGCCGTTCCCTGGGGCTGGATGATCCGATTATCATTCGCTATTTCAAATGGTTATGGGCACTGATGCAGGGCAATTTTGGCTATTCCTTTGGGAGTCGCAGCCCTGTCAGTGAGCTAATTTTGCAACGGTTACCAGCCACCCTGTGGGTACTGGGTTCCGGCTATGGGCTCAGTGTGCTGCTAGCGCTGCCCCTGGGGACTCTATCTGCCATCAAAAAGGGTACTGCCATAGACTGGCTGATTTCTACGTTGGCCTTTGTGGGTTTTTCGCTCCCGACTTTTTTTACGGGGCTATTAATGATTTTGATCTTTAGTGTTTATCTGGGCTGGGTGCCGTTTATCTACAGCAGCACTCTGGTGGTGAAGGATTGGGCTAGCTTTCTGGAGCTGGTGCGTCAGTCTATTTTGCCTGTGACGGTACTAGCCTTATTTCAAACGGCGATTTTAATGCGCTTTATCCGTACTGCCATTGCTGAAGAATTACCCCAAGGCTATGTCCGCACTGCCCGCGCGAAGGGCCTGTCGCGAGCGCGGATTCTTGGCATCCACGTCCTGCGCAATGCCTCTATTCCCGTGATTACTCTGGTGGCATTGGATATTCCTAGTCTATTTACAGGATCTCTGGTGTTGGAGCAGGTATTTCGTATTCCTGGTATGGGAGCGCTGCTAATCGACGCGATTAATCGCAGCGACACTCCTGTGGTGATGGCAGTTTCATTTATTTATGCCGTGTTGGTGGTGGTATTTAACCTGATGGCAGATGTGCTGTATGGGTGGCTAGATCCAAGGGTAAGGCTGGCATGAACTTAAATTATCGTTTGCAACCAACGACTCTGTTTGGTCTCATTGTCTTTATCCTGATTGTCCTAACTATCTTTGTGGGTCCTTGGCTGTATACTCAGCCCGCTGATGCCATTGACTTTGCCCTGGCAAGCCAACCTCCCAGTCTGTCCCATCCCTTCGGGACAAATACCTTGGGACAGGATCAGCTGGCTCGCATTATGCTGGGGGGCCGTGTTTCTTTGACGGTGGGAATTACGGCAATGGTGATGGCAGTGAGCCTAGGGACTCTAATCGGTGCGATCGCAGGTTTCTACGGCGGTCTAGTGGGTTCCTTACTAATGCGGTTCACCGACCTATTTTTATCCCTGCCACAGCTGCCTCTGTCCCTGCTGGTGATATATCTATTTGGCGATTGGGCCAGGGCCACCCTGGGGCCTCAAAACGGGATCTTTGCCCTAGTGGTCCTGGTCATCGGTGGGTTTAATTGGATGTCTGTAGCGCGTTTGGTGCGGGCTGGATTTTTAGCCACTCGAGATCGCACCTTTATGCAGGCTGTCCAAGCACTTGGAGCTACACCACGTCGGTTAATTTGGGTGCATTTGTTACCCAATGTGCTGGGTCCCGTCATTGTGGCGGCTACCCTGGCTATTGGCAACGCCGTACTGGCAGAGGCGACGCTAAGCTTTTTAGGGTTGGGCTTTCCGCCTGATGTTCCCACCTGGGGGCGCATGCTGTTCACGGCCCAAGACTATCTAGACAGTGCTCCCCATATGGCTATTTTTCCAGGAGCGGCAATCTTTCTCACGGTGTTAAGCATTAACTTCATAGGTGATGGTCTTCGGGATCGGCTTGATCCCAATTAATTGGTGCGATTATGGCCGATTCAACAATCTTTAAACTCCTGAGAAGCTTTCGTATTCAAACGTATCAGGCTTTGCTGCAACAATTTTAGATGTGGCAATTGTAAAGCCTTAAATTAGACCAATAACAATTCTCCGGGCAACCGACAGAAATTCATGTAGAACATTCATAGCAACATTGAGCTTATTAGCAGACTGTTAGTTAGCTTAGTGCTTTGAAGGGTTTCTGCCGATTGCATTAGTTTCCTTGGTTAAGGCGTTTTTTTCCATAGGACATTTACACGACAGGTTAGCTGTTGTTGATTCGCAGGGATATTGATTGTCCTAACTAACTTGACAGATACGGATAGGTATCGGCCGCTTTAGTTAGTTCTCTAGCTACTGTTATCGATATCAGCGTTGCTCAATAAATTCCGTTGATATGCTTAGCAACAGTCTTAAACTGTTGTTTTCACAGCAATATCAGGGGATATGCCCAGGTTCATTTTCTACTTCAAAACATGCAGCAATCGGTTGCTAGCTTGCAGCCGATTGCTGCGCACATAGCTGCTGATATCCATAGTTTTGAGCGATCATCGACATTGTGAACTATGTGCATCAACTCATCACTATTAAGTCATCTGTTGAACAAAATCATTTAGTCGTTCCATCCCCCGTTCAATGGTGGTCATATCTGTGGCATAGGAAACTCGAATACCGCCATCTGCGCCAAAGGCGACTCCTGGAACGGCTGCAACATACTTTTCATTAAGTAACCGAGTACAAAACTCTAGAGACTGCAGACCGGTCTTACTAATGTCGATAAATATGTAAAACGCTCCATGGGGAACAACGCAGTTAAGACGCGGAATCGAATTGACTAAATTAACAATGGCCGTGCGCCGTTTGGCAAAGGCCTGGCGCATGGTTTCAACACAGTCTTGGGGGGACTCCAGAGCTGAGATCGCACCATACTGAGCAAAGGTACACACATTTGATGTGCTCTGACTTTGCAATGTGTTAGCCGCCTGAATCAGTTCACCAGGGCCAGCCAAATACCCCAGCCGCCAACCAGTCATTGCATAGGCTTTAGCAAACCCATTACTGACAATGGTGCGCTCAAACATGGCATCGCTGACAGCGCCAATGCTCAAGTGTTCAGCCCCGTCGTACAAGATTTTTTCATAGATTTCGTCGGCCACCACCCAAATATGACTGGCCACCACGACCTCGGCCAACGCCCTAACTTCATCAGGGCTATAGACCATACCTGTGGGATTAGAGGGGGAATTAAAAATCAAAAACTTGGTCTTGGGCGTAATCGCTTGCTGCAGCTGCTGGGGAGTAATTTTGTAACCGCTCTGGGCTGTGGTGGGCAGGATCACTGGCGTGCCACCCGCTAGCTTAACCATTTCCGGATAGCTCACCCAGTAAGGGGCTGGAATCAGTACCTCATCTCCCGGCTCAATGGCAATCATCATTAGCGCATACAGAGAATGCTTACCGCCGTTGGTGACGATGATATTTTCGGCATTGTAGGGCAAGCGATTGTCTGTGCGCAGTTTAGTTGCGATCGCACTCCTCAAACGAGGCTCACCTGCAGCTGGACCATAGCGAGTTTTACCACTATCCAGAGCCTGCTTAGCGGCCTCGCGAATGTGCTCTGGAGTATCAAAATCAGGCTCACCAGCACTAAAGCTGCAGACATCCAGTCCTTTTGCCTTCATCGCCTTCGCCTTGGCAGAAATTGCCAAGGTCATCGAAGGGGTAACTTGCTGCACCCTCGCAGCTAACTTGATACTCATTAGAACGCTGTTGACCTCCAGCTCAAAACCCTATTCTGATTAGCTTAGATCGATTTGTAGTAGAGATTGCAAATCTTTATGATTTGCTTGAATCATGACCTATGGCAAATGCTCTGACGTATTTACATGAGCGCACTTACCAGCGCAGCGAATTGCCTATTCTTGGGCAGTAGCAATAATGGTTTTTTGTTGGATGTAAACACCTAACCAACGGAGTGAAAAACCCTTGCAAAAAAAACCTCCCCTGACAAAGCCAGAGGAGGATATGTTCTTGATCTGTATGAAGGAAACTATATGAGGAGAGATTGTCGAGGGCGTAGCCCAAGGCATGCAACACAGGTATATACGGCGTTGGCAGCAATTACTGTGTATCGCTTTTCAGGAACTCCAATTTTTGGATTTAATCCATCTATCGGATTGATTTAATCATCTCCCAAATACGGCTGCCTCGATGTGATTGTATGGCCCAAAATGAGTGATATCACCGACGGATACAGGTGATATGGAGAATATTTTTCAGTGATATTGGTGTTTCTTTAACGTGAGCGAAATCACCGAATCATCAACAGCATTAAGAATGATGCTTAACTCAATTTTCCATCAGACCAATAACCAGATACCTAGCCCCCAAAAAGGGATAAACCGCAAAGCTCTAATCCGCTCATCCATAGGAATAATGGCCCCCATTAGCCATACCTGAAATATCCAGAACAGGACCATATCAACCGCAAACGCAAGCGTCACTCGATTACTAACCATCTGCTGCCCTAGATAGTCAAATCGACTAATCACTCCGCCCAGGTCAGGTCGATTTAGACAAAACCAGATGACTGCCAAATTACCAACTATTAGTCCTAAAGCCCCAAATAAACGGGCAAGAGTTGCTGTATTTGGCAGATTTTGCGAATCTGGGCTAACTTCTCTTAGGCGTAGTGCCATGTAGGGCATTAAAAAAACATTAGTGAGAAACATGGCCATTCCCCAGAACAGAGTCCTAGGCAGGTGCTGACCACGATGGTCCATAAGCATCAAGGGAAGAAACATAAAAATCCAGGCTTCTGCCAGGTTAAAGAAACCTTGGGTAGCGGGGTTGACCACAGGAGCCTGCAAATAGCTAACACCCAAAAGGTTTAGCACTGGCAAAATAAAAAAGAAATTGAGAGATTCATTGAGAATTTCTTTAATTGTGTCGGGTTGGATAGCCCATACAGGTTCCCCAGGTAGCCAGTCAGGCGGTGATAGTAGCAGTAGTCCTATATAAATGAAGGTAGCTGTCCAAAGTAGTCTAAATAGCCATGGGCTGGACTGATTAAGTTCTGTGGGTTTGGATGGAGCTTTAGATGCAGGAGGAGTAGGTAAGTCTTTCATAGCTAATGGAGCTTTTGACGCCCCAACCAATAACGCAGAAGTGGAGTAACCCAGCGGATGATAGCAAATGCTACCTTACCGGGTTTTATAGTGGGTTCTACACAGTCACGGGCAAAGATCAGTTTGCCACTCTCGGAGGAAAATCGATAGAAGCTCACACCGCGTCCATTGGGAAAGGACATACCGTTGAGTTCCACATGCCATGTCACCCCAACCGCCCAATCATCTCCAACCACATCATCAATAACAAAATGTAAATCTTCTGGCACGCTCTGACATGATTCTGTAAACAATTCCTGTACGGCAGTCTTACCGATGAAAGTGGCAGAGAAGTTGAAGTCTTCATAAATACATTGGTCATCAATTAAAGCTAATGCCTGAGGGACATCACGGTGATTGATGGCCGTGTACATAGCCTGAATTTTGCTTGCTGCTTGACTCATACTATTGTGTTAGCCGTATTGGCATGGTTGCTGAGGGTGAGGATATAATTGCTGAGGACAAAAAACTTAGACCCAGCCGTTAATGCCTCAGCGGACAAACCCGTCGGTTGCCTTTACTGTTTACTTACATGGTTGCTGCCTAATTCATACTCAGCATCAGTAACGCCTAAAACTATTTAAATTTAATACGATGAGATTTGTCAGCATAGCTGCTCTGACAGCATACTCATTATTCTTTCGAAAATCTTCCTGAGATACTACTGTGATTGTTGTCACAATCATCTGTGATTGTTGTCAAAAATCTTGTGCGTATTTGAAAACCCTATTGTATTTAAGGTGTAGCTCTTTAGGAAGAACTTTAATCTTTTTGAAGCTATCCTGAAATCTTCTGATGATTACTATCTTTTTATAAAAGAAGTTAAATGTTTTTGCCAAAATAGACACAATCGTTCGTGATGAGTCTGCCCTGAATGTTCCCGCCTTTTAATAATTCCTCCCACAGACAAAACTCTCGTCGCAATTCCAGAGTAACGGCTGATGTAGTGGTATCTAACTCCGAAACGCCCGATCAGCTTGTAGATGCAGGCTTATCATTGGCGAAACAGCAGGTATATGAGGAAGCGATTGAGTGTTTTGGCCGAGCACTTGTCCTCAGCCCCAATCACCCGCAAGCCCTTAGGAATCGTGCTTTAACTTATGTGCGCTTTGGCCGAACCCGAGAAGCTCTAGTCGATTTAGATCGGCTAATTGACCTAGATCCTAGAAATCTATGGGCCTATGCCAATCGCGCCATTATCTTTCGTGATCTGGGTCACTATGGCAACGCTGTCAGTGACTTTGGCCATTTGATTAAGTACGATCGGGCCAAACGTTGGCAATGGTTGATTTCCCGAGGGACCACGCTGAAATTAATGGGACATTATGAGGAAGCGCTACAAGACTTTAATCTCTCTCTAAAATTAAAGCCTGATAATAGCTGGGCTATTAGTGCGCGTGATGAAATGGTTCTCCAAGTTCGACACAACTATTAGCTAAGTATAGGTACTGGGTCTGTGCCCATGGTTATATAGCGGCTTTCAAGATTTCTCGTAAAAGGTTTAAATAAAAGCTTTTAGAGAGAATTAGGTTGTGTATTCAGCGTTGATTTTGACGTAGTCATAGCTGAGATCGCAGCCCCAGGCTTTGCCCGTACCTGGATCAGTCCCAATTTTGACGGCGATTTGTACTGGATGGGCCAGAGCTTCAGCAGCGATAGTTTGATTTTCTAAGCCTTGAGTTTCGTCAGTGTTTGTCTGAGCTTTACGTTGCAGAATTTGCTGGGCAAAAGCCTGGGAGCTCAAATCTGCGCATTGTTTGATATACGTATGGGCAGCAATGCGATCAAATACCTGAGGTTGCCCCTGGTCGAGTAATACAAAATCCCCCAAGGAAATTGTTAATTGAGTCTGGTCTAAGCTAACACCGGCACGACCTGCGGCTCCTGCAATCCGGCCCCAATTAGGATCGCGGCCAAAGATTGCTGATTTGACAAGGGATGAACCGGCAATAGTGCGGGCAACTTGCCGAGCATCTTGATCGGTAATAGCACCTATGACGCTGACTTCGACTAGACAGGTGGCTCCTTCGCCATCACGGGCAATACTTTTGGCTAGATAGATACATAGCTCAGTTAACATTGCCTCTAGCTGCTCGGAATCTTTTCCTGGCGTGGTAATGGCTGGAGTGCGTGACTGGCCATTGGCTAAGGCAATTACGGTATCGTTGGTGCTAGTATCACCATCGACTGTGATTTGGTTAAAGCTCTGGTCAACGGCACGGGTCAACATATCTTGCCAGAGGCCCGGTGAAACTGCTGCATCGCAGGTGATAAATGACAGCATGGTCGCCATGTTTGGATGGATCATGCCCGAGCCCTTGGCGATACCGCCGATGCGGACAGGACGTCCATTAATAGAGGTTTCTAGGGCGTAGGTTTTAGTCACCAGGTCAGTGGTCACAATAGCCTGGGCAAAGGCATTACTGTCTTGGTCAGATAGCTGTGCTACTAGCTGTGGTACATGGACTAACAGCGGCTCCATTTTGATGCGCTGGCCAATGACGCCGGTGGAGGCAATCAGTACTTGGTCCGGTGTGGTGCCAATGGTGTCGGCAGCGGCGGTGGCCATCGTCACGGTATCATCCCAGCCTTGCTGGCCAGTGCAAGCATTGGCTTGACCTGAATTGCACAGGATAGCTCGAGCAGATGGTTGAGTCTCGAGTTGTTGCTGACAATAGTCTATACAGGCGGCTCGCACCTGGGATTGGGTGTAGACAGCAGCTGCGATCGCATCATTCTCCGACACAATCAAGCCGAGATCTGGTGCTCCTGAGGCCTTCAGACCAGCACTGATGCCAGCAGCGGTAAATCCCTTAGGTGCCGTCACCCCACCAGTAATCACTTGCCACTGCGTTGTCCCCTGTTCCATGGTGATATCCTCGATTTGTTTACTCGATTTGTTTCAATATCTAACTGGCTAAAGTTGTTACTGTTTATTTGAGATTATCTCCAACAGCCACGATCTACTATCCAGGTGTTTGAGGTTAGCATTTTAATTTGTTGATAACTCGTCTACGAGTAAATCCCCTAGTACATCGACATAGGTTTCAATCGCCGTATTAAGCGCTTGTCCTCGCACTTCTAGTAAGGCCAACATTGGCTCAGGGCGCTGATCTGGCAAAAGACAGAAATGATCGATAACAAATTTAAGAGTATGGCCCAGCTGAATCTCTTCTCCGACTAGAGGCGTTAAAGCTTGGGGACGGATCTGGATTTGTTCGCCGCTGCAAGACTGGTCTCTGACCCACCAGGAAAGAAACTCTAATGTGAGCCAACCCGCACGGTCATAGGACAAAATTACATCTGTATTTGCCCAGGCCTCATTGGTTAAACCTCCCTGGGTACGACGCAGTAATGCATGGGGTAGATCCCCCATTTTTCCGGGGATGCTGTAGCTATCCACAGGGACTTTATCTAATAGCTTTAGCCCTGTATTGACTTCGACCACGCCTCGTAGACGATAGAGTGCTTGGTGGAAAGACTTCACCTGATTTGGATAATCATCAGCCATAAAAATCTCTCTCGATATCTCTCTTGCCTTTCCTGAATGGTCAATACTTCTAGGTCAATACTCTAAGAGACGGCAAGCAATATTCACACTACCCCATCATTTGATTAACAAAGTTGGTATAAACTTCTCCCTTTAAGAATTCAGGACGCTCCAGCACCTTTTGGTGAAACCCAATAGTGGTTGGCAAACCAGTTATCGCACATTCTCTCAAAGCCCGCTTCATCCTTTGAATTGCAGTGTCTCGGTTAGGTCCCCAGACAATTAATTTACCAATGAGAGAATCGTAATAGGGAGGAATATCGTAGTCTGTGTAAACATGAGAATCCATACGAACGCCAAGACCACCCGGAGCTAAATAGCCATTGATACGACCAGGGTTGGGTCGGAAATTATGATCAGGATCTTCAGCATTAATACGACATTCTATAGAGTGACCCTTGAGAACAATATCGCCTTGCGTGAATGATAGCCGCTCTCCCTGGGCTACCCGGATCTGTTCACCAATCAGATCGATACCCGTCACCATCTCAGTCACCGGATGTTCTACCTGGATGCGAGTGTTCATTTCCATAAAGTAGAAGTTTCCTTGGTTATCCACTAGAAACTCCACAGTACCTGCGCCGACATAATTAATAGCCTTGGCTGCCTGCACGGCTGCCTCACCCATCTTTTTCCGAAGTTCTGAATCGAGGGCGGGACTGGGGGCTTCTTCGAGTAATTTTTGATGACGACGCTGGATCGAACAGTCACGCTCACCCAGATGCACCACATTGCCATAGCTGTCGGCCAGAATTTGGAACTCAATGTGGCGGGGATTTTCTACAAATTTTTCCAGGTAAATCCCCCCGTTACCAAAGGCTGCTTCGGCTTCACCCTGGGCTGAGAGAAACAGCTTTGTCATCTCGCCGGGTTCACGCACCAGACGCATCCCGCGTCCACCACCACCGGCTGTAGCCTTGATCATCACGGGATAGCCAATTTTTGCGGCCAGGGTCATGGCTTCATCAGGCGTGTCCAGTAGGCCTTTGCTACCTGGCACAGTGGGTACATTCACCCGCTGCATCGTGGCTTTAGCAGTGGATTTATCCCCCATGGCTCGCATTGCCGCCGCCGATGGACCAATAAATACAATTTTATGGTCAGCGCAGATATCTACAAACCGATCATTTTCAGCGAGAAACCCATAGCCAGGATGAATGGCACTGGCACCGGTTGTCATTGCTGCAGCAATAATATTAGGTACATTTAGATAGCTGCGGCTGCTGGGCGCTTCGCCAATGCAAATTGCTTCATCAGCTAGCTGTACGTGGAGAGCATGGCGATCAATAGTGGAATGAACCGCGACTGTGGCTATTCCCATTTCCTCACAGGTGCGCAAAATTCGCAGCGCGATTTCACCTCGGTTCGCAATCAAGATCTTCGAAAAGCGCATTAGCTAGTCACTACCCTAAGGAAACTGTTGTATCTATATGCATCATAGGATGGAAGCTGATCGTACCACGTGGAATTCCCTGGATAATGCCCCTAAATTGAATGCACAAATGAATGCACAAAATCCCGTAATTGGAGGAGCTGTTTATGGTTTACTGATATATGCTGTTATGCAATCTTTAACAGTATTCTGCGGATGTGGTGGAATTGGTAGACACGCACGCTTGAGGGGCGTGTGGCTTATGCCATGCGAGTTCGATTCTCGCCATCCGCATTGATTCTATGGGCGGCATACTGCGGATTATTAATCTGCTGATTTTTTTGACCAGCCCCTCTGAATAGCCCTCTGAACGGGTATCCACTCAAGCCGAGAATTTGGTTAAGTGGGAATGCAGAAGATACGAGTTAGAACCTATAAGGGGCTGGACTCCTACATTCTAAATTCTATGATTGGGCAAACGTCCCGCTTTGAGTTGGTGCCCCTCTGAACAATTGAGGGTAGGTTTTAGCTTGATTTTAGAGCTTTAGCCAACGCCTTCATGCATCAGGATATTTGCTATAGCTGCAGAGCTTGGTACGAGCGTATATCATGAAAAGAGTCATGAATTTTTGTAAACAGCTTTGACTTCAACCCTGGGACCATTACCAAAAGCGCAGCAAATAAACGGCTGGCATTCTCTGGATGTGCTTTGGCAGGGAGACGAAACCGTTGTTAAAAGGGGACTTCCCCACGACCAGCTATCGCCAGCATGGCAGATTCTCATGCTGGGAGATGGTTCTCCCACACGCCATTTGCAACTGCTAACACGAGAACCCACTGAGGTTGATGTCATTGAAATGTCCCTGGTGGGGATGGCGAATGATGGGGCTCCGGACTTGATCAGCTATGTGCCTGGTCCTCGGCTCAGGCGGCAGGTATGGCTGCGTACTGCTTCAGGACAGCGTTTAGCCTACGCTACGTCCTGGTGGGAGGCCAGCCATGTGGATGAATATCTCAAAAATCGCTCTCTGCCCATTTGGGCCAGCCTTGCTAATCTACGAACTGAACTTTATCGGGACATCCAAGGCATTTACTACGGATGGAGTCCTCCGTTAGAAGCCGCCTTTGGTCAGAAGGGCCCATTTTGGGGACGCCACTATTTATTTTGGCACCATGGTAAACCCCTGACCCTGATCTACGAGGTGTTTTCACCATATTTGATGCGCTATTTGGGACCGATGCGGTCCGAAACAAGCCATCGGTAGGGATAACCATTGTAGGGGCGTTCCATGGAACGCTCCTACAATGTCATTGATTGGCCGGATTAGTTTGATTCCGTCGCTTACGACATCTGTCAGAGCAATATTTCACTTCGTCCCAGCAATTTGCCCATTTTTTTCGCCAGGTAAACGGGCGTTGGCAAACGACACAAGTTTTGGTGGGCAAGTCAGATTTACGACGTTGGCGGGGCATTTTTGAAATCTGGGGTGGTGCTCGCGGTATGCTCAGGAACTAGTCTAAAAGGTATTTCTTAAGGCTGGAGCCTACAGCTTCTGCGATCGCATGTCTTCTGACACACCCATAGCCCAATTACGTATTGTCCTAGTCGAACCCGCCGGACCCTTAAATATTGGCTCAGTGGCACGGGTTATGAAAAACTTTGGCCTGGCCCAGCTTGTCCTGGTCAATCCCCAATGTGACCCCCACAGTGACCATGCAAGACAAATGGCTGTCCACGCTTACGACATCATTGAGTCCTCAAAAGTAGTGACTACTCTACCGGATGCACTTACCGGATGTCAGCGAGCAATTGCCACCACTGCCCGTCATCGAGATTTACAGACACCCCTTGAATCCCCCGAGCTGGCGTTACCTTGGTTATTGGAGTTATCGCCGACTGCCCTGCTCTTTGGACCTGAAGACCGTGGTCTCAATAATGATGAAATGCTCCAGGCTCAACGCTTTATTAAAATTGATACACGTCCGCCCTATGAGTCCCTAAACTTAGCTCAAGCGGTGGCTATCTGCTGTTACGAGCTGTCTCAAGTGGAGCAGCAATTGCAGTCTTCTGCAAAGGCCTTGTCAATCAATACGACGGCTACTTTAGATGAGCTTGATGGGTATTACCAGCATCTGGAGTCGATTTTGCTAAAAATCGGCTATCTTTATCCCCATACGGCCCCAAGCCGCATGCGAAAGTTTCGACAGCTCGGACATCGTGCTGCCCTATCTACTCAGGATGTTGCCATGCTACGCGGTATCCTGCGACAAATAGACTGGGCTACTACTCATCAGGAAACCGATTTACCAGACCCATAGTTGCCTATGCACAATCCTTCCAGCTACGGGTAACGATTAGCTATGCGTTTACACCTATGACGGATTCACAGCAGCCTCCCTATAAACCCCGACGACAGCGACGACAGCGGCGCTCTGCTCCTTTGGGCAAAAAAACAAAGGTAAACCGACTGGAGCGTCGTGCTGTCCAATTCCCCAAAAACTCGACACAATCCGATGCTGGGGCTGGCATGTTTGGAAATATGGTTGACCCTTCACGCCATGTTCGCCGACCTCGCCGTAGTTCTCGGTCTACGTGGCCCCCCCAGCCGAGGTCTTCGTTTCTGCCCCAGTTGCCAAAACCATTGATCTACAGCATTCGACTGTTGATTATTGGGCTGGGGGTAGCGGCCATTGCAGGGACAGTGCTGTCAGTGCTGACTCCTGCTAATGAGCCATTAACCAGTGGCACTGCTGCTGAAACCCAGTCTTCTGTAACGGCATTGGCAGGTACTGATGACAGTGTGCTAGTGCGAACTCAAGAGTTAACAGCATTAAAAAACAGCTTAGTCGAGCTGCAGGATCTTATTCCTGAACTCACCCCGACTGTATATGTGTTTGATTTAGATACGGGTGACTACGTGGATATTGCTGGCAATGCTGAAATAGCAGCAGCCAGCACAATCAAGCTACCAATTCTAGTGGCTTTTTTTAAGGCCGTAGATGATGGACGCATCACCGTTGATCAAGTTATCGCTATACAGTCGGGTCAAATTGCTCAGGGTTCAGGCGATATGCAGACTCAGCCACCAGGTACCCGCTATACCGCTCTAGAAGTGGCTACCCAAATGATTATCAACAGTGACAATACGGCCACTAATATGGTGATCGATTTGTTGGGGGGAGCCCCAAAACTAAATCAACAGTTTGCCGCTTGGGGGCTGAGTGCTACGGTACTCAATAATCCACTACCCGATATAGAAGGGACTAACACGACCAGTGCCCAGGATCTGGTGTATATGTTTGCCCATCTCCATAAAGGAGAGATTGTGAGTTTACGGTCGCGTGACCGGATATTTAATATTTTGCAGCGCACTTATAACAAAAAGCTGCTGCCTGCAGGGGTGGGTGAAGCGACGGTCAGCTATAACAAAACTGGCAATATTGGCGAAGTGCTCGGGGATGTTGCCCTGATGGATCTGCCCAATGGTAAACGATATGCGATCGCAACCCTAGTGCAGCGCCCCGACAACGATGGCCGTGCTCAGGAATTGATCAGACGGATCTCTCAGACGGTATATCAGAAGATGACAAGTGCTATTTCAGTGAGCCAACCCACTGATTCAGCCACTGAAATAGATTCTCCATCTACTTCCCAGCCCGACACCACAGCTCCCAACTCAAATTCCCAAGAATAAGGACAAATTTAGTAAATGCTGGTTGGAGTTTTTTAAGAAAAACCGTATTTACACAGTTGACAAGATAGACGTCTTTATTACACTCTTTCAGAGAAGTTCGGGGGTTTAGTAGTTCATCTACACTCTGATACCTGTCAGCGCTAGAGAAATTAATGGTCCACACCCCGGTCGATATCAATCAGGTAAAACGCTTAGCCGCCACTGGACATTTTCGCTCCATCGCTTTGTGGCTCAACTATCCATTAGTGCCTCAGGCTATTTATGCTCGCGTTCAAACCGATCAATATCCTGGATATCTGCAGGTTTTACTAGAATTTGAGCGTCCTCCCAATCAAGACGCCCTGATTCGACTGGTTTGCAATCGTCTATGTCGGTTAGAGTCCAATATTATTCATGGAGTGTACTTGATTGGCCGTTTGATCGGTACCGACCAATGCCTGTGGCAACAACGTATAAAGCTGACCCAACGAAAACGAGCGCCCCAGCAGATAACCACAGCATCGTCGGCATCTGCTCCTTCAGCATCTGCGCCTGCCGATACTTCTTCTATTTCTTCACCTGAAACTACTATAACCACTACGCCCTACGGCAGCAGTAAGACGCTAAACGCTGTACCGTCTTATCTAGTTCCTCGAGAGTCTAACCATCAAGAGGGACGTCGTCGACCTAACCGCAGTAACACCCCCTCTGCAGTGGTGCAAATTCGTCCTGCCACCATTGACAGCACTCAAACCCCAGCCCAACGACGAAGCAATCGACGTCGATTTGCCGCGAAGGAAATGGTTGAGCAGCAGTTCAAATATATGCGAGCAATTGTCGTAACGGGCTCTGCTGCTGCTGCCTTTATCTTGGGCTGTGTCACCGAGACCATAATGTTTCAACGGGGTCAGCTTGCTCGTAAGCAAGAACCGACACTGCCAATATTTAATGATGGCGGCTGGCGCACGCTCAGCGATGTTGAAGCTCAAGAAATCGCCTATCGATCAGCGATGCAAGGACCGACGGTGCCCGCTGCGCTAGAAACAGTTGCCGTAATGCCTCACGCTCCTGGCAGCAACCCTGAAAATCCCACGGTTACTTTGCTCTTTGGCGGGGAAGTTGCGGTTGGAGATGTGCCACTGCAAACTCCCGAGGCGGTTGAGCAAGTATTAGGGGAGTTGGAGGCGTTCAGAGAAGCCGACGTGGCTATGGTGGGCCTGGGTAACTCTCTGGCTAGTGCAGACACATCGCTTCAGGAAAACTACTTTGAACGGGCTCGTCCCGAGGCTGTAGATGCCTTAACAAAAGGCGGTATTGATATTGTGGCCTTGACTGGCGATCGCACCATGGATTTTGGTCGTCAGGGGCTTACGGAAACCTTGAAAGCGCTTGATAGTGCTGGCATCTATCGTGTGGGGGCAGGACTGGATCATCAAGAAGCTCGCCGCCCAGAAGTTTTGGAGGTGAAGGGGCAGCGGATTGCCTATTTGAGCTACGCCCCCAGCAGTGAAGAAGTTGCCACACTAGATAGGGCAGGGCTTAATATCCAGGAACGAGACGGCATTGTCGAGGATATTGCCGCTCTACGTCAGGCAGTGGATTGGATTGTGGTTAATTATCGCTGGTACGGCGATCTAGAAACCGAACCCAATGCCCAACAAATCGATCTGTCTAGATCAGCCATTGATGCTGGCGCTGATCTGGTCGTTGGCTATCATGCCCAACAGCTTCAGGGAGCGGAGTTATATAAGTCTCGTCCAATTGTGTATGCCTTAGGAGACTTTATTTTTCAGGATGAACCCTTGGAAGATAACGATACGGCTACTCTACGAGTCTCCTTGAGAGATCAGCAAATGAAGGTGGAGTTCCTACCTATTAGCGTACGAGAAGCTCGGCCCAGGGTGGCCTCTGGAGAAATGGCGAAAACGATTCTCAAACAAATTCGTCAGGCATCGGATGCGTTGCCATCGCCACTGCAGTTTCCGGCCATCTTAGAAGCAGCGCCTCAAGACCGTTCTCTACTGAAGCCCAAAAAGACAACTCCTCCTGTGAAGTCATTAGGGGAGTTAGAACCTGGGCCTAATTCTATCCATTGGCAGGAGAGGGATACTGATGCACCAGAATTCTTTGAGCCAGAGTTCTTTGAGCCAAATGGTTTCGAATCTAATAGCCCTGATGCGCTCGGTTCAGAGGTCCTCATTGACACCATGCCCCCTGTGCCTGATGAGCCGCTAGAGGTAGAGGGCTATGGGCGGCGGCCTGATCCTCTCAGCCCCAATGCGCCTGGTTCAGAGGTTCTCATTGATACCATGCCTCCTATGCTTAATGAGCCGCTAGAGGCAGAGAGCCATGAGTTGCCTGGCCCTCTAGATAGCTTTCAAGTTCAGCCCGACGACGAGCTTGAAAGGTTACAGCCTGGTGACCAGTGGGAACCAACTATTCCTGAGGTTGATCGTAATTCCACCATACCTAAGGCTTTGCCAGACAGCCCTCTGGAGCAGCCTATACATCCAGATAACATCATTGATGAAACAGACGTCGATTCTATACCTGAGCAAAACGACGACATTCTAATGCCTAGTGAACAAACTTTGCCAGGATATGAAGCGTTAGAGGATTGGGGAGAAAAGTCATCCCCTCACAAGGAATTTAACCCTATTCAGGATCGCTTAAATAGCCTAGAGCCCTTGGACCTTGAATCGTCCGACCATTTGCTGCCAGCAACTAATGACGCGGCACGGGACCAAGCAGAAGCAATTTCCCCCCATGACGAACCACTTGTGGGTCCTCTAAGTCAGCAACCTACACGTATAGATTCTGACAAATTAATATCTTGATCACTTGGAACTGAGTGATCTAAGACTGTTTCCCTATTAAGCACCCTGTAAACAAATGATACATCTGCCCACTATGGCCGATGTATCAGTAATTGCGATATCGAATCATACATATTTTTTTTGAGGCGAAATAAGTCTAACTTCAAAACCTTGAAATTGATATGTATAGAGTCTTTGCCACTGATGGCAGCCCTCTCATGTAGTACACTTGAACTCAGTATTTTGTTTTTTTGGATACAAGGGGTTTACCACTTCGTAAAAGATTCAGGTATACTTTTACTTTCTGAATAAATCCCTGTAGACGTCTTCAAAATACGGGTAAGCGCTTAGCTTTTTGAGATAAAAGACACATTCTTGGGCCATTTTATACTGATAGTGTTGGAGGGCTCAGAAGAAAGAACATAGGCAGGTCAGTCAAAACAAACCTGTCTTGGATTTTGTAATCTTTGTGAGATTTATAACCGCTATGGGAAGGGCAGGAAAAGCATTAAAGCACGTATTGACTCAGTACGGAATTAGTCAGAATCGTCTGGCTGTAACCATGGGCGTAGCGCGCTCAACGGTTAACCAGTGGGTAAATGAGGTGAGTGATCCATTGGCAGACTCTGTGCCAGAAATCATCGTCGCACTAGAAACGTTAGAACCATCAGCAGCGAGTATTTTTGTCAGCATGTATCTGGAACGGGGTGCTGAGGCTACTGCTGAACGATAAAGACTACAGTCTGATGCACTAAGGGATCCAGATAGGATTGAGGCCAGAAAACGGAAATACTTGGGGCTCAATCGATTGTGGTTGCTGATTTAAGCGTGCATCAGATGTTTGGTATAGCGGTAGTAACCATAGCCTTGCTGTTGCGATCGCAATGCCATCATTGGAAACTGCCGAGTTATCTGTACCCGGTATCGTTTCGTCAAATAACAGGGCCAAACCATCAGGGGCTAGGCTCATATGGGCTGACGGCTGAGGAGGCAATGTCCAAAGTTCGTCAACATTGCCGGTTTTCACATTAATGGCAGAAATCGAAGGTTGAACCTGATAAGTGTCACTCTCAAGTAGCTGACTGGTCAAACAGAATAAAAGTTCATTTGTAGAGTCAAATTGGGCATCAAGAATCGATCCTGTCACATTAATCAGGGGTTTTTCGTCCCCCTGGTTGGATACCCAAAATAAAGTCTGGGTGTAGCGTTTTTCCGGGTCGTCCTGGTTAAAACTTACCATGGCAGCAGCTGAGCCATTGTTCGCTACATCCATGACTAAGCCATATTGGGGCAAAAAGTCTAGGGTTTCCCCACTTTGTTCGTTTTGAGCATCATTTAGGGCAAGAATAGCCGTTCCTTCACCCTGCTGTAGAAGGAGCGATTGACTATCAGGTGCAATCATAAAGTCTCCGCCAGGTTCAGTTTCCAAACGACGGGGAGGTTGACCTTGGGTAATAATCCAAGGTCCAAAGTCACCTGGGTTATCACGACGGACTCTCTGCACTACGATAATCTGTCCATCAGCTGAGAGATCAAATTTCAGATTTTGATAGCTATTGCTATCAAGTACCGTTTGGATTTGCCCCTTGGAATCCTTTTGATCTTTTCTTAATCCCGTGGTTACTGTGTATAGTTGCTGATCTTGCTGAGTGTTTTGCCCCCGTTCCACAGCAGCAAACAAAATGAGATCGCCTCGGGTGTAGGGCTTAAAGTCTAATACGGTCCAGTCTTCTGGAGTGAGCGCTGTATGTGACTGGGTGCTTAAGTTGTAGAGCATCAAGCGACCTTGTTCTTGCCCCTCGACACCAATATATGCAAAAGCGCGCTCACGGGATTGGAAACTAGCCTCAAAGGGGGCAAAGTTGCCAGATGCCCCACTAAAACGATCGTTAGCTTGGGGCAGGCTGAGGGTAAACGTATTGCCGTAGGGAGCTGGGAAGTTTAGCGTATAAGCCATACGACGTCCGGCCCAGCTAAATCGCCCCGGTAAGGGAGGCTCAATGGTGAGATTTTTTTCAACACTGGCCTGATCCATAGGGCGGCTAAAGGAGAGCAAGAACGCCGCATCATCTGCACCAATCTGCTGATTTTGCCAAGTAAAATCCTTTACCCTGGAGGCTGCTGGTCCTCCCAATAACACCATGCCACCAATGACTATAGCTAACATCAGCATCAGTGCTTGGGCCAAGCGATCAAGGGGTTGACGACGGGATTTAGGCATGGACAAGGAATAATCCGCAACAGACAGAGATGTATAAACCAGGTATAACCCTAGTATTCATAAGGGTTTCGTGGCTCAGGGATGGTTTCAAGCTGAGTTGGATCAATAGTTAGCTGGCGCTGACCATTAATGGTTGCGGTTACCATTTTCCCTTCCACCTCTAACCAGCTATCGGGGGTATACGCCTGACGCGAGACAGCTAGCTGGATGGGTAAACCAACCGGGTAGGCATCTGCTGCACAGCAGGTTAAAACAAACCGCGACAACATTAAATAATTTTCTGGCCATTCTTCAGGATGGATGACAAACCCCGATACTTTGACTGATTGACCTGTGTAAGCATCGGGCTCAGGATAAACGTTCAGTGTCCGAATCCAATCAATAATGGTGCGATCTTCGGAAGCAGTTTGACGCACAAACCGCTGGGGTTGCGATCTCGTCAGGGTCAAACTATCTGATATCCCTCGCTGTATGGCAGTATCACTGGCAAAAGCCTGGGGAGTATAGACAAGGGCAACTACAGCGACTACCAATAAAATCAGACTACTCAGCTGAGGCGGTAGCAACATGATATGACCGGTCGTTACAGGTGTTCTCCGTCGCCCCTTAGTTAACTTAAAGATAGCCATCCCCATCAGTACAATGGCGGCCCCATTGGCCAACCACATATAGTCGGGGTGGAGTAGCAAAAACAGTTTGCCAGTAATCCAATATTTCAAAAATGCTAGACTCCAAGCCCCCAACACCAAGGCATCTAGCAGGTCAGACCGGTACCAGGGGAACCGAATGAGCGGTTTCGAAGCGGCCGATGCAGATCTGCGGGGGCGTTTAACTGACATAGAAATTCATGAATAGGGTCAGAATAAAGCACAGCTGTGCTGCTATGACAAATATATAGAAGATGGCTCTGGGCTTAAATACTGTCATCAACAGACCGACATTTTTCAGGTCAATCATAGGGCCAAACACCAAGAATGCTAGCTGAGCGCCCGCCGTAAATGTAGAAGCAAAGGATAGAGCAAAAAATGAGTCGACGGTAGAACAAATGGAGACCACTGCCGCTAGCAGCATCATAGCCAAAATTGAAGTGATAAAATTTTGGCCCAGAGATAAAATCCAATCCCTGGGCACAGCCACCTGAACAAAGGCAGCAATGGCACTGCCCAGTATTAACACGGCCCCCATTTCCTTGAGTTCCTGGACCATGTTGTCAAGTACTAGCTGTAGTTTCACCAACATCGGTTTAGGAGGACCACTAGTAATCAGGTCTTGGGCGGCAGGGTCATCCATTTTAAGGGTGGTCCCTCCGGCCTGCATCAAAAAGGTACCTGAGCGTAATAATGGGTTAGTGGGTTCAACTGACCGTAGTTTTGGAGTGGGCATTTGTCGAGCTACTGAAGGTTGTAGCAGGGGGCGCATATCCCTCTGCCGACTAAACATCCAGGCAATAATGACCGCAATCACAAGGGTAAAACCGACTCTGAGAAAGACAATTTCAGGTTGGTCTCGAAAGGCTACCCAGGTTGCCCAAAATACCACTGGGTTGATCGTTGGAGCCGCTAACAGAAAGCCGACTGCTACAGAGGACGGTGCTCCTTGAACAAGTAACCGTCTAGCCACAGGCACATTGCCACATTCACAAACAGGAAAAAATACCCCCATAAGACTGCCAGCCAGGGCTCCCAGCAGTGGATTTTTAGGCAGCAGCTTGATCAGGGTACGTTCATTGACAAAGAACAATAACAGACTAGAAAAGGCTACTCCAATCAATAGAAAAGGAATGGCCTCCACCAAAAGGCTAAAGAACAGCGTCAGGCCATTGCTAAGTTTCTCCATAGATTTGTTTTGGAAACCGTCAGGGATCCTACAGTTGGCCAATCATTCTACAGGAAAGAGATTTTATTGCCACAGATTTTAATTCAACAGGCAAGGAATAGAGTTGCATCACCAGAGGGAAATTTGGCTAACACTGATATTGCCAGAGAAGCACACATCTACGTCTGCACCAATATCTCGACGGCGGTCTTGATAGGTACCTGTATAGCGAAATTTTCCTGCTTCAAGGCTGGATAACGTTGGCAGTGGTTGGGTACACACGGGGCAAAAAACAATGGCAGGTTCAGAATCGGAGGGTCCTACAGAAGGCAGATTAATGTTCCAAAACTGTCCTGGCTCTAGGGATTTTTTCATTAAAACTCCCAGCACGCGGACAACTCGCCGAGCAGCCATAGTCCAATCAATGGTGGCATTGCTAGCTTTGTAATGGGAAATGGCAATGGCTGGAATTCTCAAGAGGGTGGCTTCACGGGCTGCTGCTACGGTACCTGAAACATAGATATCGGCACCAAGATTACCGCCATCATTAATGCCCGAAATGATCCAGTCCAGCTGAGGATAAAGGTGGTGGGCTACACGGGCACAGTCAGCAGGAGTACCACCGATGGCATATTGTTGTTCGGTGAGCTGTTCGACAGAGATGGCACCACCGCGATTGAGCTGATGGCTACAGCCTGAGAGATGTTGATCAGGGGCAACAATACTCACGGATGTTGACGATTGCGTCAATAATTGTGTCAGTTCTGGACTGGTTAGGGCTTTATGCAAAGCTTGAATGCCAGGCGCATGGATGCCATCATCATTGGTCAGTGCAATAGTAGGACTAATCACAAACAGGTTTCACCCGAAAATATCAGGACGGCAGGCCCCGTCATATAAATATGATTATCGGCTATTGACCATTCAATTTGTAACGGGCCTCCTGGGAGTTCCACTGTAGCGCTGTGTACTGATGAGCGATCACACTTGCCATTCAACACAGCTGCTACTAGAGAAGCACAGGCTCCGGTACCACAGGCAAGCGTAGCTTCAGCTCCCCGTTCCCACACCCGCATTTTAAGGTAGTCAGGCCGCACCATCTGGATAAATTCAGTATTTGTGCGCTGGGGAAAGACGGCATGATTTTCGAACAGGGGGCCAATTTTGGCCAGGGGTACAGCGTTAATATCGTCTACAAACGTAATGCAGTGGGGATTACCCATACTGACACAGGTAACGTTATAGGTAGTGTCTGCCACGCGCAGGGGCAGATTAATAACCGTTTTATCTCTTGCCGCCAGCGTCGTAGGAATATCCTGAGCCAACAGGTGGGGTTCCCCCATATCAACTGTGATTTGGCCATCGGGCTGCAATGTGGGGACGATCGGCCCAGCCAGGGTATGAATCTTATAGCGATGGGGAACGTTGGGAGGTCTACCGGCTTTGGTTTCCAATGCTTCTAAGTACTTTGCCAAACAGCGGATACCATTGCCACACATCTCCGGTTCTGAGCCATCGGAGTTAAAAATGCGCATGGTGTAGTCTGCACCATGGGTACCGGGCAATGCGAAAATTACTCCATCAGCGCCGACACCCATATTGCGATCGCACAGGGCAATGGCTTGGTCAGGCGTCAACATTGGGGAAGACTGATGCCGGTTGTCCACCAGGATAAAATCGTTACCAAGACCGTGATATTTGCTAAAGAGCAGCCCCATAATGTGCAGGATCTAGAAAAAAGTTGGAATAATTTGCTGACAGTTTATCGAAGTAGTATAGACCGGGTACGTTACTACTGTTTTATCCAAGACCGTCATGGCTACTGAATTTGATACAGGGTTACCGAGCATTCGCCAAGTACAAGCACTGATCCGTGATCAACAAACCGTTGAAATTAAGCTATTAACCGGTGATATCTTGAACGGTATTGTAGTGTGGCAAGATGCCCAAGCAATTTGCCTAAGCGTTGATGGGCAAACGATTCTAGCCATGCGTACGGCTGTAGCTTACATCAAGCCTACGAGTTAATTCAGCTTTGCCACCACTCAACATGACATCAGGCTTTGCTGATGCATTAGGGCACTTGCACGTCAGGTTAGCGTTGCAACTTAAAGCTTTAGGGATATCCATTGGCCTGGCTAACCTGACAGATGCCAAAATTCTCATTTCTGATACCAAATCCGAACTTGTCTCAGTATTCAGACTGTATATACGTGTAATCTGCTCGGAGATAATGTCTAGTTTTCGGTTTTATTACATAAATTCTCTGGCATTTAGATAACTGATTTCAAGTATTAGTAGGGCCACCAAAATTGGAGTTTAAATCACGGAAAAAATCCATCTGAAAAAGCACTGAATTTAGCTCTAAAAGTCTATTTTAAAAAGCATTTTTAGTCAGTATTTATGCTTCTACTTTTTAAGTTTAATTGATAGATTCTCGTGGTTTTATGCAGTTGATGTGCTTGCCAAGTCACCTCCGGGCACACTAATGCCAACATAGTCCTTAGGATTTAATTTCTTAGGTCTAAAAAGGGTTGCTAGTTGCTGATAAAGCTATCTTCTCAGTTGTGAATATGGCATTTATCAACTGTATTTGCTATGCCGGAGAACGCTAGTCAGTGCTCATGTGCATCACAGCATTCAGCAACATTTAGGACTGTTTACAGAGATATGCAACGGAGCCATTTGACAGGATGAGCAGTATTGAAAAAATCGTTGAACAAGCATTGCAGGATGGTTATTTAACCCCTGCTATGGAAGCAGAAGTGGGTCGTATCTGTGATACGGCATCGGAGCTTTCTATTGAGGAGTATATGGCCCTTGATCGACTCATGGGTTCCCTTCTGACTGGTGAGGTTGTTGCTGTTCCCCGTAAGCAATTTATCAATGTGATGGAAGAGCTGGTGCTAACCGAAGCCATTGCTCGTGTTGCTGAAATTGAGGCTAGCAATGACTGCAGTATCGATTTGGGTGATATTGCCGCCTATGCACTCAATCGATTACCGCCCCTCTATGCCACCACCGAAGAAGGAGCTGCCTACCAACGGGAGAAAGCCCACGAAGAATTGGCTATGCTAATCGCTAACCAGGTTAAGGATGCGATCTCAAATAGCTTGAACCGCCCTGACTTCTTCCCCGAACGCGAAAGTATTAAGCGTTCTAGCGATGGCTTCCTAGGTCAAATGAACGATCTGCTCAAGGACTACGCCCATAAGTTTGAGCCCGCACAAGCTGCTTAATCATTACGCCGAAAAAGAACACAAAGATAATCAAAAGGCACCGCTGTACTTAGCGGTGCTTTTTAGATCAGCACAAGCTAAAGCGGACGATAAACGCGATAGTTGACATTGGGGAAGATATTGTCAATTTTCTCTACCTTCTCCAACCAGCCTGAATCAATTTTGCCTGCCATAATGTCCTCTCGCAGTTTGTCAAACCGCAATAGGTGGGAACGAGTACGGCGTACTGCGTAGGGCACCATGGTGCCGGTCCGCATGATAAATGCCCAGTCAGATGATTGTGCTAGTAGCAGCTCCCGTGCAGCCTGGTTGAGAGCACGCCACTCTAACTCATCAGCAGGTTCACGGCGGGCCAGGTCAATCATTCGTTCAGCCGCTTTATGCAGATGCGGATAAATCCAAGCATTGGTCTCATTCAGCCAGTACTCATGGAAACCTTTGTATCCCCAGCTTGACTGAGAGGGACGACAGACCTGCTGAGTTGGATTACCCCGTAGATAATCCGCCAGATGAGTCATCTCATAGGTGTCTTGATCAAACCAAGTCTTACGGAATAGATAATCAATAAACCAAGGCCCTTCGTACCACCAGTGGCCAAACAATTCAGCATCATAGGGAGAAATCACAATGGGTTTACGCTGCATCATGCCGTGCAGATGTGAGATCTGCTGTCCCCGGTTGTACATGAAGTTACCTGCATGTTCGGCGGCCTTTTCCCGAGCCCAATAGGGGTCGTACCAGTCCTTGTCCGATAGACCTAAATTTTTACCCGTAATTTTGTGATACTTGATCCCTACATTTTTCCGCTGACCATTGGGCATAACGTAGGGCTTAATGTAGTCATATTCAGCATCCCAGCCCAAATCACGATAGAATTCGCGATACTCCGAGGCACCTGGATAGCCAACTTTAGAAGACCATACTTGCTGGGATGACTCATGGTCACGCCCAAACGCAGCCGCACCGGTTTCAGTGTAGATGGGCGCATAGGCTCCAAAGCGAGGGCGAGGGCGAGCATATAAAATACCATGACCATCGGTAAGGAAGTACCGCAGACCGACATCGGCCACCATGCGTTCCAAGCCCTCATAGTAGGCACATTCCGGTAGCCAGATACCGGTAGGAGGACGCCCAAAGTTCTCTGCGTGGCTTTCTACCGCTACCTTTAGCTGAGCCCAAACAGCCTCGGGATACATCTTCATCAGCGGCAGATATCCATGGGTAGCGCCGCAGGTGATGATGTCTAGATTGTTGCTATCAACATACTGCTTAAACGCAGCAACCAAGTCTCCTTGATGATCCTCCCATACCTGTCGGGTGTGATTAAACTCATTAGCGTAATATTCCGCCAGATACTTGAGGTGACCAGTGTGTTCATTCCGTTCGATTTCTTTCTCGGTCAGTTCCTCAAGCTTGGTCAGGTGCTCATCGTAGCGTTCCTGCAGTAAAGGATCTTTCAGCATCGACACCAACGGAGGCGTCATGCTCATGGTCATTTTGAAATCAATACCATCCCGTTTAAGACCGTCAAACATGGTCAAAAGCGGGATATAGGTTTCGGTAATCGCCTCAAAAAGCCACTCTTCTTCTAAAACAAAGTCACTCTCTGGATGCCGCACGAAAGGTAGGTGAGCATGGAGAACCAGAGCAAGATATCCAAGAGACATAGGGCAACCTTATTATTGAAAAGTGAGCATCTTATGGAAAGTTGATAGGCTGGCCCAAGTTTCATGTCTATGTAGCTTGTAGACAGGGCTGGAGAAATCACTAAGGCCAGAACACTGAACCGCCGTCAGGGAAAGGCTGACAGGGCACTAACGTGACGATAATGTCAGAGGCAGCAAATCAAATCTTTACACTAATTTAAGCATCTCCTGAGCGCGGTGGCGCAAATGAAATAAGTTAATGTGATTAATCCTTTTTACCCATCATAGTTGGGCTCTACTTTAAGCCTGAGAGATGGATTGCTTCAGTAGTTATTATGTCTTTTTGTAAATGAAAGGCTTGACTGATGGATGCTCTCAGTCATCAGCTTGCTGTAGCTGGCTCAGCTGTTGTTCCAAATCGGTTACCTGTTTTTGTAGTTGTTTGAGACTGCGATGCATCTCAGGCAATCGGTTATAAATGGCTGACGATTTTAGATAGGTACGATAAGGGCTGGCCGGAATCCCCATCATGATTTTGCCGGGTGGGACATTGCTATGGAGTCCTGCTTTAGAACCGGCTTGAGCACCCTTGCCTATTTTGGCATTGTTGGCAACGCCTACTTGCCCCCCTAGGACTACCAGCGAATCTAGCTCTACACCACCGGCCAATCCCACTTGGGCGGCTAATACGCAGTTATCGGCCAGCTGGCAGTTATGGGCCACATGCACCAGATTATCCAGCTTACTGTTGCGGCCAATGCGGGTTTCTCCCACCGCCGGTCGATCTATCGCTGAGTTGCATCCCACTTCCACATGGTCTTCTAGTATGACAATGCCGGACTGGTGCATTTTTTCCCATCCCTGAGCGGTGGGGACAAAGCCAAAGCCTTCGGAACCAATCACAGCTCCAGCATGGATCACACAGTCGCTTCCTATTTGAGCACGTTCGTGAATGATACAACTGGCATGGAGTACGGTGTAAGCTCCTATGCAAGCCTGGGGATAAACCACAACCTGAGGATGAATACAGGCATTATCGCCGATGGTGGCCCCAGCGTGGATAACGGCATAGGGACCAATGGCAACGTTTTTACCGATGGTGGCTGTAGGATCGATGACGGCGCTGGGATGGATGCCTGGCGATAGTTGAAAGGGCTGGTAGAAAAGTGCGATCGCACGGGCAAACCCTAGCCTGGGTTCCTTGGTGCTAACCCAGGCTAGCCCCTGTTCTGTCGCCTGGGCCTGCAGTGATTGATCGACGGGCAAAATCAGAGCCGTATTAGCTGTTGTTGCGATGTAAGGCGCAAATTTGTTGCCTTCGACGTAGCTAATGGTGTCAGGTTGTGAGTCTTGTACGGCGCTGACTCCAACAATCTCAGGATCCAAGTCTGGCTGAGACTCTAAGCTCGATGTCTCAGACATCCCTAGCTGCTGCACTATGTCGCTAAATTTCATTGATGCCTCACTGGCTCACCGTGATCTCCAGCGTCAGGCTACCAAAAAATAGACTGGATGGCGGGTAGTTTCATGGCCCAATGTTCTGTGGTTTCTTTTCTAAGAAGGCAACGCATTCCACATGAGCCGTTTGGGGAAAGAAGTCAGCAGGCTGGACCATGGTGAGACCATAGTCTTGATTACACAACACCTTTAAATCCCGCGCTAGGGTGGTTGGATTACAGCTCATGTAGACGATGCGAGTAGGGCTGATTTCTATCAAGGTATCTAAGACCGTGCGATCGCAGCCTTTTCGAGGGGGATCTAACACCACGACATCGATGGGACTAGTTTGCTGAGCGCTAATCTCCAGGAGTAGTGTCTCAACCCTGCCCACAAAAAATTCCGTATTCTTCAGACCATTTAGCGCCGCATTTTGCCGAGCCTGGGCCACGGCCTCTGCCTGAAACTCAATCCCTATGCACCGGGCAGCCCTTTGGGCTATGGGTAGTGACAGAGTGCCAATACCGCAATAAGCATCAATCACAGTTTCATTGCCCTGCAAATGCAGCTGATCCAAGATTATCTGCACTAAGGCCTCCGCCTGAGCCGTATTGACTTGAAAGAAAGTAGTGGGCTGAAGGCGCAGTCTCAGACCTAGAAATATTTCTTCCAAATAGAGCTGACCCACCAGACAGCGAGTTTCATCCCCAAAGATACGATTCGTCTGTGCTGGGTTGATATTCAGACACACACCAACCAGCGTAGGATGCGCCAATAACCATTGTTCTGCCTGTTCCTTGACCTCAGGTAAATAGCCTGTAGTCACCAGAGTAAGCAATGTTTGGCCTGTGTTTTGACCGACTCGTAGAGCCAGATGCCGGAGCCGCCCCTGATGCTTTTTCTCGTTATACAGGCTCCAGCCCCGCGATTTGATAGCAGCCTTCGCATCTGATAGCAGCGGATTCAGTTTCTGATGCTGAATTGGGCACTGGTTCAAGTTCACTATTTGATGTGTCCCCTGGCGGTAATACCCCGCCTTTATAGTGCCTCCAGCCCCCCGTGCCAGTGGATAGGTAACCTTATTGCGATATCCCAATGACTGGGGGGCCATCAAAATAGGCTGCATAGGAATTCTCTCCAGACCACCAATACGCCCTAAAGCTGACTGGACTTGTTGCTCTTTAGCTTGCAACTGCCTTGGATAAGCAACCGCCTGCCACTGACAACCACCACATTTGTCAGCCACAATGCACACAGGCCTTATCCGATCGAGGGAAGGCTCAATGATATTAAGTGATTTTCCATAGCCATAGGTCGGTTTTACCCGTGTCAGTCTCACCTGGATTCTGTCTCCGGGTACCGTGTTAGCTACAAACACAACACGATCCTGCCAACGCCCCACGCCGTCACCACTGTTACTCAAATCATCAATCGTCAGGTCAATCACCTGTCCCTGTTGCCAAAGGGGAGTATTTGCAGATGAAGTCATAGGGCTGTTTACATTGGGGGAATTTCTGCCTAACTGTTCAAGCCACATTCTCTATCGATGGGCCTTTAATGATGGGCTTTTAATTCTATGGCAACAACAAAAATTCATGACAGCCGTGACAGCTGTAGTTGGCTCTGATTTTTGTAAACTCTCTTAACATCGTTCTCAGACTAAGGACCGCCACCAGTTATTATTCGGTAGATGAAAATCCCTTGGGTAAGGGAAAGTAATTCTTTCCTTGTGGTCCCTAGAGTCGTTACACTGTATTTAGTTGAGAGTCACCGCATTCATTAAGCTATGTCTGTTGTCAGCCAAGTAATCCTCAATGCAGATGATGAGCTACGCTATCCTACTAGCGGCGAGCTCAAGGGTATTCAAGACTTTTTACAGACAGGCCCCCAGCGCCTAACGATTGCCCAAAGCCTGGCCGAAAATGAGAAAAAGATTGTCGATCAAGCCAGCAAGGCACTTTGGCGTCGTCGTCCTGATTTTATTGCCCCTGGTGGTAATGCCGCTGGGCAAAAAGAGAGAGCCTTATGCCTGCGGGATTATGGCTGGTATCTACGTTTGATTACCTATGGCATCATTGCAGGTGATAAAGAGCCAATTGAGAGCATTGGCCTCATTGGCGTTCGTGAGATGTATAACGCACTTGATGTACCCGTACCTGGAATGGTTGCAGCGATTGAGTGTCTAAAGGATGCATCCCTGGCACTGCTGACTGAAGCCCAAGCTGCTGAGGCTGCCCCCTATTTTGATTACATCATCCAGGCAATGGCGAGTTAGCTTCCCGTTAGTGCCATTTAAGGCGCTCCGGCTGATCTTAAAAGTAAAAAAGAGTCAGGGTACGATCAAATGTACTCCCCTGACTCTTTTTTTAGGTATGCTGAGGTCGCTGTCGTAAGCAAGTTTCCATGTAATGGCCGTGAAGAAGAGCGCTAAAGGCTGCAAATTGGGCACTGTGGTGAAGTCAACCTCCCACTGTGACTACGTGGTGCAGTTAGATACTGATAGGGATGTGGTTGACCCGCCTGTTCCCAGTGACTATGGCTTTGGGCAATTTGTCTCGCTAGAGACACAGCAACAGCACTGGGCTGTCGGCATTATTTACAACTCACAGCTGTTTAATCCAGCCTTTTTGAATAGTGGTCCTCAACTTACCAGTGCGCCAGACCCATTATTTACACCTGATCTGATCCAAGAAACAAAAACCCTGCTGAATGTGGTGTTGGTGGGCAGCTTAATCTACCAGGGGCGTCAAACCTATGGGCAACATGGGATTCCTCGGCATGTAGTGCCTGTCAACACCCCCGTTTATTGCATGGATACCCAAAGCCGTCATCAGTTTCATTTGAATGCTGACAACCAGCCACAGTTTAGGTACTACGGGCACTTGCTTAACTGTGGTGGCACGTTTGCCACTCAGCTGACTCAGCAAGTACTGACCGAGCTAAGCAGCTCAGGGCTGTTTACGGGTGACGACCAGCGAGCACTGCAGGTACTTTGCAAAGAGCTGACCTGGAAGAATACGTTAGGAGCGATGGGATAGCCCTTTGAGTACTGCTTGAATGTCAGTATTCACGAACATTTGTGATCGAAATCAATAAAAATGTGATCAAATGTGATCAAAATCACAGGTGAACGATGACTTAGATCGCTCTCACTCCATGACAAATTCAGCATACTAAGGATGACTCAACTCTAGCCGAGTCATCTACAGGGAACACACAACCAGCCGATAGAACTCGCGGGAGTTCTGTCGGTTTTTTTTTGAGTCAACATAAATCGGCGGACTAAAACGTTAGTCCAAACTTTGACACGTTTGACTCACCAAAGACGGTTTACAATCAACCCTTGTTGACCCCTGCCGCATCATTCATATCAATGTCTACAAATGCATCTAACCCGATTCCGTTTTCCCCTGAGGAAATTTCTTCTGAGGGGCTAAAACCCGGTGAATATGATGAAATTTTTCAGCGATTAGGACGGCACCCTAATCGAGCTGAGCTAGGCATGTTTGGTGTGATGTGGTCAGAGCACTGCTGCTATAAAAACTCTCGGCCTCTGCTCAAACAGTTTCCTACTGAGGGACCGCGCATTTTAGTGGGGCCTGGGGAAAATGCTGGCGTAGTCGATGTTGGGAATGGTCAGCGTCTAGTATTTAAGATTGAATCCCACAATCACCCATCGGCCGTAGAACCGTTTCAAGGAGCTGCCACAGGGGTGGGGGGTATTTTGCGGGACATTTTTACCATGGGAGCGCGCCCCATAGCCGTTCTCAATGCGTTGCGGTTTGGCACCCTAGACAATCCCAACACGCGACGGATTTTCTCAGGAGTGGTGTCAGGAATTTCGCACTATGGCAATTGCTTTGGGGTGCCGACGGTGGGGGGTGAAATTTACTTTGATGGGGCCTATGCAGGTAATCCTCTGGTAAATGCTATGGCCATTGGTCTGATGGAAACCCAAGAGATTGTTAAATCTGGGGCATCGGGCATCGGAAATCCAGTTCTTTATGTGGGTTCCACTACAGGACGGGATGGTATGGGGGGCGCTAGCTTTGCCAGTGCAGAACTCACAGACGAGTCAGAGGCTGACCGTCCAGCGGTGCAGGTGGGAGATCCATTCCTGGAAAAATCCCTGGTGGAAGCGTGTCTAGAGGCCTTTAAGACAGGGGCAGTGGTCGCTGCCCAGGATATGGGAGCTGCAGGAATTACCTGCTCAACGTCTGAAATGGCCTCAAATGGAGGTGTGGGCATTGAATTAGATCTTGATAAGGTACCTGTGCGGGAGACCGGCATGGTGCCCTACGAGTACCTGTTGTCAGAGTCCCAAGAACGCATGCTGTTTGTAGGCGAAAAAGGTCGAGAGCAGGAGCTGATCAATATTTTTGAGCGCTGGGGACTGCATGCCGTAGTGGCGGGTGAAGTTATCCAGGAGCCCATCGTTAGGATTTTATTTAAGGGGGATGTTGCTGCTGAAGTGCCAGCATCTGCCCTGGCAGACAATACCCCGCTATACGAACGTAAGGTTTTGGCAGAGCCCCCTGCCTATGCCAAGAAGGCCTGGGATTGGCATGAGAATAATTTATCGGATTGTTCTGCGGCAGGTATCCATGGCCAATCATGGAACGATGTGGTGCTGGCACTGCTGAGTACACCGACCATTGCCTCGAAACAGTGGGTATATCACCAGTATGACCAGCAGGTACAAAATAATACGGTCATGCTGCCGGGGGGAGCTGACGCAGCTATTTTGCGATTGCGACCCTTGGAGGGGGATGCGGGTACCAGCGCTAACTCTGGTGTGGCGGCGACGACAGATTGCAATCCGCGCTATGTGTATCTCAATCCCTATGAGGGGGGTTTGGCGGCGGTGGCTGAAGCCGCTCGTAATCTCAGCTGTGTGGGGGCAGAGCCAATTGCAGTCACGGATAATCTGAATTTTGGCAGCCCTGAAAAACCTGTGGGATATTGGCAACTAGCAGAGGCCTGCCGAGGTTTGTCGGACGGCTGCCGCGCGTTTAAAACCCCTGTGACAGGCGGTAATGTATCGCTTTACAACGAAACGGTTGATAGTGAGGGTAATCCTCAGCCGATATATCCCACACCTGTGGTAGGCATGGTGGGTGTGATTAACGATCTAGATCGAATTTGTGGCCAAAGTTGGCAAAAGCCTGGCGATCTCATCTATTTGTTAGGAACGCCGCTGGAAGAAACTGCTGACGGCACAGTCACCCTGGGGGCCTCAGAGTATCTCAAGGTTATCCACGATCAGGTGGCAGGACACCCACCTAAAGTAGACATTGACCTGGAGCTAAAGGTACAGGCAGCCTGCCGACATGGCATTCGCCAGGGATGGATTACGGCAGCCCATGACTGTGCGGAAGGGGGAATTGCGATCGCACTTGCCGAGTCTGCCATCGGCGGCAACTTAGGCGCGACCATTAACTTACCGGCAACAGACCAACGCCACGACACCCTGCTTTTTGGCGAGGGCGGTGCTCGTATCATTGTCACCGTAGGCCCTGCATACATTGTTGACTGGGAAACTTATTTGAGGACTCAACTCAAAACTGACTGGAGTGTTATTGGTACTGTAACAGCGACTAAAACGCCACTAACGATTCAAATATTTGATGATAAACCCCTGATTAATCTGGAAGTTGCTACCATGACCGACAGCTGGCGCTACGCTATAGAGAGAGCCCTCAACGTTTAAACAACTCTAAATTGATCTAATAGAGCAATAGCCCTTGAATTTACTGAGGATGCTAGGATCGGTTCTATTAAGAAAACATTAAGATTGTTCTTTCCCTCAGACCTCAATTCGGTTGCCCAACCCCCTAGAGTCTTGAGGTCATGAATATTTGTCGCTTCCTTTTTGCTGTCATTAACGCTAAGCGGACTCACGATGCCTCTTCCTTCTGATACGTTTTCGCACCCTTCTTCTGTAGATTTTCACCCTGATAAACCAGAAGAAGCCTGTGGGGTATTCGCTGTTTTTTCTCCTACAGACGATGTGGCCACGCTAACTTACTTTGGCCTGTATGCCTTGCAGCATCGTGGACAAGAATCGGCTGGCATTGCCACATTTGACTATGGCAGCATCAACGTCCATAAAGATATGGGTCTAGTTTCCCAAGTCTTTGACGAATCTGTACTAGAACGCCTCCCAGGACAGTGGGCTATCGGCCATACTCGCTATTCCACAACGGGGTCAAGCCGTGTTGCCAATGCCCAGCCTGCTGTCTTATCTACCCGTTTAGGGGAAATGGCCCTCGCCCACAATGGCAATGTGGTTAATGCTGCCCAGTTACGCGAAGAACTACTCCAGCGCAATCATACTTTGATCACTACTACCGACACAGAACTCATCGCGCTATTTATGGCAGATGCTGTTAACGATGGCAAAGGCTGGATTGATGCAGCTATAGATGCTTGTGAGCGCTGTGAAGGAGCCTTTAGTCTAACCATTGCCACACCTGAAGGAATTTTGGCTATTCGTGACCCCAACGGTATTCGTCCTCTGGTGTTGGGTTACTTTAGTGGCGATAACCCAAAGGATGGTCCTGGCCAATACGCGGTTGCATCTGAAACCTGTGGTCTAGATATCGTCAATGCGCACTATATTCGCGATGTTCAACCTGGTGAACTGATTTGGATTAGTGAAATGGGTATCAAATCATTGCAATGGGCGAAGCCTGAACGCCGTCTGTGCATTTTTGAGATGGTCTATTTTGCTCGGCCTGATAGTGTGTATCACGGTGAGAGTCTGTATAGCTACCGTAAACGCCTTGGCAATATTTTGGCTCAGGAAGCACCGGCAGATGTGGACTTAATTATGCCTGTGCCAGACTCAGGAATTCCTGCGGCCATTGGCTTTGCTGAAACCTCGGGCATTCCCTATGCAGAGGGCCTGATCAAAAACCGCTACGTCGGTCGCACCTTTATTCAACCTACGCAAATGATGCGAGAAGCAGGAATTCGCATTAAGCTAAATCCTCTGAGGGATGTTCTAGAAGGTAAGCGGATTTTACTGGTGGACGATTCGATTGTGAGGGGGACCACCAGCCGAAAAATTGTCAAAGCCTTGCGGGATGCAGGCGCTACAGAGGTTCACATGCGGATTTCGTCACCACCGGTAACCCATCCTTGCTTTTATGGCATCGACACAGATAGTCAGGATCAGTTAATTGCTGCTACAAAATCCGTTCAAGAAATCGAAGCGCAAATAGCTGTGGACACTCTAGCGTATCTCAGCTGGCAAGGGATGCTAGCGGCCACTCAGCAAGATACCAAAAGCTTCTGTTCTGCCTGCTTTACAGGCGATTATCCGGTGGAAATCCCCTCAATGTTTAAACGCTCCAAGCTAATGTTGGAGAAAACACCGGTTAAAGCTTAGGGGACCTTTAGTCAATATCGCAAGCAAATACTATTTAGACTGATGATCCCAACGGTATAATTTACTATTACCTAATGATAGATTTAGCCTGAATAAGCTATAGCCTGGATGACTGTATAGACATCTATACAAAACCTGAGCGTGGTTCAACAATGTGACAGGGTAAGAATTCTATATCCAGACTATGCTATTGGTGAAATAGGTCTTGTTCTACAGCAAGAAACACTACAGGTGACTCTAAGACAGGGTATTGGCGAATTCAACTAGAGAACCAAGAGATGGTTTTCGCACTATCATCTGAAGAAATGCATGTAATACAAAAAGCATAAGAAGAACTTCTCTATGATTCTTCTGATTGCTCTTTGGTCTCTCCAATGCCAAGGTTTTTTATTCTTTTTCAGGTCCTTCCACAGAAATTTTTTATTTGCAAGTAAACTTCGGCCGTAAGCAGCTTACCACCCGTTTTTAACGCGCAAATAAACCACGCAACGAATTAAAAAAGGCTCCGCCAATAGCGGAGCCTTCTTCACTAAAGTGCTAAGCTATAAAACTTAGAACTTGAATGTGGAACGAATAGCACCGTAAAGGCTGTCGCCAGAATTACCAGCGGGATCACCGTAGATAACAGCGGGAGTTACGGATAGATAGTCGCTTACGTTAACGGAGTAATAAGCCTCAGCAACATCGACATCACCGAAAGTTTCAGTGTAGTAGATACCGGCAGAGTTTCCAGTTCCTAAGAAATCAGCAACAGCAACACCAGCCATCCAAGATACATCGCCATCCTGATCAGCAAAGAAACCACCGACCTCAAAGCCACCAAAGTCGAGGTTTAACAAACCAGCAATGATTTCATCTACACTACCACCACCAACGGTCTCACCATCCATGTAAGTGATAGCTGCATCAATCAGACCATCGCTCAAAAAGTTTAACTGAGCAATGTACTCATAACCGTCAAATAGACCGACAGCTGCGTTGGAACCGTTAGCAGATGCATAACCCAAGTCAAGCACCAGGTTGTCAGTAAAGGCAATATTTAAGCCCAGACCGGCATCACCACCACCAATACCAAGACTGTCATAAAAAATAGGACCACTCAAATCGCCTACCGCAGGACCATCAAAAGGAACGATGGTGCTGGTTACGAAGTCATCAGCAACCATGCTGTTGAAAGCTAAGGTAGCACTGATACGGCTGCCAATAGGGAAGGCATAGTAAACGTCGTCAAACCTGACGTTATCGCTAATAGCTCCGCCACCATTACCAGCACTCGCTAAACCGCCAATATCACCTAAAGCGGTATTAGCGCTGTCAGAACCAGCACGGAAACGGAAGCGTAAACGATCTTCACCAGTGAAACTGGTATCGAAGTTCAAGCTGGCGCGATACTCAAATGTAACTTCCTCAGTAGCATTAGGAGCATCGAAAGGAACCACTAGGTGAGTATCTAAAACACCTTTCAACTTAGTAGTTGTAGAGAACTGATTAGCTTCAAGCTCAGCCACACTAGCTTCTAGAGTGTCAACGCGACCACGGATAGTAGCCAGCTCAGCAGCGAACTCTTCCTGAAGACGCTTGATAGTCTCTAGGTCACTAGTGCCATCGGGACCAATTAGCTGAACAATTACATCCAAACAAGCGTTCAAACCAGCAGCGAACTCATAACGAGTCATTGCACGGTTGCCGCGGTAGGAACGGTCGGGGTAACCCTCAAGGCAGCCATACTCCTCTACAAGGCGCTGCAGTGCAGTGTAAGCCCAGTCGGAGGGAAGAACGTCGGACAGTTCGGAAACGCTTGTAACCTGAGCGAGTTGAATGGACTCAGCATTGCTTAGAGCGTCAACGCTTACAGTCTCAGCAGTATCTGCTGCTACAGCAGAACCGGAAAGAGCGGTACCTAATACAAAAGGACCAGCCAATAAGGCTTTCCACAAGTTAGACATTATTTAGTTCTCCTCACACCTAGGAAGAAAGTACATAGTCAGCAAAATAGCTGAACTACTTTCAAATCATCTTGCCTGAATCAAGAGCCTGCGGACTTTGTCCTAAGACAATTAGCCTATGCTCATTGATTGCTATGGCTAATGCTAGCAGATCTCTCAATGAAGAGCTAGCAACGTACACTACCTTTTAGACAACTTTGCTTGGCTGATAGTGAAACCTCATCAAATCTAGTGTGGTTCCATTGATAGAAACAACCCCAGTTATGCCAGTTGGGAGAGTGTCTGGGCTAGAGTGAAATCCCGTTGAGTAAGGCCCCCTACGTCATGGGTAGTAAGGCTTACAACTACTCGGTTGTAGGAAATAGCGAGATCAGGATGGTGGCCGGCGGCCTCAGCAGGAGCAACTATTTTATTGATATATTCAATGGCCTCAATAAAGTTTTTGAAGGTCAGGATAGTTTTGATCGAGGCACCTTCAAGTGTCCAGTCAGGTAATGAAGCGAGATTGGACTGGATTTCGGCGGGGGATAGTACGTTGGACATGAAACTGTGAATGGTGAGTAATGAATCGTGAGTGGTGAGTAGTGGAATAATTTGTCAAATCCTATCTCAAACGAATTATCTTCTCGTCCCTTTCTCACGAGTGCAGCGAACTTACTACTCACGAGCGCAGCAAACTCACCCATTTTAAAAAACTATCCGCTCCTATCAGGGAAGTGCCTCAGCAACTTCAAGATAGGAGCGGTCTAGTGGGGTCTTAGGTTGAAACCAGACTGCCGGAAGGAACTCTAGCAAATTCAGTTTCAAAAATTTGAAGCTAATTCTAGAGAACAGCCCCAGCACACAGCCGGCTCACGTCAACCTGAAGACCCATGCGTTTACAACTACTTTCACTCATGGGCATCACCTCCTTATCCCTAAACGGTTTTAATACCAGGAGCACTTTGTGCTGATTGGACTATAGCACATAAAAAAGCCCTGGCTCTGAGAGCCAGGGCTTTTTTATGTGCTATTCAGCTCTTACAGAGCATTGCCACGAGGCAGTACCTCTTCGGGGAATACAAATTTCTCGTGGGGCTGGTCCTGGGGTGCCATCCACGCACGAATGCCTTCATTCAGAAGGATGTTCTTGGTGTAGAACGTTTCAAACTCAGGGTC